>JBEIIK010000088.1:0-9247 GCA_040380835.1 Ignavibacteria bacterium | reverse complement strand
CTATACGATCACTGGAAAGAACACCCTGGACTCACAGCTCGTCTATGAACTGTCCTTTGCTCCGCGCTCGCGTCTGTTCCCGGGCTTCGAGGGCACCTTGAGTATCATCGACGGAACATATCAGATCATTGCGGCAACGTTTGCCCCTTCTCAGGAGACCTCGTTTCCCTTTCTCAAGGGGCTGAGCTTTGTCCAGCGCTATGACCGCGTGCAGGACAGCATCTGGATGCCAACCTTCCAGCAGACAACAGCTTCGATCAAGATCAATCTCATCACGGGGCTGATGGCCGTAAAAGCTAATGTGGCTGCCCAGACCAATATCAGCTCCATAGATGTGAATATTGACATTCCCGACAGTCTGTTTGTGCCAAAGAGGCTATCCCGTGCCGACTCCATCGCACTGGCTGAAGCGGCCGACATGGCGGGCGGCGTCGAGATCGATACGCCACGGGTGCGCATTGATGTGGACTCCACCGCAGATTCACTGCGTCCGGAGTATTGGAAGGCTCACGCCTTTGCCGAACAGTCTGAAGAAGAGATCAAAGTGTATGCCCAACAGGATAGTCTTAAGAAGTCCGGGGGGAGCGACGAAGGCGAACAGAGCGGACCTCTTTCCGGCTCAATGTTTACCCTGGCTCGGTTTGGTGATGCCGTCGTCGGTTTGGATCCGCTTTTCAATTACAGCTCAATCTCTCAGACCGTCTATGGAGCGTCGATCACAGCGCGCCTTTCGCCAGTGCGTCTTGTCCTGTCAGGGGGCGTCGGGGCAGGCGATACACGTTTCGGACGCGTTGCCATGGATGCGACCATTTACAGATCGCGTCGCACGTCCGTGGGTGTATCCGGTAGTATCTATTCCTCGCTCTCCAGCATCCAGGCCGCGAAAAGCACGCAGCTGAGTTTCAGTAGCATTGATGTGGCGAATCTGCTCTATCCCGAGTACCAGGACTTTTACCGCCGGGACGGGTTTGCTCTTGGTGCCCAGCTGCGCTCCCGCTGGATGAGCGCAACGCTCGAGGGGTCGTGGTCGCGGCATATCAACATGCCCCTTCTCGACTCGCTGGCGCGTCCGCGGGTGCTGGCCGCTCCGGGCGACTACCAGGTCGTGTCCATCACCCTCCAGGCTCCGCGCACCAGTCCTATCATCGCCTTCTTTTCCGACGGCTCCGATCCCGTTTCGGGTATGGGCATGGTTCACGGTGTTGTCGGACGTGAGACCGCCTCGGGCAGTTCATTCTGGTCGGTCGACGCATCGGCTACCCTTCGACTTGCCACCTATGAAACCGGCTATGCGCCCATGCAGCTGGCATTGACTCTGGCAGGGGGCCTGCAGGACGTGGTAACGCCGAACCAGTACCGGTTTGTGGCCATGCGTGCCTTCCCGGTCTTTGGCGCGCTGTCAGACATGGCAACGATCAACATCAATGCCTTTGCGGGATCCGAGTTCGTACGCGTGGGTGCCGAGCACAACTTCACCGACCTGTGGTGGCGAGCCATCGGCCTGCCGGGGCTCGTGTTCGGCCGAGGTGTTGATCTCATCGGCGTATTCAATGCCATAAGCACGACGAACCGTGCCGGTGCGAACGTTCCCGGCGTGAGCTTCGACAGCACCAACGGCGTTTACATGGAGGCCGGCGTAGGCCTAGCCCGTATCCCGACGTTCATCAGCGACTTTCTGATGCTGCGCCTCGATGCCCGGTGGCCGGTGGGCCCACTGATGCGCTCAGGCAGTTTTGGTTGGATCCTTACCCTGTCAAGCCCCCTTCAGTAACACTGCCATTGCGCAAAGTGCGCAACGCAAAATGCGCAACGCAACTTGCGCAATGAAAACGACGGTCGTAGTTTGCCAGTATGGCTAATGAACTGGTAAATCCCTTTCCGCTGGTCGGGTATCACGGTGCAGCGTATTTCTGTGACCGAGAGACCGAGACAGCAAACCTTGAGACATCGATTCAAAGTGGCGTCAACGTAACTCTGGTGTCGTTGCGCAGAATGGGCAAGACGAGCCTGTTGTCCCATATCCAGGCACGTCGAACGCGCAAGAAGCAGCCAACGATCATTGTTGACTTACAGGCAACCACAGGTCTTGGTAGCCTAACCGAGGCACTTGCCAATTCGGCTGTGCACGCACTTCATGGTCCCGGTCGGAAGTTCATGGATGGGATGCGTGAGGTTGCCTCTCGAATTGGTGCATCGGTCTCTGTGAACGCGCGTGGTGAGGCGTCGCTTGTATTTGCTGCCCAGGACCGTCGAGTTAGCATGCGCGATGATCTTCAGCGTGTAATGGCAATGATAGAAGCTCATCCTCTGCCTGTCCTAGTTATCATGGACGAGTTTCAGGAGATCGGTGGTTACGCAGATGACAACGCCGAGGGCATTCTGCGCGCCGTAATTCAGACGATGCCGCGCACACGATTTATCTTTTCCGGCAGCAGAAAGGCAATGATCGAGAATATGTTTTCCGATCATCGTCGTCCGTTTTACGCCAGTACTAGGCATATGGAACTCGGTGCGTTACCGGATGAATCATACAGAGAGTTTGTCCGTGAGTGGTTTCAATCAACTCGCCGAACCATCTCCGATGAGGCCTTCGCGCTAATACGGATGATCACAGAGGGTCGAACGTTCCACATGCAGCTTGTGGCGAATCGGCTATGGGATGTTCCGGGTAGATCGATTGATGTAGAACGGGCACAACACACAATCTCCGATATCGTTGCTGAGCAGTCGCATCTGTTTATTGGTTTCCGTTCGTTACTTACTTCGGGTCAATGGAGTTTGCTCGCAGCGATTGCCCGTGAGCGTAGGGTGGCCATGACGCTAGCTGAAGCATTCCGTCGTGAACATGCACTGCCGGCAACGAGCTCCGTGAAGCGTGCACTGCAGGCACTTACGGAACGTGAGCTTGTCTATGCCTATGCTGATGGATACGGTGTAGAGGACCCGTTCTTTGCGCAATGGCTTCGCACAACCTTTGCACGACCCTGACGCCGTATCTTTGCGCCATGTTCGACCCACAAAAACAACAGGTAAGTGAACTCCGCGCCCGTGTGGACCAATTGCGGAGGTTCCTTTGACATCGATCGCAAGCGCGACGAGATAGCCGAGAGGGAGATGCTCTCCCAAGCTCCCGACTTCTGGGACGATGCGCAGAAGGCGCAGAAAATGATGCAGGAAACGTCCACTCTGAAGGACTGGGTGCAGACGTGGGAGCAGGCGCAGGGCAGTCTTGGTGATGTTGAGGCACTCATCGAACTGGCCGAAGAGGCCGAAGACCTGTCGATGGAAAGCGACATCATCTCCGAACTTGGACGCTGCCAGACCTCGGTCGATGAGTTGGAACTTCGCAAGATCTTGTCAGGTCAGGACGACAACCGCAATGCCATTCTGACCATCAACGCCGGTGCCGGTGGAACCGAAGCCCAGGACTGGGCCGAGATGCTCATGCGCATGTACACGCGCTGGGCCGAAAAGCACGGCTTTGAAGTGTACCTGGCCGAAGAGCAGGAAGGCGATACGGCCGGTATCAAGAGTTGTACGCTGGAGATCCGAGGACGCTATGCCTATGGCTACCTCAAGGCCGAGAACGGCGTCCACCGTCTGGTGCGCATCAGCCCGTACGACTCCAATGCCCGACGTCACACGTCGTTCGCATCGGTGTTCGTGTATCCCGAGGTCGAGGACGACGTGGAGATCGTGATCAACCCGGCTGACGTCGAAATGGACACGTTCCGGTCAGGGGGCAAGGGCGGACAGAACGTCAACAAGGTTGAGACCGCCGTACGCCTTCGACATATTCCTTCGGGCGTGGTCGTGGCCTGCCAGCAGGAGCGCTCGCAGCTGCTCAACCGTGAGCATGCCATGAAGATGCTCAAGTCCCGCCTTTACCAGATCCGCCGGGAAGAAGAAGAAGCCGCTAAAGCCGCCATCGAAGGGACCAAGAAAAAGATCGAATGGGGCTCGCAGATCCGCAGCTACGTCTTCCAGCCATACACGATGGTAAACGATCACCGCACGGAGACGAAGATCACGGATGTTCATTCGGTGATGGACGGCGATATCGACGAGCTCATTAAGGCCTATCTGCTGCTGGAAGATCAACTCAACTCGGCGGCGTAGTGGACGGGTCGATCGAACGTGTACGAGATCTGCTCTCTGGTGCCACATCTATTGCGGTACTCACGGGAGCCGGCGTGAGTGCCGAGTCGGGCGTAGCAACCTTCCGCGATCCAGACGGACTCTGGGCCAAGTTCTCGCCGCGTGAACTGGCCAGCATGGATGGCTTTCTTGCCAACCCGGAGCGAGTGCGGGAATGGTATATGCACCGCAAGGCCATCGCAACATCGGTCGAGCCCAACGCCGGTCACTACGCTCTTGCAACTCTGGAACAACAAACGCAGGGCACCTTCACACTGATCACGCAGAATGTAGACCGACTTCATCAGCGTGCCGGAAGCGTGAACGTCCTGGAAGTTCATGGCAACCTTATTGAGAATCGCTGCAACGACTGCGATCATATCCGCACGGATGACCTCCTTACGTGTCCGATGTGTCAGGGGGCTATGCGTCCCAATGTTGTCTGGTTCGGTGAGGAACTTCCACATGATGTGTTCGCTGCTGCCGAGCAGGCGGCCATGACGTGCGACGTGATGATCGTGGCCGGCACGAGTGCCGAAGTCTACCCGGCCGCCGGTCTTCCCCATACTGCAAAACGCTATGGCGCCGTGATCGTCGAGGTCAATCCGAATCGCACGGAGCTCTCGGCAGAAGCCCACCATGTTCTCACTGGCACCAGCGCTACTATTCTACCTCACCTCGTCGGAGTTATGCTATGATCATCGGCATCGGCACGGACGTCGTAGATGTACCACGAATCAAAGCAGCCTTCGATCAGTACGGCGAACGCTTCCTTTCCAAGATCTTCACACCCACCGAGATTGCCTACTGCGATCACTTCGGTGAAACACGCTTTCTGCATTACGCCGCCCGCTTTGCCGCAAAGGAAGCCTTCTCCAAGGCTATCAAGACCGGCATGCGCGATGGGATGTCCTTCAAGCTGGTCGGCATCGTGAACGAGAAATCCGGAGAGCCCCGTATCGAACTCTTCGGTACCATGCTTGAAAGATGGGGCTCCTATAAGATCCTTGTCTCCCTGAGCCACACAGCAGCCGTCGGCCTAGCCGTGGTGGTGATAAGCGATGACGAGTGAAGATCGGTCACTGGTCACTGGTTCGTCTGGATCCCCGCTTTCGCGGGGATGACGGTAGCGTACCCTCTGCCTATCGTGCCACATTAAACACCGATGTCACCGAATGGCCATCGCCGCTGCATCGGGCGGCATAGGTTCCAGGTGGTAGCAAGGAAACATCGACTGGCACGGAATCAAGGGTTGTCACCATGGTGATAACGGGGCGGCCCAGAACATCGATGATTTCGATGGTAACACTCACGGCAGACAGTCCATGGTGGATGTTGACGATCTGCGTTGCTGGTTGGGGGTGAATGCCGAGTTCTCGTGAACGGGGGTCTTCGGCAACATCGCTGATCAGGCACGGGTCGCGCATGAGCGTGGGTGACTTTACAGCTTCGCTCCTCGGGATGCCAAGCATCAGATACGACAGGTTCTCTCCCCACGTCCACCAGCGTCCAGCAGAGTCGATCGCAAAGCATGACATCATTGACGAATGGATCTCACGGATCGGAGGCAGCCCGGTTACCCGCTGCGGCGTAAATGCAGCGAGCATTGTTGGCAATCCAAGCTGACCGGAGGAGTTACTGCCCCAGGTCCACACCGATCCGTCAGATCTGAGCGCAATGCTATGATACCTGCCCCCTTTGGCATCAACGACTTCCGTGAGTGGCAGCCGATATGGAGCTAATCGATCCTCGCGCGTACCGTCGCCGATCTGTCCGCCAGTGTTTCCTCCCCACGCATACAACGTCCCGGATGAATCGATCGCGTAGCAGGGGCCCAATTCTCCGGCTGATTCACAGGAGCGGACAGTCCGAATGCGTGACAGCCCTTCGATTGGACCGATCGAGACATGAAATGAATCGGTGTTCCTTCCGCTGACACCGCCTGAGTTGTTACCCCATGACCAAACGGTCCCATCTTCCATGACAGCGAGTGCGCTTCCGCCGCAGCCACTGATGGCGCGCACCTTTTTTGGCAGATTCAATCTTCTGGGCCGGTACACTGGCGTCGTCTGTCTCTCACCGAAAAGGATCTTGAAACACCAGCTGTTTAGACTCGTCGCATACACCTCCCCATCATGCGTCAGATACATGGCAAACTGATCGGCCTCACCGGCAACCATCTTTACTGGCTTGTCGAACGGAATGCGGCGCGGTGTGAAGTTGTTAATGCTTTCGTCAGCTAGAGTATCGCCGAGAAAGCGCTCACTCATGTACAGGCCGTACGCCGATCCGCTCTTCGTAAGGGAGAATACGGAACCGCTAACGTACAACGTGGTGATCCGCTCAGTAGAATCGGGCAACACGAACGACTCGGGAATCCCGCCCCATATCGACATTGTGACGCTATCACACGAAACCCAACCCTCACTACCGGAGATAACGGGTCTGATCTGCGCTTCAAGAGCCAGATGTGCCAGAGTGAATAGTGCCAGAGATGTGGCAACGACTCGAAAGATCACTGTTTTCATTGGTTGTTCTCCGGTGTTTGGCAACTCGGAACAGAAATCGTTTTCGTGCAGAGAATTGTTCCGCGTATATCACGTACGACCACGGTGAAGATCTCATAATCACGATAGCTTCGACAGAGGTACGCTGATTCAAACACACCACCACCAAGATTCGTGGTCTTTAGCGGAATGCCGTTTGGGCCTTTGATGTCGATGTCCAGACTCTTGTTCATGATAGTGCACCCACGTATCTGTACGCGAACCTTTCTGCAGCAGTCATCGACTGTGGGATACTTAGGCCTATCCCCTTTGACCAAGGTAAGAACTACGTCGTCACAGGACTTCGCCCCCCAGCACAGTTTCGGGTTTTTGTTGTTGACTGTCACGGGTACCTGACATTCGCCCTTGAACTCATTGTTGTTCATTGAAACACTGGCCGTGATGTTCAGTGCACGTGGATCAAAGCCCATACAGGCTGAAACGCACATCACGCCAATTGTGTCTTCCGAGCCTCTCCAACCGCGCCCCTTTACGGGGGTGAGGATGAGCGAGTTGCCGGATCTTGACGTCGTCCAGTTTCCTGAGGAAACAGTCAGCGATTCGTCAGTACCGATCTCAAGGCTGTTTATTGTGTAACCGCAGGTTGTTGGTTGACGGACGACAACCTTGTAGCAGCACTTGCCTATCCCGCTGCCCCATTTCTCCTCAAGAAAGTCGATCTCAACCTTCGGAGGTCTCTTGTTACAGTCACACTCGCAGCGGAGTTCAATTGTTTTTCTGCAGATGATGTTACCGCTCGCATCGCGGAAAACAATTTCTCTCATGCCGTTGGTGTTTTCGGAACGGTCCAGACAGAAGGTGTACAATGGCCCTGTGAAATCTTTACCGACAGGAGTCGCAGGCGTATAGGTATCGGTGATCCTGTCAGAGCCATCGTAAACATCAACCGAATGAATTGCGCAGCCCCCTGTGAGCTTTGAGGCATCAATAGACACCTCGAAGCAGCATTTGTCTTTTGACTCTTTGTCCAGAAGTCTAACGACGACGGATTCGGAAAAGGCCTCACATCCGCATTTGTCAAGGCACCCAGTATAGGAGATGCGCTCTTTGCAAAATGTCGTGCCACTCTGACCCTTGACGGCTACTGTGAGCTCACGACGTTCCAGGTTGGTGAAGGTGGGTACGCAGAGCGTACCAAGCTCGTGCCACAGAGTGTCGGCGGTAACGGGTTCCCTCATGGGGTTGGTGCTGCTGAGGTCGTTGGATTTCCATGAGAACAACACGTCTGAAGAGTTGCCATTACTCTTGACGTCAAGCAGATCAACGCCATAGATAGAGCAGGCGCTATAATGGCAATCCGATGTGCCGCCGTTCGACAACTGGATGCTATAACAGCATTTTGATGGGTCTTGAGATTCCTTGGGCACCAGCTTTGCACGGAAGGCCTGGTTGTTCTCCATGCAGAAACAATTAACAGTTTGGGTAAGCCGTACGTCGTCGATGTAGTAATAGGCGATTTCGGTTGCGTTGGGGTTGCTGTACCATGCTGGACGACAATCGGATAGTCTCGGTCGCGATTCCTCCGCGCCCGGGCGCATCTCAAAATTCCCGATCGTCAGATATCGTTCTTCGCCTTTGGCAACAAAGGTGTATTTAAGTTCCTTCCACCCATTTTTCTGTATGATTGGGTCCGATTGAAGGATCAGGCCTGGGTCACCTGTCGTGTAGGGTATGCCCACCTTTGCATCTGGACCGTCATCGTCCGGTATTGCCGCACATTGCTCGGAGGGGAGCGTCCGGTAGGGTTCTTGTGAAAGCCGTGCTTCGAGCTTCAGTGCGTGGGTACTGACCTCTGCCAGCGAGGCATAGTATGAAAGCGTGTACGTCTGGCCCGCCTGGAGGTGGCAGAGAAGTTCCACCTCAAGGTACTCACGCCAAAGTTCGGTTGCCGGGTTGGGGACCTTCAATAACGTAATTGGCAGGGTGCCTCCATTACTCAGTTTCTGCACGCCGTTGAGCCGGTAATACAGACCTGCGTATCGTCTGTTGAAGGCATCGGGTCGTAGCCGTGCCGGTTCATTGCCGAACCAGTTTTCAGGAATTCCGAACAGCGGGCGTGCTCCTGACTGTTCGCATGGTTCCTGCTCGGATGTAAACAGATCCGTTGTCGAGCAGGATACCGGGTCATAGAACTTGCCCGTTTGCATCACATAGGGTACTCTGTCTTCATAATATTCGATGATAGCGGGTGGCTTTACGCTGTTAGCTTGAAACTCTCTGTGGAACTGTCGCCACCACCTGCTTCGATATGCATATCGCTCCGGCCAGAATGGCCAATAATATCTGCCGGTAAGATCATACTGCTGCTCGTGGTCAATTGTCAGCTGCTCAAAAGAGCCGTTCGGGACAAAGTCCCGTTCTCCTTGCACCTGCTGGGCTAACGCCACATCATGAAGCACAAGCCCGAGGAACGCAAACAGAAACGCTGTAGTTAGTCTTGTTTGCTTGCGGAAGTTTTGCCGGGGGGGGGGGGGGGGGACACAGTCAAATAATTAGCCCTTTTAATACAAACACAATGATTGCTTAAGAATGTATATAAAGCT
>JBEIIK010000087.1:0-9259 GCA_040380835.1 Ignavibacteria bacterium | reverse complement strand
CGAAGCCCGAGAACCCTACAAGCGTCGTGGTACTGACGAAGATCATCGTGCTGAGCGCGTCGGTGCGAGTGATGCGAACCTTGGTCGAAACTTCACGGTTGCGTACGCTGCTGACCTCGGAGCGAACGCTTTGTTCCCAGGCGTGGAATTTGACCACGCGAATGCCCTGCAGGATCTGCGACATCAGCGTTACACGCTCGTCGCGAAGTTCCATGAGTTCATGGTCGAGCCGCCGAAAACGTCGGGCAACAACGATCATCAGGGGTGCGATCAGGGCGAGCGTGGCGAAGCTGGCCAGTGCCGCCGGACCCAGGTACCACCATAGCATGGCCATCACGGCCACGGTTTCGATGACGGTGTTGTAGAACTCAGGAATGAAGAACATCGACTCTGCCATAGCGTCGGTGTCGCTCGAAAGGTGATTGACCAGGTCACCGGTCTGCATCGTCGAGCGCGACGAACGCCGCAGCTTCAGCGTATGATGAATGATGCGGTCGTTCAGGCCATTGATGATCGTAGCGAATCCGCGCAGCATGTTGACGAACATGTGCTGGTTGAGCAATGCACCGAGGATTCCCACGCAGCCAAGGGTAATCGCCGTCAGTAGCGCCGCAACCGGCAGCTGCGCAGAGGCCGTCACACCGGGCAGCTGCGAAAGCATCGAGTGCAGCAGGACGGGAGTGGTGAGGACGACCGCGATGCGAACGGTGATGATCCCCAGTACCGCTCGTGCCGGACGTCCGGTTGCCCAGAACACCCCAAGGACAAAACGTCGGAAGGAATCCGTTGATAGTGACGCAAGTGCGGCTGCCGCATCCTTCGGGTGCAGCCCGCGCGGAAGGGGCGGAGCATCATCCGGCGTCAGCGGACGGGTGCGCCCCAATCGTATGATCGGCGTTGCACTCTGGAAGAGTAGATCGTGAAGCACCGGCACGTCCTAGATGCGCCCCGGCAACTGCGAGGGGGCGTGACTGGAGGCGAACGAGAGCAGGTCGAGAAGTCGAGATACCTCTGCATCGGCCACCAGCAGGTCAGCGTGGTGCTGATGCACAAAGCCCTGTTCGACCATGTGAGCGTTCATCGACAGCAGGGGGTCGTAATATCGATGAACATTCAAGAGGCCTATCGGGCGGTCATGCAGTCCGAGCTGACGCCATGTGATGGCCTCGAAGAGCTCATCCATTGTGCCGAAACCGCCCGGAATGGCAAGAAGCATATCGGATCGCTCGATCATCATCTGCTTACGAACGTGCATTGAGGGTACTTCGATCAGCTCCGAGCATTCCCAGAGGGCTACCTCGCGTGTGGCCAGAAACGTCGGGATGATTCCAACCACATGCCCGCCCCCTTCGAAGACACGTCGGGCGACGGTGCCCATCAGACCGATTCCGCCACCGCCATAGACGAGGCCCCAGCCGCGACGCAGCAATTCATCGGCTACGGTCTCGGCTGCATGTTGATACGCGGGGTCGGCACCGGCTCTTGAACCGCAGTAGACACACAGGTTCATGAGCGCGGGATGAAGAGTTGCTGTTTGAGACCAAAGCGCTTGACCACGCGGGCGCGGAGAAACTCTTCCATTTCATCAACGCTGTCGGTGACGAGGAACAGGTCGAGATCATCCTTTGAGATGGTACCTTCCTGTACCATTCGATTGCGGATCGTCTCAACGAGTTCGGAGTAGTAGTCCTTGCCCATGAGAACGATAGGGAAGTTTGTGATCTTCTTTGTCTGGATGAGCGTGATGGCTTCAAAGAGCTCATCCATAGTGCCGAAGCCTCCGGGCATGACGACAAAGCCAAGTGAGTACTTGACGAGCATGACCTTACGGACGAAGAAGTGCTCGAACATCACCATGACATCCAGCCACGGGTTGGCATGCTGCTCAAATGGCAGCTCAATGTTCAGTCCGATGCTCGTTCCACCGGCTTCCTTGGCACCACGGTTGGCGGCCTCCATGATCCCCGGTCCGCCACCGGTCATGACCGTGAAGCCCATGTCAGCCAGTCGGGCACCTACGACTCGGGCGTGCTCGTAGTGGGGATGATCTTCTTTGAATCGGGCAGAGCCGAAGACGGTGATGCATGGCCCCACAAAATGCAGAACACGGAATCCGCGGATGAATTCCTTCATCACACGAACGACGAACGTAAACTCTCGGAACCGTGAATGGGGTCCGGAGAGAAACTCGCGCTCGGTTGTCTTATGTCCGGTGGAGCCCGGCTTGAGGTCAGTATCTGACATTACTTGATAATGAACGTGAACAGAAAGGGCAGCATGGCAAGCAAAAGCAAGCATGCAACGATGCGCATGACGTATGTCACCTGGCGTTGTTGCCGCTCCTGCTCGGTTAGATCGAGATCAACGGCACGAAGCCGACCGATCTTCTTGAACGTGATCCATGCGTACCAGACCACGCTCATGGTGATGATCGACAGAATGATGTGATGCATTATAGCTTCGGTTATCTGCTGACAAGGAAAGGCTGGCGTGTGCTGGCCCCCTCATTGGAGGAAAGGACAAGGATGTATGATCCGGAGGCCAGAAGATCATCCGGCAGGCGGATGGCAAGGGGCTCACCGGCCGGCTGCTCGTGGCGCGGACCGCTCCAAACGGTGCGTCCTGTCAGATCCGTGATCGTGGGTATGATCATCCGTGTCCGTTCAACAGAGCTGACATTGACGAAGGCCGTCGTGCCCACCGGGTGAGGAGCGATGGTGACCACGCCATCCAGACCAACCGTCCGGTCGTCAACGGAACTTGTCAGCGGTGGCACCTGGAAACGCAGCCCCGTGATCTTGAAGATGCTACCGCCATATTCGCTCACCCACATTGTTTCGTCACGCTCGTCGATCTCCAGTCCGCGACCGTTGATAAGTCCGTTTGGTGTTTCCAGCGGTAGCGACTGAGCGATCGTCGTCGGATTCGACTGCGGGATCTCCCCGATCGATGCGCTGAGCAGTCCACCGCCACTTTCGGAGAACTGCGTGCACATCTGCAGAAAGTTGCCGCGCGAGTCAGAGGTCAGACAGCGAGGTCCATAGAACTGCTGGAAAGGATTCGGTATGGCCGAAATGATGGCTCCCGTTTGAGGATTCATCCCAACCAGCCGACGCTGTCCATCACGCTCAGCGCCGTACAGGACGCCATTGACGAGTTCCAGTCCGATGCCATAGCGCTGAGCGGCACTTGTGAACGTCCGTAGCAGGTTGCCGTTTGTGTCAACGACGGCGACATAGCTCGCCAGACCCTCGGAGCTTTCCAGACGGTGGACATAGATCTCATGCTTCACCCGGTCATAGCAGATGTCCGTGAAGAGGCTGTCACCAGCCCCCTTCATGGTAATGGTCTTGATCGGCTCAAGCGTGTTGTAATCGAGTTTATGAAGCGTGTTCTTGCGGAAATTTGTCGTCCAGATTGAGGTCTTGCCGTCCCAGGATAGCCCATAAGGGATCCAGCCAACCGTCGTCTGCGTCAGAACCATGCCCTTGAGCAGACGCTGGATCGAGAAGTTGCGGCTCACGGCGCTGATCGACGGGTCGGTCTCGGAGGTGACGCGTACCAGCGCGACGTCTGTCGGGGCATTGGGAACCTGCCAGCTGTAGGCAGACCCTGTTTGTCCTTGAGCAACAGGGAGCCACGTCTGGCCGTTGTTAACCGAGTACTCAATACGGCAGGGGGCCGGCACGCCCCGCCAGGAAACGCGCGTGGTACTAAGGCCGACGAATCGTTCGCCGCCGATCGGCGACGCGATGATGGGCTCGGCAGGAGCGACGCTTACTAGTGAGGCTTCCCATATCGAACGTCCGTGCGTACCGGCTCGGATGTAGTTGTTGGCAACATCGATCTTAAGATCAAGGATCGGGGTGCGCGGGAGCTCCTTCCCATAGGGCATCCATGTATCACCGGCATCATAGGTGACGAATACTCCGATATCTGTTCCGACGAACAGGATATTCTCATCATCGGGATGCATGTCGATGGTGTTCACCGGGATGTCCGGCATACCGCGCCAGCGCTGCTGCCAGGATGCTCCGAGATCAGTTGAGCGCCAGACGTGTGGAATGCCATAGGTCGAGTACGTGATCCAGACCGTCTTACGATCCTTCGATGAGCAGACGAAGTCGCTCACATATCCCATGCTGAGTCCATTGTTCTGTACCGAGGTCCACTTGGTACCGTAGTCGGTGCTCACGTACACATCGCCCATGTTGCCACCCGCCCACAGAACTTCCTGGTCTGCTGGAGAGAAGATCACCGCCGAGACATTACCCTCGAAACGCGGAGACAAGGCCTGCCAGATGTCTCCGCGGTTATCACTGAAGTACACGCGCTGACGTCCCGTGAGCATAGCATCTGGGTTTGACGGGTCAATGGCCATCGGGGCAACCCACTCGCAGGACTCGGACATGTTGAGTCCGGTAATGATGGATGCGGCACGGCCCGATTGAAAATCGAGTACGAAGAGGGAACCGTTCGGATTCGTTCCATACACGATGGATGGAATCGTGGGATGCACCAGAGTGGTCATACCGTCACCACCCATAACTCGTTCCCAGTCAACGATGCCCTCGGTGCCAAGTGTGCCGTTATCCTGCGTACCACCATACATCCGCTCGCGCATTGTGCGATCAACGTCAAACGAGTAAAACTGTGTTACGGCAAGGTTGCCGTTGATTCCGTACCAAGAATTGCCCCCGTCCGGACTGCGCATCATCCCGCCGTCGTTACCCGCGAAGATCATCTTGGGGTCATGCGGGTCATAGGCAACAACATGCTGATCAACGTGCGGAACGTTAGCACCGTCACCATCGCTGTAGCCATTGGTGACGTTGATCCAGTTCGTGCCACCGTTGGTGGTCATCCATAGATCGATGCCGCCGACAATTGCCTGATTGGCATTCTTCGGGTTAACGGAAACAAGGTTGTCATAAAAGCCCTGACTTGCATCGGGTGAGCAGGCCCCGGCAAAAAAGCATCCCTGCGGATCACGATACTGAGCGGTCCATGACGCTCCGGAGTTGGTCGACTTGGCCACAACGGCCAGGCGGTTGAGCTCTGCCAGGCAGTAGATCGTGGTTGGCTGTGAGGGGGCAAACTGCACGCTGATACGTCCGACGGTGCCAACCAGGCCATTCATCTTTTGCGTCCATGTCATGCCGCCATCCGTGGTCATGATGATCCCACTGTCCGGCACGGCCGCAACCCAGGTGTCGGGATCGTCGGGATGCATGGACATGTCATAGATCTGACCCCGACGCATGCGCGTCCAGGAAAGCCCCTTGTCGGTACTCTTCCACACACCTGCATCCGAGCCCATGGCACCGCACATCATCAGCTTTGTGTTCTTCGGATGAACGAAGACGCGCGAGAACGCTCCCACGTTGGCAAGGCCGAACACGTGCCACGACTGACCTGCATCGGTCGAGCGCATAAGACCGCATCCGAAATAGGTATTATTGTTGAGGACCTGCTCACCGGTACCGGCATAGATCACCTTGTCATCGTCAGGGTCGATACACAAAGCCCCCATGGCGATGGCATTGGCCTGATCCATCAGCGGTGTCCATTCCTCACCGGCATTGGTGGTCTTCCAGACCCCTCCGGCTGCGGCGCCGATGTAGACTGTTCCGGGTACCTTCGGGTCGAAGACAATGGACTTGATCCGTCCGCCGGTGGCATACGGTCCCTTTTGAATCCACCTCGGGCTCTCGGCCTGTACGTCGGCATCAAGCTTGGAGTGCCTGCGCTGCATGGCCTCGATGGCCTTTACGCGAAGGTTCTCCGCAGGGGGCTTTGCAGTGCCAAAGCGACGTCGGTGAAAGTCTTCAAAGCGGGCCTTGATCGACTCAGCTTCATCGCGTTCAGCAAGTGGTTCACGGTCGCGCTGCGCAGCGCTTGCGCCGACGCAGACAAGCGTCAGCAGTCCAAGGGCAAGGAGGAGATTTTTCATACGACAAAAGTACAGTGGAATGGCACAGCGAGGAACGTTGCACCGCGACCTTCCTAAGCGTCGTTTTGCGGGCCAGGAACGCCCCCTGCCAGCCATGTGTTATCATGCGCCATGTCGCAATCTCAGACTCAGACAACATCGACGCTTGTTCTCGGCGCCGGCTATGCAGGTCTTACCTGTGCTGCACTGCTGGCCCACGAGGGCGAAGAGGTGACATTGCTCGAGGCGCACGAGACGCTCGGCGGCTGCGCATCGTTCTACCGCGTGGGACAGTGCACGTTTGATGTCGGGGCCACAACCGTCAGCGGCGTTGTGGATACTCAGCCTGCCGGACGTGTCTTCGGTCATCTCGGCATTGCCCCGGAGTTCATCAAGCAGGACCCCGGGATGCTCATTCGGATGCCTGATTTCGATGTCGTCCGCCATGCCGACGCTGGACGCTGGATCGACGAAGCCGAGAAGGTATTTTCGGGCGGACGGCAGGCCGCCTTCTGGAGCCAGATGTATTCGCTCGAGAGCCGCGTCTGGTCGATGGTCCAGAGTCTGACTCATTTCCCCCCGGCAAACACTTCCGATCTGCTGCGGCTGGCACGTCCATCACTGCTTGCCAAGGCACCTCTGGCACTTGGACTCATCCGTCCGGCCGAGGTGTTAATGGAGCGCCATGGGGTTCATCGTAACGCGGCGTTCCGCCGGTTCATCGACGAGCAACTCCTGATCTCCACACAAAACACGTCGCAGAAAGCCCCGTACCTGACGGCAGCCATGGGGCTAACGTATCCGAGTGAGACCTATTACCCCGTGGGCGGCATGGTGCGTCCTGCACTGATGCTTATGCGGCATGCTACGGCAAAGGGGGCGCAGGTCAAGTTCCGACGTCGCGTAACACAGATCACGCGTGATGGAAAGCGGTGGCGCGTTCAATGTGCGAACGGCGAAGTGTACCGTGCACAGCGCGTGGTGTCGTCTGTTCCGATCTGGAACATGCCAGGCCTGACAGGCGAGCGCGTTCAGTCGTACTTCCAGCGTCAGGCCGGACGCTTTGCACACTCGTGGTGCGCGATCACGCTGTACCTGCGTGTCGAGGGCGTGCCCAGACTGCCGAGCCAGTACGTGCAGCTTCATCTGGATCGGGACATTCCATTCGTTCATTCAAAGTCGGTGTTCCTCACGCTCTCCCATCCGGACGACCGCCTGAAAGCGCCCGAGGGCATCACGACGATCACCGTAAGCACGCATGCTCTGGCCGAGGACTGGAAGGGGCTAAGCAGCGATGAATACACACGCCGGCGCGAGCTGGTCCGAGATGCCATGCTGGAGGTGATCCGACGGCGCATGCACGAATTTGACGGCATGGAGATATCCCGCGTGGATGTCGGCACACCGGTCACATGGCAGAACTACACGCTACGGCATGACGGCTTCGTTGGCGGCATCCCGCACGACGTGGCTCGCCCCTTATTCATGCTGCCACCAAACCAAACACCCTTCGACGGTTTGTACATGATCGGTGACAGCGTCTTCCCGGGTCAGGGCATGCCGGCCGTGATGCTCGGGGCCTGGAATACCGTTGCCCGTATCTTTGCCCCATGAGTGACGCCGTCCATGCAATGTTCTCGGACATTGCCCCGCGCTATGACCTGACCAATTCGGTACTGTCGTTGGGAGTCCATCATCTCTGGCGCGCTGCCACCGTGAGGGCCAGTGGCGCTCGAGCGGGCAGTCACGTCCTCGACTGCGCCACCGGCACGGGTGATCTGGCTCTGACGTTCAAGAGAACTGTGGGTCCCGCAGGACGTGTCCTTGGCACGGACTTCAATGCCGACATGCTTTCATTCGCTCCGGCCAAGGCCCACAGCAAGGGGCTCGAAGTCGAGTTTGAAGTAGCCGACGCCATGAATCTGCCCTATGCAGACGCCACGTTCGATGTGGCCAGCATCAGTTTCGGAATCCGCAACGTCGATGATCCACGGACCGCACTTTCTGAGATGGCCCGCGTGGTCAAGCCTGGCGGACGCATTGTTGTGCTGGAGTTCGGTCAGCCCCTTGGACTCATGGGCCTAACCTATCGGTGGTACTCCCGCCACATCATTCCGCTCATCGGTGGCCTGCTGACCGGTAACCGCAAGGCCTACGAGTATCTGCCCACAACTGCAGCAGCCTTCCCATGTCGTGAGGAGTTTCTTGAACTCATGCGCTCAACCGGCCTGCTCGAAGACTGCCAGTATCAGGAACTGACAGGTGGAATTGCGTTTCTGTATTCGGGCGTGAGACACTCGCTGCGCTCGTGAGTCGCCAAAGGTGAAGGGGCTGAAACCCAAAACCCAAAACCTAAAACCCAAAACCTACCTCCCCATCTCCCGCAGCGCCGCATTCTCATGGGTATTCTTCACCATGAAGTCGCGAATCGCATTTAGCGGATCGGGTGTGCTCATATTCCACTTGTAGGTGCGTTCCTTGCCTTGAAGCACGATCCGAAGCTCGGACACCGGTGCATCGGGGACGTTGTCGAGTGATTCCGAAGGGACAGATGAAAGGTCTGTCTGGCGGATCAGCGTCAGCAGATCGCAGAGTTTGTCACGGCTGACGCCACCCATCCATATGCCCTCGCGCTCGGTGAATCGTCGGCCATCATACATGATCTTGCCGTCACCGAGGATCGTTGCCGAGTACACCGGACATTTTCCGAAACACATGCCGGTTTCATAGGTGATGCTGGTGTTCTGCACGGTTACCCCTTTGAGACAGTCGTCAACAGAGGCACAGGCGGATAGAAGCGCGATGAGAGTCAGCGTAAGGATGGTCTTCATTGTCAAATGATTTCAGTGGCGAAACACAAACGTAACATCTCCATAATGGGCAGGCCACAGTGGTGAGGGAATTTCGCGCTGCATTCCGCGACGCATTCCATCATTTCTTTCTGTTGCTTTGGGGGCCGACCATGAGACGATTACTGACAGTGTGTGGTGTACTGATTCTGTGTGGAGCGAGTCTTGCGCAGGCTCAGGTACTGCAACATCTTGGACGTCACACACAACGGCCCGCCGTGTATGACGGAAGCGCAGCTGAGTCGGTGACCTTTGATCCGACAACAAGAACTGCGATTGTGACGGATGCTCGTGCAAATCGCATCAGCTACATCAATATGGCAAATCCAGCAGCGCCGGTGCTGATCCGCGACATCAGCATGGCCACCTACGGTGCCGGGGTTAACTCGGTAGCGGTGCGCAATGGGCTTGTTGCCGTTGCCATGGAAGATGCCGTGAAGAGCAACCCGGGCCGCGTGGTCTTCTTCGACATGAGCGG
>JBEIIK010000086.1:0-9423 GCA_040380835.1 Ignavibacteria bacterium | reverse complement strand
GTCGGCGCATCGGCATGCGTACCACCGGCGGTGCTCGAGAGATCGATCGTGCCGTCGTTGGCGTTGATCCACGTTATGTTATTCTTCGTTACCGTGGCCGTGATGAGCGTAGGATTGAAGATCACCTGCGTTGACACCGCCGTTGTACAGGCTGGAGACGAGCCCGTCTGCTCGGCGATCACCGATACTGTGTACGTACCGGCAACAAGACCCGAGAAGGAGCTTGACGCCTGAGGACCGGTGGTTGAACCACCCGAGCGCGCGATCATGTACTGATACGTGCGCGTCGGCGCATCGGCATGCGTACCGCCCGCGGCACCCGAAACGGCGATCGTGCCGTCGTTGGCGTTCACGCATGAGATGTTGTTCTTCGTTGCCGTGGCCGTGATGCCTGTCGGCTCAAGAATAACCGGCGTACCGATCAGTCGTTCACACGTCGGCGCAACACCCTGTGCGATGATATAGACGTCATAGGTGCCAGGAATCAGCCCCGTGAAAGTGGCCGAAGTCTGTGGACCTACATCACCTGCTGCCCCACCGGCACGGTCGATTCGATACTGATAGTTCTGCGACGTCACTACTCCCGGGATCAAACCACCACTTGGGTTCGATACTGCGATTGTGCCGTTGTTGTTTCCGATACAGGCGATGTTGGTCTTGGAAACTGTTCCATTGAGAATCGTCGGCTCAAGGATCACCGTCGACATCCTGCGAACGTTCTCGGAGACTGACGTCACCTCTACCGAGTATGTTCCGGCAGCCAGCCCCGATGGATTCTGAAGGGCTGAGGAGAATCCACCGCCGGAGCGCGTCCAAACATAGATTCCTGGATTAGGATCGTGACCGCCAAGACCCGTCAGCGTTGTTGCGATCGAACCCGTTGCGGTTCCATTACACGTCGCATGCGAAGGCGTGAGAGAGATCGTGAAGGCCCGAACCGTACAACCGGCGCTGCCGTCAAAGTTTGCTCCCATACCACCGGTGTTTGACCCTGCACGGCGCCATCCATTTGTGCCATTGTCTAATGTCACATTACCGGAGATCGAGGTGAGAATATCATCTTGCGAGCGGGTTCCCCACCAGTTACAGGTTACAAGCGGGGTCATGTCCGTTCGGTCATTTACGAACAGCCTATTCGTGCCATCCTGTGGGAACAGGATGTTGTCGGTATACGACTGCGTACCAAACGAGAGCGCCGAGATAAACACGCCGGCAAATCCGCTTCCTGACTTACCGGAACCCGTGATCTCGTTATTCGTTATCGAGGCCAACGTGCTGCCGACCGTCACACGGTCACGCACGCCGATACCATGCTGTCGTGAATTGGCGATGTCGCAACCGTTGATCAGGAGTGTCGCGACCGCATTGCCGGTAAACGAAATTCCGTCTGTGCCGGCATCTGTGATCTTCGTCTTGGAAATCGAAACATTGGAGAGCAGACTCAAACCAGAGAACTGGAGCGTTCCCTCAAACTCACTACGATTTGAACCGCCAATGGTAATGTTGCGGCAGGTATTGCCGGCTCCAAACGTCAAAGCACGGATGAATTGCGACCCGGCCGTCGGACGGCTTACCCGTGAATTGCTGATGGTGAGGTCACCGTTTCTAAGGATGTGAATAGCCCCGTTGACAGGCACACCTGTCAGCGTAGCCGTTGGATTAACGGCAATCAGACAGTTGGTGATGTTCGTCTGTCCAGTTGCGCTTGACGTTACCAGCTGAGTAGCAGTTGTGCTCGTTACACGAATACCATTTAACGTAAAGTTGGTGGCAGCCAGCGTAACCGTTACCGTACCGTTGATCGTTGTCCAAGGCCCAACGCGCGTGAAATCGGCATTGTCCACGGATTGGATCGTAACCGACTTGTTGACCGTTACGGATTCGTTAAAGCTGAACAGTCCGGCAGTGACGGTTCCGGAGGAAGCCACAGCACTAACTCCGTCCTGGATGCGGAAGTAGCTGTTCGTGCTTCCCGAGATTGTCACAGGACCATCACTCGTACATGCACCCGTCGGTACGAAACCGATACCGGCATTGTTTGCATCGCCATCAGTGGCGATGTACGGTCCGGCCTGGATGGCCCCATTCAACATCGACATGAGCGTCTGCACGGATGGATTGTTTCCGTACGCATTACATGCAGCGGACAACATCCCTGAGCCGGTGTTACTGATGGCGAAACCTGAAACGCCCGAGAAGAGGTTGTTCTCGACCGTCACAGTTTTCCCGGCCAGCGAACCCGAAACAATCACCGCATTAGTAGTCGTAGCACCCGAGAAGAGGTTGTTGGCAATCCTTGCGGCACCGGCAGCAGAGAGGCTGGATACATCCAGCTTCAACGCCGAATTCGTCGATGTTCCACCGGTGTTGTTGGCGATAAACTCGCTGTTGGTCACGACGGCATTTTCAATGGCCCCGGAAATCGACACAGCCGTACCCGCATAATCTCGGATCTCGTTTTCATTCATGAAGAAGGTTGTAAGGCCATCGGCTGCGACGGCACTCGGAACTGCTGCGCCCCCTTCATTGCCATCAAACCGGCTGGTGGAGATCGAGAGCTCCTCCCATCCCAATCCACTTGTCGCAATGACGTTTGCACGATGGAATTTGCAGTTCGTTACTACCACGTTCGCACCGGCGCTGGCTCCGTTGATGCCGCTTCCGGCACCGAACACGACACCATCTACGACGATGTCCACGTCGGCGGCGCCAAGCGTTATAGGCGAGGTCAGCGTAGTAGCCCCATTCCAATTGGCCATTACCACGCCGGCATTTACGCCGTTGATAGTCAATGGCACCGTTGTGGTGGCTCCGGCAAAGTCCCCCGCTCCGATGTCAAGAGCGGTAACTCCGGCAACCGTGAGTGCACCATTGGCACCTCCGATCGTCAGTTTTGCCGTGACCGCCATCAGGCCGTCGTTCGCGTTATCGCCACCAGCCCGCACAAAGACCGTGACTTGCGCACTTGCGATCACAGTGCTGATGCAGAGCACAATGGCAGAAAAGAGTGTCCGGATTCCGCTCATGGGATCCCCTCAAGGTAATTTGAAACCGACGTGTATTCAATCTTTAGCTGTGCCATGGGGCCCCAGCACCCGCTTTTTTTTTGCGAGCGACCACCACGGCATATCCACACGAAAGTAAGCAATTGGTGTGGATAAAATCGAATTATCGCTGTGTATTTATTTTAGCCAAAGGATAATGTACGTAGTAACACGGACCATAAAAATCTAGGCTCGCGTTCACTCAGCGATAACTGAAGCACAGGCTGCCGCTGCGTCAGGTTCGTAGCCAATAGCATCTGTATGAACATCTCGGGCATCCAGGTTTGCCGGACTGAACATCACAGGTCCACGGACTAGCTGTCGTATGGACTTTGCGATAGCATCAGCGGCAAGGGGCTTTTCCCTATCAGTTGTCGGGACATTGAATGCATTACACGTGGCAGTAAGTGGCTCCGGGGAGGTATTGCGAATCGCCACACTACTGCGTGGAGTCTCGCGGAAACTGTTGTATTGCACAGCAGCCGTTTTTCCGGCGATATTTCCGGCTATTGCTACGGAACCGGCGCAGGCTATGAAGAGGGATTTCTCGACCGTAATCTCCTGTTCAATCTTCGAGGCATCGATCCGCACAGCTGCCTGTGAAGGATCTGCCGATGCATTGCAGCCCGTGAATTCGTTGTAGCTGACACGGATGATCTGTCCCGGCCCCGCACAGTCTATAGCGGACCTGATAAAACCACGGAAAACGTTCTCACGGATAACTGCGACGCCAACGTCGCCTCCCGAAATGGCAGTTGCCGCCGTCGCCGTCTTGCTACCTACGGGCCGCGCTTCGAAAATACTGGCTGTGACATATAACTCTGCCCACTGCAAGCCCGTAGTGACGATCGGCTTGGAACCAAAGAACTTGCAGTTGTATATGGTGATGTTGGCCCCGGGGGCCGAACCGGAGATTGGAGATACTTCACCAAACTGCAGACCAACTATTGTAAGGATCGCGCCGCTGGCGGACGATGTGAAGTTCAAGGGTGAAGTAATGATGGTCGGAACATCCCAGCGTGCGATGTCATACGTGGCATTTGCCCCCTGAATCACAAGTCCTTTGTCCAGCTTGGCACCTGCGAACGACCCCGGACCGACATCAATGATATCACCTGACTGAGCTGCCTTGACGGCCGCCTGCATTGAACGTTTGGCGGTGGATTCCCATGCCATCATTCGAATCAGCGCCGCCACTGCGCACGAAGATGGTCGACTGTGCGGTGAGCAATGGCGAGCCGGCACAGAGACAACACAGCAAAAGGAGACGGTAGATCATTGGTGTGATCGTGAATTGTTAAAGTGCTGCAAAGTTATGGTAAGAAAACACCCGCAGGCGAAGCACGCCTGCGGGTGTAGCTGAATTCGCGTTATCGTCAAGGAGCCAAAGAAGCCCCCTATCCACCGCTATCGACGGATGATCAGCGGATGGGACAGGTTAAGGCCTGCTCCACCTACCGCCCTGACGACGTAGGATCCGCTCGGCAGTCCGCTTACATCAACCGTCACTGGAATGATCGTCTTTTCAGCAACATACTCGTTGAATACTGGAAGTACGATCCGTCCGAGTGCATCGACGATCTCGATGCGCAGGTTACCTGCCAGCCTGGTAGCAACGGAAACCGTCACATCAGTTTCCGCAGGGTTCGGATACGCTTCAACTTCATCAACAAGTTCAACATCGCCGGCGATTACATCACCTGCAGGATCTGTCTTCTCGAGTCCGTTGTTCACTGAGTTCGAAGTCAGATACTTGTTGCGCATATAGCAGTAAGCCGCGTCGCGCACACTTGATGATGCTGTGTTGTAGACGAGAATTTCAGCGATCCGCGATGTCGTGGACGATGCTGTCCCAGATCCACCGAAGAAATTACTAAAGCCGGCAGTAGCATTGAAGTCTAGCGCTCCGTCACTATAGCGCACGGCTCCGGACCTTGAACCGATAGAAACATTCGTGGCCGAGGACAACAAACCAGTTGCGGTCAGTGTGGCAACGTCGAAGTCACCGCTACCAAGGACATTTTCACCAACCTGGCCGTCGGCATTGTCCAAGGCCATTCCAACCCGCTTGTTGGTGCTGGCACCGTCAAAGTACATCTGAGCAATGTACGCTGTGTTCTTGACGGCGGCGAACGTACGCGAAACAGTACGCTGCGTGCCGGTGCCAAAGTCATAGATGTTCATACGGACCTGCATGTTTATGGCCGTTCCAACCGATGTTCCCACGAGCACAATGGACATTCCGTTCTTTTCATCACCATGCTTGTAGATCACCTGAGGGACGAGGTTCGTTAGATCTACATTCGGTGTTCTGAATGTAGCCATGACCGTCTTTGCACCTCCTGCGATCAGACCTGTTGTAGCGGATGAATGGAGGAACTGCGTTGTTCCATTGAACTCCAATGCAGGGCGACCGTTCAGACCATTGGTTGTTGTCCTCCATACTGGCCTTGCACCAGAGTTCTGGGGGCGAACAGTTATACCACCCACCATCGGGAACATCTGGGCAACTCCTACTTCTGTAGTCGCACCACAGTCTTCAGCCTTCCAGCCGGAAACGAGCTCTTCCGACATAGGCAGCGGACCTTGTTCACCATACTTGACTTCTCCAGCACCGAAGTTCGCTCCGTCAGTCTTGTCATTCACGAACTTGGCAACGTCATAGAGAACACCACCGCTTCTGTCGTCGTTGGTTATACCGAACAGTCGAGTGCCGATTGTCGCTGGATTTCTGTCATGGTCAAAGCGATATATCATGTTCGTTGGAGTGACGTTACCCGATGATCCCTGAGCGACCTCGAAGAACCGTCCCGTGTTGTTGGTTGTGTTGCCGTTGGCATTGTTGACGACAGCCGGCAGCGCCGAACATGAAACCGTCAGATCGAGATTCCGAATCACCTTCACACCGGTTCCGGTGAAGATCATCATCTTCGTCACTCCGGCCACACGCAGTGATGTCATTGGCGCCAGATCACAAGCCGAGGTCGGCGTTCCGGTTGGCGATCCAGTCAGCGTCATGGCCTTCGAGATATTCAGTGGCGCACCAAGATCGTACGTTCCACCAGAACCACTAAGAAGAACCACCGTACCGCCCATGGTGACGATCTCGTCGATGGCCTCCTGGATCGAACCGGCGTTGTTCACATTCAGACGTGTTGGTGCAAATCCGGAGAATGTCACCGTAGAAGTACCAAGCACAAAAGCCGTGGCACCACTAAACGTGACTTCCTCAGACAGTTGCGTTATGCCGCTGTAACGGGTTGGTGTTCCAGCCGGGTCGTATGAGAACGATACGCGCTTGAACGTCAGTGTCTTGGTGATGATCGGTCCGTCGGTGCCTTCGTTGATCGGCGTCGGCCCTGGCGTAGGTCCTCCTCCATCAGGATCAGTTGAATTCTGCATCACGTTGATGGTCTCTGTTGGGTTTTGCGCCACGTCTATGGCCATCGTGATGGTAGAAAGCGGTCTTGCCGAGGTACCGGTACCGGTAGTGTTGCTTCCGTTAACGTTATCGACGTAGATGTCGACTGTTGAATAGACATTGGCCACAGTCGATGCAGCTCCAGACCCGTTGCTTATCGATGCACACGAGTTGTTGTCGGTGATCGTAACGCTGTACGTACCTGAAGCAACGTCCGGATCGACGCCACTGACGGTGTACACCATTGTGTAGATGCCACCGCTATTGGTTGAGCTGACAAACGTCGGATCGGCAGTGATTCCACTTGGCTTGGCCGACCACGTCACGTTGTAATGGGGCTCACTGCTCGATGGCGAAGTGTGCGTCTTCGGAGTACCGCCCTGTGCAGTTATCGTGAACGTGATCACTCCACCGGTCCTGATATATGGGGCCGACGTGTTAGCATTATCGGCAATGCTGTGTGTAACCGCCATTGGGTGAATCAGCACTCGCTGGCCGACATTTGTCGTGCAAGCCGGATTGTTCGCTACTGCAAGCGCAACCACGAACACATCGTACGTTCCTGCAGAGAGCCCAGTGAACAGTGACGACGTCTGAGGACCCGTTGTTGTTCCTCCAACACCAAGCTTGGAAATGCTGTACTGATAGATACGCGAACCGATCGCCCCATGCGTACCGCCCGTGGCATTTTGAGCATTGAGCGAACCATTCGCAGCCCCATTACAGCTTGGGTTGACCGTAGAGATTGGCGACGCTTCGACAGCCGTTGGCTCGTAGATGATCACATCTGACGAGATCTCAGTCGAACTCTCCGGAACGGTTCCGCTTCCAGCTGAGGCCGCAATCACCGACACCGTATAGGTACCGGCCGAGAGCGAGCTGAAGATTCCAGCACCGTTTGTTACATCGTATCCACCGCCATTGCGTGCGGCACGATACGTGTACGAGCGGGTTCCGATTTCGGAATGTGTTCCACCTGCAGCATTCGAAACAGTGATCTGACCGTCACCCGATGCGGTGCATGAGATGTTGACCGTTGCTATGTCAGCAGTAACAACCGACGGTTCGAGAACTGTCTGCGATGTGACCTGTGTCGTACATGCAGGTGTTGATCCCGTAGCCAGAGCAACAACAAACGTTGTATATGTGCCGGCGGAGAGTCCAGTAAACGTAGCCAACGCTTGTGGTCCGGTCGTACCACCTCCGCTACGCATCACATAGTACTCATAGGTGCGGGACGTAACATCACCTCCGGTATGAATGCCCCCTGCCGTGGAGGCAAAGGAAATTTGACCGTCGGCAATACCATTCTTAGAGATGTTGATCTTGGATGTCGTCGAAACGACAACAGATGGGTTGTTGATCTGACGTGTCGCCACGCGGACTATACATTCTGGCGTGCTTCCCGTGGCAAGCGCTATGACGTCAACGCCATATGTGCCGGCTGCGAGCCCGGTAAATGTGCCTGAGACCTGCGGTCCTGTGACGGCATTATTCCCAAGATTTACGATCTGGTAGCGGTAGTCACGCGTTGTGACGATATCCGATGTACCTCCAGTCGCGCCGGTTACCGTGATCGTGCCGTCACCTGCATTGGCGCATGAAATGTTGGTTTTAGCAACATCCGCAGTAATCGGGCTGTTTCCTTCTACACGGATGAGGTTGTAGATGCGCTGACACGTAGGTGCAACACCCACGGCACGGATGGTCACACGGTACATCTGTCCAGTCAGACCGGCAAACACGGAAGATGTCTGCGTGACCGGTGTGAGCAGAAGTGCATCATCTTGCAACTCGTACTCGTAGCTCTGTGTCGGCAGTTCAGGATGCGTTCCACCGCTTGCGTTTGACAGCGTAATCACACCATCAGCAGCACCGCATGAGGTATGCTTAACGGAGAACTCAACCGACAGTTGCGATGGTCGGAAAATGACACGCTCATACGTGACCTGACAGGTAGGATATGCCTTGTCACGGAGTGTAACCGTATACGTACCAGCATCCAGCCCTGCAAACTGCTTACTTGATGCAGTTGAAACGTCAAACCAGTCGGTTCCATCAATCGACGTTTCATAAGTACCGTAACCACCCGTTGGCGTACTTACGGTTACGGTACCGTTGGTTGCGTTTGAACACGTGATGTGTGTCTTCGTAACGGTTGCTGCTACTTGAGCCGAAGGAACCGTGATCGTCACAGCATTAGAGACCGCCTCACATGCAACGCCATTGAGCGTTGAGATGGCAACCCGACGATAATGTGTTGTCTGCGTAAGCGCACCTGCGTCGAACGTTGAAGCTGTTGCTCCGCTGATCGGTGCAAATCCAACGGTAGTACTTGTTGTGCTGGATTCCCAACGATACGTTATTGTCCCGTCTCCAGTGGCGGCAGCTGCATTGGTGAATCCATTCGGATCGCCATTGTAACAGATCGTCTGACTTGATCCAATCGACCCTGCAGCCAGATTATTGACCGTCACAGTGATCACGTTTGACGTGGCCGTGCATGAGTTGCCGTTAAGAAGGCTTGTCGTCACGCGGCGATACTGGGCATCAGCCGACAGTGCGCCTTCGTCATACGTATCGCTCGTAGCGCCGCTGATGGCGCTCCAGCTTGGTGTGGTCAGGTTCGTGTTACGCTCCCACTGGTAGGACAGCGTGCCGTCACCTGTGGCTGCCGTTGTGACCGTGAAGGCCGCTACGTCACCGCCTTCGCAGATCGTCTGGTTCGAGCCAACCATGCCGGCCGTCAGGTTGTTCACCGTTACGGTGATCGTGTTTGATGTGGCCGTACATGAGCGGCCGTTGAGAAGGCTCGTTGTCACGCGGCGATACTGAGCATCGGCCGTAAGTGTACCTTCGTCATACGTGTCGCTCGTAGCGCCGCTGATGGCGCTCCAGCTTGGTGTGGTCAGGTTCGTGTTGCGCTCCCACTGGTACGACAGCGTACCGTCGCCTGTG
>JBEIIK010000085.1:0-9425 GCA_040380835.1 Ignavibacteria bacterium | reverse complement strand
TTGCCCGGCTTGCGCCGGAAGGCTCATGACGGGAGTAGGTGGTTAACCTACCCTTTGTTTGGAAGCAGATCGCTCTGCTTCCTTGCATGGTTTCTTGTTTCCTTCCTGTTGTCAAAGAACACCGCCGGCCCTTTCAGACCGACTCCACCCGGACGCAAACAGACGTTGTGCGCAGGGGGAACTGCAAACATACGGCAAAAAGGATATATCCTCCAAATATGGAGGAGCGGTTTAGACGTGCACCGCGGACGAGTCGGTGTCACGTTCGCCGGCATCATTCGCTCGAAGAAAGAATGCGCGGAAAAAGATCGCCTCAGGGATCAGCAGAAGCGTCAGACTCAGCGTGTCCGTGGTGAACAGATCACCCGGCTGCGGAGACTGCGGCATGATGATTCGGGCGATCGGGCCGGTCATGGCCCAGAGAATGGTGAACACAAGGGCACACGTGGCCACAGCCAGAAAACCACCCTTTAATCCATCACGCTGCCAGCGCGCCGTAAAAGCGTAGATGGCGGCAACAACATGAACATGATATATCAGGAGGTCGATCATGGAAAATGCCGAAGTGAACAGAAGTGCCAGTGCAAAGATGCAAAACCAGGACCGACCCCGGGAACGGTTACTGCGCCATGGAGCATGGGCCCTTAGCTCGCAGGAACTGATCGCCCTGGTTATCGGCTCGGGAACAGCAGGGGCGTCGGCGGACGAAATCGCACAGCACCTGCTCACACGCTATGCGTCGCTGATCGACCTGGCCGGACGCGACATGGCGGAACTATGCAGTATCGACGGCATGGGCCCAGCCAAGGCAGCCTCGTTGTGTGCGGCCTTCGAGCTCTCCCATCGCATTCAGGCCGAACCGTTCGCCGAACGTACTAGCGTGACATCGCCGGCGATCCTTGCAAGAACACTTATGCCCCGCCTGCGACAGCGCCGCACCGAAACGTTTATCGTAGTGCTGCTCAATGCCGCCAACCAGATCATTCGTCAGGTGAACGTCAGCGATGGCTCGCTGAACGCCGTACTCATCCACCCTCGAGAAGTCTTCCGCCTGGCCATCGCCGAAAGCGCAGCAGCAATAATCCTGGCCCATAACCACCCATCCGGCAATACCGAACCGTCCAGCGAAGACATCGCAATCACACGGCAACTTGTCGAGGCCGGACGTATCGTCGATATTCGCGTGCTTGATCACGTGATCATCGCCGGCGATGACTACACGTCGTTCGTTGAACGCGGACTACTGTGACACACCAGCACGCCGAACCGTTCGTCTTAACGCCACTATCAACCGCAGAAAGCCCCCTGACGAATGTCATTTACCGATTACTACAAAGAACTCGAACTCGAACGCGGCGCTTCGGAAGACGAAATCAAGAAGGCGTTCCGACGCCTTGCGCGGCAATACCATCCGGATGCTAACCCCGACAACCCGCAGGCCGAAGAACGCTTCAAGAAGATCAGCGAAGCCTACGAGGTGCTGAGTGACCCGGCCAAGCGCGCCAAGTATGACCAGCTTTCGCGCCAGGCCTCGGGCTATCAGCGGACAGGGGGCCGACCTGGCGCGGGCGGGGCGTTCTCGATGGATGATGTGGGCGATATGTTCAACGGCACATCATTCGGGGATCTGCTCTCGGAACTGTTCGGTCAGTCGCGCAGCACCAGGCGCGGCAACCCGCGCACGCGCACGGCAACGCCACGCCCAATGCCGGTCTACACCGTCACGCTGTCACTAGCCGAAGCGTTTACCGGAGTAGCCAAAAGGCTAACGCTCGGCCAGACCACAGCCGACGTGACGTTCCGTCCGGGCATTGCCACCGGACAGCGCCTGCGCATAGGCGACGCAGAGCTTGAGGTAACGGTTGCCCCCGACGAGCGCTTTCGTCGTGAAGGAGATGATCTGCATGTGCACGTTGGCATTAACCTGACCATGGCCCTGCTGGGCGGACGCGCCGAAGTGCCGACACTTGCCGGAAATGTCCTTGCGATGAACATTCCCGCCAGTGTACAGAACGAACGCAAACTCCGCCTCAAGGGGCAAGGAATGCCTCGCTATGGCAGTGTTGACCAGCGCGGCGATCTCTACGCTACGCTGGATGTGAAACTACCCGTAAGCCTGACCGATGAGCAGCGCGAGCTTGTAGAGCGCCTGCGCTCAACTGGACTGTGAGAGGTCAAAAGATGGGCCCGGATGCGTAACCTTGCAGCATGACGCGCATCAGATTTGACTCGGTCAGCAAGTCGTATGACAATGCTCAGCCCCTTACAAACGTATCGCTGACGATCGAACCAGGAGAGTTCTTTGTTCTTGTCGGCCCCTCGGGCTGCGGCAAAAGCACACTGCTGCGCATGATCGCCGGACTTGAATCAGTGACCACCGGGACGCTGTGGTTTGATGATCAACCGATGAACGATATCGAACCGCGCCTGCGCGACGTGGGCATGGTGTTTCAGAACTATGCGCTCTACCCGCACTTGACGGTGGCCGAGAACCTGGCCTTCCCTCTTAAAATCCGCAAGGAATCCCCCGAAACCATCCGCTCATCCGTTGAACACGTCGCCCACATCCTGGGCCTTGGTGGACTGCTTGACCGACGTCCGAAGCAGCTCTCCGGCGGACAGCGCCAGAGAGTTGCCGTCGGACGTGCGATCATCCGACGTCCGCGGGTATTTCTATTCGATGAGCCCCTTTCCAACCTTGATGCTCAGCTGCGCACGCACATGCGCACCGAACTGCGCGCACTGCAGCGCGAGCTCGGTGTCACGACGGTGTATGTGACACACGACCAGGTGGAAGCCATGACGATGAGCGATCGCATGGCGATACTCAACAATGGTATCATCCAGCAGGTAGGCATGCCAGCCGAGATCTATGACCGCCCGGCAAACACCTTCGTGGCCTCCTTCACCGGCAGTCCGCCGATGAATCTGCTATCCCGCGATGGACGCACGCTGGGAGTCCGGCCAGAGCGCTTGCAGATCGATACATGCCAGGGGGCTCTTCCGGTCCCGGTGACCATCAGCGCTGTTGAGTTTGTTGGCCATGAGTGGCTGATCCACGGCAGAGTACAGGCGGAGACGATCACCATGCGCCGGACTGATAATCCGGGTCTGCAGGCCGGCACGGAAACAACGTGGTACGTGCATCCCGAAGACGCTCGCTGGTACTAGGGACGTGGGATATTCACCCACGTAAGGGTAGCGATCTCGCGGTCTGCGGGGTCGGACATGGCCTCGATCATACCGGCAGCCTGCGCATACATTGACGCATGAAGGTTGTGGTCGCCGGCCACCCACGCCGCCTGCGCGTGGATCATCTCCGCAAACACGCGCTCCCAGCCTTCAATGGCGTGCTCGGACATGTAGGCACGATATCGGGCGACATACTCACAGGCTGTTTGCCCATGCCCGCAGAATGCGTGCGCGTGGGCCAGCAGCATGTCGGCGCGAAAGACATTGAGGGCCGTTCCGCATTGCGACCAGTGGTAGGCCGAGACGTAGGCCATCATTAAGATCTCATCCGCACGCCGTTGCTGCGCTGGGTCCAGCGAGCGCTGCCATGCATCATTGTTAGCCTCAACGGCAAAGTACCGGTGCCACTTCTGGATGTCGGTGTCCGCCGGAATGCTCATGACCGTCCCTCCTGTTTGACTTCATGGAATATATGTCGAACAGATTCAGGGAGACACAATGGCCCTTGCCTGCATAAACTCAAGGGCATTCCGGGAATCAATCGCTGGTATTGTTCGTTCACATTGCCGTAACTTCTGCCGACGCAACGCACGCACTACCAGAAACAGAGCTCCATCTGCATGGGCACATCTACCAACCTGCCGTCCTTAAGTGATGCCGAACAGATCCTGCGCATTCTTCATGGCCATCTCAAGAAAAAGCGCGAAGGCATCAATCGCATTATCGGCGAGATAACGACGCTTGAGGCCTCCGGCCTCCTGTCCCAGGAAGTGAGTTCCATTCTGCGCGAGCAGCTGCAAGCTCTTGTGCGCCGTGAGGACGAGCTGACCGAAGCCGAGCGCGAGATTCTCTACCGGGATGCACGACTTGAGCAGTGCCTGCGTCATCATTTTCCGGCCATGCCAGACAATCTGCTGGTGGTGTCGATCTGTATCATCGACGGTTTGTCAACAGCACAGATCGCCAAGATCGTTTTCAAATCATCGAAGGCCGTTGATCACTACCGTCAGGAGATCCGACAGATGATGAAGCTGCAGGGCGACAGAACGTCACTGCGACGTCACCTGGTGACGCTAGTGCAGGACTGCACGGTCTGCGCTCAGTAGCTGTAGAACCCCTTGCCACTCTTGCGTCCGAGGTGTCCGGCAGCAACCATCTTTCGAAGTAATGGGCACGGACGGTACTTGGAATCACCAAGCCCGTTGTGGAGCACTTCCATGATGCTTAGACAAACATCAAGGCCGATAAAGTCTGCCAGCGTGAGTGGGCCCATCGGGTGAGCCATACCGAGCTTCATCACCGTGTCTATGTCCTCTATCGAGGCAATACCCTCCATCACACAGTACACAGCCTCATTGATCATCGGCATCAGGATGCGGTTCGAGATAAATCCCGGATAGTCCTGTACTTCTACCGGAACCTTACCCATGGTCTCAGCCATCTGCTTGATGGTTGCATAGGTCTGATCGCTTGTAGCAAGACCGCGGATGATCTCGCACAGCTTCATCACCGGCACTGGATTGAAGAAGTGCATCCCGATGAACTTGTCGGCACGCTTGGTGCCCCCCGCAAGGTCTGTGATGGAGATCGATGAAGTGTTTGACGCAAGGATCGCCTCCGGCTTGCACACGGCATCAAGGGTGGCAAAGATCTGACGCTTGATCTCGAGGCGCTCACTGGCTGCTTCGATCACAAGATCGGCACTGCTAGACCCCTTCTCAAGATCGGTTGTCGTAGTGATCCGACCAAGTGTCTCAGCCATCTGGTCTGCCGTGATGGCTTCCTTCTTCACCTGACGTTCGAGATTCGAGGTGATGGTCTTGATGGCCCGCTCAATAGCAGCCTCGGTAACATCGACCAGAGTTACGGAAAAACCGCTCTGAGCGGCGACGTGGGCGATACCATTTCCCATGGTGCCGCCACCAATGACGGTGATCGTGGAGATGCTCATGACGTTAGTGCCAGTGTATTGATAAGGGAGCGCAAAGTTACTTCTCAGGGGGCTTATCTCGCCTGCTGAACGTGCCGCGAACGGACCACAAAAATGATACCAGCCAGAATAAACGGCAGACTCAGGATCTGCCCCATATCGATTGGTAGCGATGCCTCAAAAGCCTCCTGCACTTCCTTGAAGTATTCCACAAAGAACCGACTCGTAAACAGCAATACCATCAGGAGTCCGATCATGAAACCCGGGCGAGACATTGCAAGCCCCTTGCGGTAGAGTCCGAACATCAGCAGAAACAGGCCCAGGCAGATCAACGCTTCATAGATCTGTGTTGGATGCCGGGCAACGGGAACAGCATCAATGCGGACAAACCAGAAGCCCCATGGAACATCTGTTGGACGTCCTACGATCTCCGAATTCATGAGGTTGCCAAGGCGGATACACATCCCCGAGAGCGGCACCACGATCGCCAGCCGGTCCAGCAGCCAGGTCATTGAAAATCCTGCAGTGCGCCGCGCAAAAAGAAACACCCCGGTGATAATGCCGATGGCCCCACCATGGCTGGCAAGTCCACCGTGCCAGATGGCGATCACTTCGAGAGGGTTCTCGATAAACAGTGCCGGCTCATAGAACAACACATGCCCCAGACGCGCGCCGAGAATCGTTCCGGCGATCATAGCGATGGTAAGTCGGTCAAGGTTCTCCCGACTCTTTCCCTCGGAAGCGAAGACGCGCTTCATCACCGTGTAACTCAGCATGAAGGCTGTGGCAAAAAGCACACCATACCATCGTGGTGAAAGTGGGCCAAGGGTCCCAATCACCGGATCTACATTCCACTCGATCATAGATGCAAACATATCGTTCGTAATAAAAAGAGCGCCCAACCAGTGGGTTGAGCGCTCAGGGGAATCAGCACGTTGCTCTCGTTACTCGAGTTCGGCGTCAGCCAGCGGCGTCTCAATGATCACCTGAACAGTACGGTTGAAAAACCGGCCTTCAGGAGATTCGTTGGTATAGAGCGGCTCTTCTTCACCCGTTCCGCGCGTTGACATTTCCGCATACGGCGAACCGGTTGACTTGATGAACTTTTCGGCTGTGCCGGCACGCTGCTCAGAGAGTTTCTTGTTGCGTGTGTCCAAACCGACAACGTCAGTGTGTCCTTCGATGCGGATCGTGGAGGACTTCTTGACACGTGGATACACCCACGTGGACATGATGCGCTCGTTCAGTTCACCGGCTTCCGGAGAGTCGAACTTGAAGAGAATCAGGTTGTATTTTTCAAGTGTCTTGACGTCGCCCTTGTCAACACCGAGGCTCTTCGACGACACCCGCTTTACCGGTGTTGTGACGGTGTCTGACTTACATTCCTGACCGTTCTTCGAGGTCACGATCAGCACCGACTTGTACGGTGGAAGATTGAACTCAGCAGTGCCGTCCGGACCCTTTTCTGCGGGGTACTCGGCATCGGCATTCTGCCAGTCCCAGTTGGCGTTTGCATCGGTGATATTCAGATCCTTGACTGTCTTCCAAGGCTTTCCGTTGCGGAGCACCTCAATGCGACGCGAAGCGACAATGTTGTTGTCGATACCGTTCTTCATCGCGTACGTCAGCGTTGAAGGCGACGGGAATAGCGTAGGGTCACGGTCTTCGATCGGCTTCTGTACGTTCCACAGATCATCTTTCGAACCGGAGAACACGAGCTCAGTGCGGCGGTTCTCGACGATACCGTTCGTGTCCTTCTTGTTCGATGGCAGTTCAGGCCAGCCCCGTGCCACCATCTTCATGCGGCTCTCGGCAATTCCCCAGACGTTCTTCAGGTAGTCGTAGACGATCTGAGCACGCTGCTTGGGAAGGGGCGAGTTCTTGTCCTCATTGGTTTCGTCCGTACATCCAACGATGTCAACGTTCACGTTCGGATACTTGCGAAGGCGATATCCGAAAATGTTGAGAGTGTGATAATACTTGTCCAACGTACCGCCCGGAAGGCGCTCATCCGTGAAGTCGTTCGTCTGGGCAGAAGTCAGGCGCTTGTACCGTACCGGCATGACGCCGCTGTTGAGGTCGAAAAAGACGTACGGAAGAAGCGGGAAGAGCTGAATCGTGGCGCGCTCTTCGATCACGAGACCCTTGAAGTTGTTGCCTTTCTTCTTGGCCCAGTCGGACAGTTCCATGTCAGCAGCAAGCGTCGGCCGCTGACCAAGGGTGATCGTCTTGCGAATCTCTGTCTGAACCTTGGCTTCGTCGGCACTGGTCGTAATGCCGGGATACTGCACTGGGATCGTGATGCTGCGCTCACCGTAGGTGCTTGATGTGGCCGTGACTGTCAGGTTCACCGAGCCGGCCTTGACCTTACCGGTTCCGTAGTCGTCGTCTCCAACGATCACATTGGATTCGATGTTGTCCGTCGTGACTTCGCCCTTTGATTCACGACCCGTGAGAGTGTTCTTGAAGCTGATCGTAGCAGGAACATTCTGGCCCGTACACTCATCGACGACCGAAACGATCACGTTGACCGCACGCGTGAATGTTGGGATGAACGCCATGTAGATGTCTAGCTCACCCCTGGCACCTGCAACATCCTCACGATCAGATGAGAAATAGAGCACATCTCCGGAAGGGGGCATCGAGAGGAAGAAATCGTCGTCGGGGGTATTTATCGGAGCAGGCAGCAGTTCGGGCTTGCTCCAACGGTCCCGACCTTCTTTGTCCTTCTCACCTGTTTTCCTGGTACGGTAGAAATCGAGCTTTCCAATTCCATTCTTGTAACCGTTCGAGGAGAAGAACAGCGTGCGTCCGTCCGGAGCAATAAACGGTGCGACTTCCTTGCCCGTAGTGTTAACGTCGGTACCGAGGTTCTTGGCCTTGCTCCACTCACCTAGATCATCGTCCCAGTCACAGAACCAGATGTCGAAATCGCGATCGTCTTCGTCATCTGGATGGTTCGGAGAGGGGCGATTCGAAGAGAAATAAAGGCGCTTTTTGTCAGGGGAGATGTACGGTTGCGATTCCCAGAATTCCGTGTTGACGTTCGGTCCCAGATTCTTCGGCTCCGTGAACTTGTCACCTTCCACCCTTGCTTCCCATATGTCACAGAAGCCGATACCGCCAGGGCGGTTGCAACCTGTGAAGTAGAGCGTCTGACGGTCAGCGGCGATAGAGGCAGCCCCCTCGTCACTTGTGAGATTGATTTCTGTGAGGTTAACCGGCTCACTGAACGTGGTGTCGTGGTTGTCGGCTTTAGTGGCCTTCCAGAAGTCGTGAGACAGGCGGCCTTCGGTCACGTTGGGTTTGCTTCCTGGACGTTCGGACACGAAATACAGGGTCTTGCCGTCCGCACTAACCGTTGGAGCGTAATCAAGGCCATCGTGGTTGATCGCACCAAGATTTATGATCCTGATCTTCTTCGGATCGCTCAGTACGTCTCCACGGGAATCATCTTCGGCCGGGCTGCCGGAGCTGAGCGTGGCACTGTACAGGTACAGAACTTTATCTGGCACACCTGCATGCATGCAAGCGAATGCACATGCAAGTGCAACGACGCAGACCGAAACATATCGCCGTATCATAGGCTTTTCGTCCCTTGAAATTTGTTCGCTCCCCACCTAATCGTCTGCCTGTCGGACATGTGTCAGGTTACGGCAGGTCCAAAAAATAGGTAAATGTGGAAAACCGCCAAAGCCATTTTCTGAGATTTCAGAGATTGTACCGAAACTCCAGCATAAACTGGAGCGTGGACACTCTGACGTCGGAACCATCCAGGCTCAGATTGGTGAACGGCTGGAACACCTGCAAAATTGGCACGAGGACGGCGGCTACGTCCATTCCCCACGGACGCTTGGCGCGTGCAAGCGGGATCTCGTAGCCGGTGGCAAGGGTCGCACCCAGTTGCAACTTCGATAGACCCTTGTACGGGCCATTTTCCAGGGTAACCGATCCATCACCATTTTCGCCGAACGAGACATCGCCAACCTCACCGTCTGGAAAGGTCACGGTGCTGGAGGCAAGGGACTTAGTGTGCATGATATCCGACCCAAACACGTATCCGACCGACAAACCGGCACGCCCGAAAAGACGTCCCCAGATATCATGCTTCACGTAGGGATTGAGCGAGACCATGTCAAAACTCAGCGTTGCTTCATTGAGAAAGCTGATGGGTACAGCATACACTCGCCCAGCCGGACTGGTCTGATTGACGCTCTCCCGCTCGCGAAATCGACCAACAATCCCTCGTCCTTCGTACCCGATCAAACCGCCGATGGTCACTCCGGACCGGAACTGATGTTCG
>JBEIIK010000084.1:0-9566 GCA_040380835.1 Ignavibacteria bacterium | reverse complement strand
GATTACTGATGACTGATTACTGATGACTGATTACTGATGACTGATTACTGATGACTGATGACTGATGCCGGTTTTCTGCGCTAGCAACCTGCAACCTCAAACCTGAAACCTCAAACCTGAAACCTCAAACCTGAAACCTGATGGACCTTCTCGGATCAAAACCCACGCGATTTGGCTTTGGTGACGGACTCGTCGATCTTGGCGAGCGCCACAGCAACGTAGTTGTTCTTGGCGGAGACATTACCGGTTCGGTGATGACCTCCCTGTTCAAGGAGAAGTTTCCGGACCGCTTCTTCTCGATCGGTATTGCCGAGCAGAACGCCACGACGATCGCGGCCGGACTTGCCCTGAGCGGCAAGATCCCGTTCTTTGCTTCGTACGGGGCTTTCTGTGCGCTGCGCAATGCTGATCAGTTGCGTATTTCAGTGGCGTACAACGAGGCCAACGTAAAGATCGGTGGCGGACACGCCGGGATCAGCGTCGGGCCGGATGGTGCAACGCACCAGGTGCTTGAGGAAGTGGCCTTCCTGCGTACGCTTCCGCACATGACGATGATCGTACCTGCCGACTACCATGAGGCCCGCAAGGCTACGGTCGCCATGGGCGAGAAGGTTGGTCCGGCCTACATTCGGTTCGGTCGTTCGCCCGTTCCAATGTTTACAACGGAAGATTCACCGTTCGAGCTCGGAAAGGCCAATGTGCTGATGGACGGTTCCGATGTTGCACTGATCGCCAACGGAGCCCTTGTATGGGAGAGCATTCTTGCGGCTAAGGAGCTTGCCAAGAAGGGCATCTCGGCCCGTGTCGTTAACGTCCATACGGTAAAGCCGTTTGACTTCGCAACTGTCACCCAGGCAGCCCGCGACTGCGGCTGCATTGTGACGGCCGAAGAGCACCAGGTGCACGCCGGACTCGGCGGCGCTGTGGCTGAGTGCACAGCAAAGAATGCTCCGGTGCCGATCGAGTTCGTGGGCGTCAAGGACTCGTTTGGCGGTTCCGGTGATCCGGAGGAATTGATGGTTCACTTCGGCCTGACCTGGCGCGAAATCTACGCGTCGGCTCTGGTGGCCATGGAGCGCCGTGACAAGGGAAGCTCCGGCGTGCGCCAGATCAAGGACGTTCCCAGCTACGAAGGCTGATACGGGAAGCCCGGCTCCCATAGCGGTGGACATTCAATGACGACGATCGACATCACGGATGCCGTGCTGCTACGTATTGCCGCACTCGCCAATGAATTAGGCGTGCGTGCCCACGTGGTGGGTGGATATGTGCGCGATGCTCTGATGGGGCGTGCCCGCACGGATATCGACATCACCGTCGAAGGTGATGCCCTGGTCTTTGCACGTTTGGTTGCCGACCTCTTCCATTCCAAGTGCGTAGAGTACGAACGCTTTCGCACGGCACTCGTTCCGATTGGTGATCATCACATCGAGTTCGTTGGAACCCGACGCGAGGAGTACGTTGAGCATTCGCGCAAGCCAATCGTGGTTGAGGGCACCTTTGAGGATGACCTTCGGCGCAGGGACTTTACCGTAAATGCTCTCGCTGCCGATCTGCATCCCGAGCGGCTTGGACGCATAGTTGACCTGTTTGATGGCATTGGAGACATTGAAAGGGGGCTTCTGCGCACGCCCCTTGACCCCGCCGTGACCATGAGCGATGACCCGCTGCGGATGATGCGTGCGGCGCGATTCGCCGCTCAGTTGGGCTTCAATGTTGACCCCGCCTTGATCACGGCTATGGCCTCAATGGCCGAGCGCATCACGATCATCTCGCAGGAGCGCATCACAGATGAGTTTCTCAAGATCATGGCCTCGGACCGTCCGAGCACCGGACTGAAGATCCTCCAGGATACGGGTCTGATGAAGTACGTGTTCCCCGAGGTGGATAATCTGTCCGGTGTGGAGCTCGTGACGGCGGGGTCACGTGAATACGGGCACAAGGACGTGTTCCTCCATACGCTTCAGGTGGTTGACAACGTGGCGCGGATGTCAGACAACCTATGGCTGCGGTTTGCAACGCTGATGCACGACATTGCCAAGCCCCGCACCAAGAAGTTCATACCCGGAAGCGGCTGGACGTTTCATGGACACGAGGAGATTGGCGCTCGCTGGCAGCAGAAGATATTTCGCCGCATGAAGCTGCCCATGCATCATCTCGAATACGTCGAGTCGTTGGTGCGCCTGCACCAGCGCCCTATGAAGCTTGTTGATGAAGGGGTGACAGATTCAGCCATTCGCCGCCTTGCCGTCCAGGCCGGAGACGCAGTAGCCGACCTCTTCACGCTCTGCCGGGCCGACATTACGACGCGCAACCCCGCGCGGGCGCAGAAGTACCTGCGGAACTACGATACCGTTGAGCAGAAACTCATCGACGTGCAGGAGCGCGACCAGCTTCGGTCGTTTCAGAGTCCGGTGCGCGGAGAAGAGATCATGGCCGTCACCGGCATGGGGCCCTGCCGCGAAGTTGGCTACATCAAGTGGATGATCGAGGAAGCCATACTAGACGGTATCATTCCCAACGAAGAAGGCCAGGCCCGCACATACATGATTGCGAACCTGGAGCAATGGAAGATTGACGGACGCACCGCGCATTTTGCGCGCCGGGGGTAAGGACGCACAGCTATGATCATTCCCTACGCAGATATCACGCCAACGGTCGATGAGACCGTGTTCGTTGCACACGGTGCCGTGATCCTTGGTGATGTCCACATCGGCAAGGATTCATCGGTCTGGTTCAACGTCGTGATCCGCGGCGATGTTCATCAGATCCGCATTGGTGAGCGCACGAATGTGCAGGACCTTTCCATGCTGCATGTAACATGCAACAAGCATGCGCTCACGATCGGCGACGGTGTGACGATCGGTCACTGTGTGATGTTGCATGGCTGTACCGTTGAAGACTATGCTCTGATCGGTATGAATGCCACGGTTCTCGATGGAGCGGTGATCGGTCATCATAGCATGGTGGCGGCCGGTGCTGTTGTCCGGGAGGGATTCATCGTCCCGCCGCGCACGCTTGTGGCCGGTGTACCGGCCAAGATCGTACGTGAACTCTCCGATGCCGAGTGTAAAAAGCTTGAGCAAAGTGCCCAGAACTATATCGATTACGTCGCATCGTATCGAGCCAATACGAACGTGAGGAATACCCGATGAAGACCAAATCGTCACTCTCATCTGCATTGACGCTGATACTCGTCTGCTCCATTATCTGCGTCGTGCTGACGGTCGTCGCTTCCGCGGTTACCGGAGAAACGCTGTTCCTTCTCGCCTCTATGCTCTTCGCCATAAGCGGTGGAGCCGGTGTGTGGGTGGTGCGCAGACTCCAGCGAACAATCGGACGCTCGTGATCCTGCCTCGACTGAGGGCGGACATTTCCGTCACATCCCATGCCGAGGACGATGAGAACTACCTCGTCCTGCACGACCCATTCGGTGTGGCTGACGGTCCGATCATGCTCCATGCGGATATGATCGAGGTTCTATCGGTCTGCGATGGCGAAACCACATCGGAAGATCTAGCGCAGGCTGCCGGGGTGGATCCTGACGGCCCCGAGATCCGCCGGGTCATGCTGTTCGTCCGCCAGCTCGATGAATTGGGCTATTTCGAGGGTGACGTTGCTGAGAAACGTCGCGCTCAGACGCAGCAGGCATGGTGCGAGCTGACCTCCCGACCCATGGTCTGTGCCGGCTCGACCTATCCTGAAGACCCGGAGGAGTTTCGCACCTTCTGCCGCGACGTGCTCGGCATCGTACAGCGGTACGGGAAAGCCCCCTTCCAAAGTGAAAACATTGGTGAGCAACCGGTTGCGGCCCTTGTTCCGCACATCGACTTTCGGGTCGCCCCCACGGTGTATGGTCAGGGCTTCAATGCCATCGCTAAGAGTCCAGCCGACCTCGTGGTGATGATCGGAACGTCCCATTACTGGTCGGACCATCCTGTGATCATCTCCGACAAGCCATTTGAAACTCCGCTTGGCCCCCTACCCGTGATCGATCACGACCTGGCCATTGCCGAGGCCGATATTGCCCACAAACCCGAGCATTCGCTGGAGCTTCATGCTGTGGCTCTGCGGTACCTCTGGGAGGGACGTGATGTGGCAGTGCTTCCGGTGCTTGTAACGTCCGCCATTTTTGATCAAGGGGCTCTCGAGGAATGGACAACACGCATTCGGCATGTCGTCGAGGCCAGTGGAAGAAGACCTATCTGGTTGATATCGGGTGACTTAGCACATGTCGGACCAAAGTTCGGAGACCCCCTCGATGCGGTACATCTCATGCCTGGAGTCGAGAGCTCGGACCGCGAGTTGCTCGAGCTACTTGCTGACGGTCAGGCCGACGGCTATCGCCGAGCCATCGAAGGAGTAGATAATCGGTATCGTGTCTGCGGGTTTGCTCCTACCGTTCTGGCGCTGAATTGTGTGCAGCCTGGTCGCGGAATTCTGGGGTCATATCAGGTCTGGCATGAGGAAGAAACACAAAGTGCCGTCACTTTTGCATCCGTGGTTTGGCAGAAATAGGCCACTCCCGTATGTTTGCAAGCTCTGGTAAAACCAACACGTCATTGAACCCCCACGACGGGGAGGAAGAATCGGTATGAATCAGCACGGAAATATCACCCGCTCGGTTCGCGAGCAAGATGTGCAGCGCGACTGGCTGGTCGTGGATGCCACCAACTGCACGGTTGGGCGTCTTGCCACGCAGATCGCAACCCTCCTGCGCGGCAAGCACAAGCCGCTGTTCACCCCGCATGTGGATTGCGGCGACTTTGTCATCGTCATCAATGCTGACAAGGTTGTCCTTGAGGGTAAGCGCGCCGAACAGAAGGAATACTTCCACAATACGGGGTATCCAGGTGGCGGACGCATGCGTTCGTTCTCGAACATCATGAAGTCCAAGCCCGAAGAGATCGTCGAGCTGGCCGTCAAGGGTATGCTGCCGAAGAATTCGCTGGGTCGTGCGATTGTGAAGAAGCTTAAGGTATACAGCGGAAGCGAGCATCCGCATACGGCGCAGCAGCCAAAGAACTACGAGCTGCCATACCTCCACCTCGGTACGAAGTGAAATCGGAGAAGAAATGAAGACCTACACTGGAACAGGCCGTCGTAAGACATCCGTCGCTCAGGTTCGACTAACCAGCGGCACCGGACACGTCATGGTGAACCGTCTGCCGATCGAAGAATATTTCACGGTGGAGAATTACCGTCGTGACGCCATCCTCCCGCTGGAGCTCACCAAGACCAACATGCAGTTCGACGTTTTCGTGAACGTGCGTGGTGGCGGTAAGAGCGGCCAGGCTGGTGCGGTTCGTCTCGGAGTGGCTCGCGCTCTGGTCGAGTACAACGATGAGCTTCGCTCGGCGCTGCGTCCGGCCGGCGTCCTTACGCGCGACCCACGCATGGTTGAGCGCAAGAAGTACGGACAGAAGAAGGCCCGCAAGCGCTTCCAGTTCTCGAAGCGTTAAGCTTCGACGTCGAGATCGATCCAAACACGCAACTACAACGCATGCGTGGGGATTCCGTCGGTGGAGCCCGGGAAGATATTCACGGGTCCGGCGGTTCGAACCACGCAGAGGTATCATCCACCACAACCGAAGAGGTTTATCATGGCAGCAGTCAGCATTGAAGCTCTGCTCGAGTCCGGAGCACATTTCGGACACCTTACCCGCCGCTGGAATCCGGCGATGCGCACCTTCATCTTCATGGAGCGCAACGGAATTCACATCATCGACCTGCGCAAGACGCAGTTGCTTGTGGACATTGCCCGCGATGCAGCACAGGAGATCGCGTCACAGGGGCGCGGAGTGCTGTTCGTCGGCACCAAGAATCAGGCCAAGGGCTCGGTTGAAAACGAAGCCAAGCGCAGCTCGTCAAATTATGTTTCCGAGCGCTGGCTTGGAGGTATGCTCACCAACTTTGCCACGATCCGCAAATCGATCAAGCGTCTGTCGTCGATCGACAAGATGGAGTCGGACGGAACGTTCGAAAAGATCACAAAGAAAGAGCGTCTTATGCTGAGTCGCGAGCGCGACCGGCTGCGCAAGGTGTTCGGTGGTATTGAAGATATGACGCGCATTCCGGGCATGCTCGTGGTGGTTGACATCAAGAAGGAGCACCTGGCGATCAAGGAAGCCAAGACACTCGGTATACCGGTTATTGGCATAGTTGACACTAACTCCGATCCTACGCAAGTTGACTATCCGATCCCGGCCAACGACGATTCGATCAAGGCTGTGGAGTTGATTCTCAAGGTCCTTGCCGATGCGATCGTTGACGGACGTGAAGTGGCACGTGCCAAAACGGCCGATCTTGCTGCCGCAGGAGAAGCAGCCGTCAAGGAAATGGACGGAGACGAGTCAAAGGTTCGCCGCCAGCTGCGTACGCGCAAGGGCGGTAAGTCCGAAGGCGCAGAGTAAGCCCCCTACCAACAGACACCCCAACATCGAAATCGAAGGAAATCACGTCATGATTACCGCACAAACCGTCAAGGAACTCCGCGAGAAGACCGGCGCGGGTATGGCAGATTGCAAGAAAGCCCTCGAAGAAGCGGGTGGCGATATGCAGGCAGCGATTGAGTGGCTTCGCAAGCGCGGTGCTGCTTCTGTTGCCAAGCGTGCCGACCGTGAAGCGAACGAAGGAATCGTTCTTGCCAAGACATCCGCCGACGGCAAGACCGGAGCCATCGTAGAGGTCAACTGTGAGACAGACTTCGTGGGCCGCAACGAAGAGTTCGTTGCCTTTGCCAACGCCATCTGCGATGCCGTTCTGGCAACTCCGTTTGCCAGCGACGACGAACTGTGGAACGCCGCGCACGATGGCAAGACCCTCGCCAATCTGCGTGACGAGATCCTTGCCAAGTTCAGCGAGAAGATCGGTCTGCGCCGGTATGCCCGCGTCGCCACCGATGGCTTCGTCACGGATTATAACCACGCTGGTTCGCGACTCGGTGTAATGATCGAGTTCTCGGGAACCAATGGCTCCGATGATCTCAAGCCTCACATGCGCGATGTTGCCATGCAGATCGCCGCAATGCAGCCACTTGTTGTGGAGCGTTCTCAGGTAGATACCTCGATGCTCGAGAAGGAGATCGAGATCTACAAACAGCAGGCTATACAGGAAGGCAAGAAAGAAGACATCGCCGAGCGCATCGCTCAAGGCCGCCTGGGTAAGTTCTACGAAGAGAATGTTCTGCTCGAGCAGGTCTTCGTCAAGGACTCTTCCAAAAAGGTCGCGGATGTCGTTGCCGAGATCTCCAAGGTTGCGGGTGCCGACGTCAAGGTCGTATCTTTCCTCCGGTATAATCTGGGCGACAAGATCTAACGACAACGGCAAGGGGCTCCATGTCCGTGCTTTACAAGCGTATCCTGCTAAAGCTCAGTGGCGAATCGCTCATGGGCGAGCAACACTACGGCATTGATGCCGCAGCGCTTCGGTCATTCGCCGAAGACGTCAAGGAAGCCCATGATCTGGGTGTCCAGATTGGCATTGTCTTCGGTGGCGGGAATATCTACCGCGGCATGCAGGCCGAGCAGATGGGCATCGACAAGGTCTCAGGTGATCATATGGGCATGCTGGCCACGGTGATCAACTGTATCGCCTTTCAGAATGCCCTTGAATTGCTCGGGGTACCAACCCGTCTGCAGACAGCCATTCACATGGAACAAATCGCTGAAGGATTTATCCGGCGGCGTGCCATGCGCCATCTTGAAAAGGGCCGAGTGGTTGTCTTCGGAGCTGGTACAGGTAATCCCTACTTCACCACCGATACGGCCGCAGTGCTGCGCGCTGTTGAGATCGAAGCCGATGTGGTGATCAAGGGCACGCGTGTGGACGGTGTGTACGATAAGGATCCGGAAAAACATGCCGATGCGCAACGTTTTGCGGAGATCAGCTACAAGGAAACTCTCGAACGTAATCTTCGAGTGATGGACATGACGGCCATCACGATGGCAAGCGAAAACAGCAAGCCAATCCTTGTCTTCAACATGAACCAGCGTGGCAACCTGCGTCGCCTTATCCTTGGCGAACCGGTTGCCAGTATTGTTAGGGAGTGACACCATGCCGGTAAAGGAAATCGTCGATAACGCCCGTGACAGCATGGGCAAGGCCGTCGAGCACGTCCAACAGCAGCTTGCCAAAGTCCGCACCGGTCGGGCCTCGGCCTCGATGCTCGACAGTGTGCGCGTGGAGTATTACGGAGAAATGACGCCGATTGGTCAGGTGGGTAGCGTATCCGTCCCCGATGCGCGGTCGATCATGATCCAGCCGTGGGACCGTACGGTTCTCTCCGGCATCGAGCGGGCTATACTTGCTGCTAACCTCGGTATCACTCCGCAGAATGACGGACAGGTCATTCGAATTTCTGTTCCGCCCCTTACCGAAGAGCGCCGCAAGGACATCGTCAAGCAGTGCAAGAAGATCGCCGAAGAAGGCAAGCTGGCTGTTAGGAACGTTCGCCGCGACGCGAATGAAGAGCTCAAGGTGGCTGAAAAGAAAGAGCACTACAGTGAAGATGACCGCAAGCGGGGCGAAGACGACGTGCAGAAGGCTACCGATAAGCACGTGGCCGACATCGATAAAATCCTCGCCGCCAAAGAAGTAGAAGTGATGGAAGAGTGAGCTTGCTCGTCACTGCGAAGAAAGCTGTGGTGCTGCTTTCTGGCGGTATGGACAGTTGCGTTACTGTTGCCTGCGCCATCAACGATGGATATGAGGTCCATGCCCTACATGTGAACTACGGTCAGCGCACGCAGGACCGAGAGCTTCAAGCATTCAATGAGATATGTGATCATTATGGCGTTGAGAATCGACTGGTCGTCGACATCTCGCACCTGGCAGCCATTGGTGGCAGCAGTCTGACGGATCGTCGCATAGAGATAACCACATCGCCCCTTAACGATAATGGCATTGGGATGGCAGGTGATCACGTCCCTACGAGTTATGTGCCGTTTCGTAACGCGAACATCCTTGCCATTGCTACCAGCTGGGCAGAGGTCGTCGGTGCCGAGGCGCTCTTCATCGGAGCAGTCGAAGAAGACTCCAGTGGATATCCGGATTGCAGGGATGTCTTCTTTCGAGCATTTGAGCAAGTGATAAAGTACGGTACTAAACCGGGAACGGTGATTCGAATACTAACGCCGTTGATCGATCTCCGAAAGAGTGAGATAGTTGCACTCGGTAGTAAGCTCCAAGCGCCACTGAATCTCTCGTGGTCTTGTTACGCCCGTCAGGATCTCGCCTGTGGTGAGTGTGATTCATGTGCCCTTCGCCTGCGTGGTTTTCACGAGGCCGGTCTAACGGACCCCATCCCATACGCATCGTAGCGCGGCTGCTCGAAAAATCGTCGCGCACGGATTTCGACATCCACACGACGCATCTCCGCAAATAGCGCGACGACAATCATCGTCGTAGTGACTTCCGTAAAGAGCGACCATAGACTTGCCATGAACATCATCGAAAGGATGAAGTATGGCACACCGTATCATCATACTGTTTACCACAGCAGTGGTATTGGCATTCCCAAGCAGGGGGCTGGCACAGCTCCAACTGCAGTCGCACGTCATCGGGTG
>JBEIIK010000083.1:0-9761 GCA_040380835.1 Ignavibacteria bacterium | reverse complement strand
GACTACCAGTCCAAGCTTACGCTGATGTCGGAATCGCTACGTAATGACGGCCGCATCTGGGTGCCGAAGACCAAGGGCGACCAGCGCAGTCCGGATCAGATCCCGGAGGCCGATCGTGACTACTATCTTGAGCGCAAATACCCATCGTTCGGAAACCTCTCGCCCCGTGACATTGCCTCGCGTGCTGCCAAGGAAGTCTGTGACGAAGGTCGCGGCGTAGGCCCCGGGGGACTGGGCGTCTATCTTGACTTCTCGGATGCCATCCGTCGCCTTGGTGAGAAGGCCATTGCCGACCGCTACGGCAACCTGTTTGAAATGTACGAGCGCATCACCGGCGAGAATCCCTACAAGGTGCCGATGCGCATCTACCCGGCAGTGCACTACACCATGGGCGGACTCTGGGTGGACTACAATCTGATGTCCAACGTACCGGGACTGTTCGTGCTTGGAGAGGCCAACTTCTCTGATCACGGGGCTAACCGTCTGGGTGCGTCAGCCCTGATGCAGGGTCTTGCCGACGGATACTTTGTGATCCCCTACACCATTGGCGGATACCTGGCGCAAGGGGGCCTGTCGGCCGTCAATTCCGACAGTGCCGAAGCCCAGCAGGCCGTCAAGGATGCCGAGCATAAGATCGCAACGCTTCTTTCGATTGGGGGCAAGCGCTCACCAGATTCGTTCCATCGGGAGCTTGGCAAGATCATGTGGGACAAGTGCGGCATGGCGCGCAACGAAGCTGGCCTGAAGGACGCACTCAAGCGCATCCCTGAACTGCGCGAGGAGTTCTGGCAGAACCTCGTTGTTCCAGGCTCGGGTGCGGAACTAAATCAGTCCCTTGAGCGGGGACTTCGCGTGGCTGACTTCCTTGAGTTTGCTGAGCTGATGTGCTATGACGCACTTCAGCGCAATGAGTCCTGCGGGGGACACTTCCGCGAGGAATATCAGACCGAGGACGGCGAGGCCAAGCGCAATGACGACGACTACTGTTACGTCGCGGCCTGGGAGCACACGGGCGTCGGACAGACCCCGACCCTGCACAAGGAGTCCCTTTCATTCGAAAACGTCCAACTGGCAACACGGAGCTACAAGTAATGAACCTCAGACTTCACATCTGGCGTCAGGCCGGACCGAACGACACGGGCATGCTCAAGACGTATGATCTTGCCAACGTGAGCGAGCACATGAGCTTTCTTGAAATGCTCGACGTGCTCAACGAGGAACTCATTGCCAAGGGCGAGATTCCGGTTGCCTTCGATCACGATTGCCGTGAAGGCATCTGCGGTACCTGTGGCATGGTTATCAATGGACGTCCGCACGGCCCTCTGGCCCGCACGACGGCCTGCCAGCTGCACATGCGGACTTTCAAGGATGGTGATGAGATCTACATCGAACCATGGCGCGCCACGGCCTTCCCGGTACTGCGTGACCTGGTCGTCGACCGCGGATCGTTCGACCGCATCATCCAGAAGGGCGGATTCGTAAGCGTCAACACCGGCAATGCCCAGGACGGTAACGCCATTCCGATCTCCAAGCCCGATGCCGATCGTGCCATGGATGCCGCTGCCTGCATTGGTTGTGGTGCCTGCGTGGCGGCATGCCCGAATTCTTCGGCAATGCTGTTCACCGCGGCCAAGGTTGGCCATCTCGGATCTCTACCACAGGGTCAGGCCGAACGCTCTTCGCGCGCAATGAACATGGTCCTTCAGATGGATGCCGAAGGTTTCGGTTCCTGCACGAACCATTACGAGTGCGAAGCCGCGTGTCCGAAAGGCATCAGCGCGGAGTTCATCGCTCAGATGAACCGGGACTTCGTGTCGACCGCCTTTGGCGGCAAGGCCTAGTCGGCCGTTTCTGAAAGGGGCTTTCAGCGCAGCACGGCGAGGTATTCCTCAACGGCACGTTGGAAACCGACGAACACGGCGCGGCTGACCAGGGCGTGGCCAATGGAGACCTCCTCTAGCTCTGGTACGGTCTTCATTGACGCTAGATTGCGCAGTTCCAACCCATGACCGGCCGTGACGACGAGTCCGGCAGCGGCGGCTGTACGCGCGGCCGAGCGGATACGTTCCATCTGCACCGCACGCGCCTGTTCTGTTCGGGCATTAGCATACGTGCCCGTATGCAGCTCGATGATCTCAGCACCGCACGCAGCAGCAGCTTCCACCTGATCGGTTTCCGGTTCGATGAAGAAGCTTACTGCGATGCCGCGCTCATGAAAGCGCTGCGTCAGTTCAGCAAATCGTGACTCATGGCCGGCAACTGCAAGGCCCCCTTCCGTTGTCAGCTCCTCGCGTTTCTCGGGCACGATCGTTACAAGGTCCGGGACAACGTCGAGAGCAATGGAAATGATCTCCTCGTGGGCGGCCATCTCCAGATCAAGCTTCGTCGTGACGATCTCTCTCAGAGCACGGACGTCGCGGTCATTGACGTGACGCCTGTCCTCGCGCAGGTGACACACAATACCGCTGGCGCCGGAAAGCTCGGCCAGAACCGCTGCGTGAACCGGATCGGGCTCGATACCGCCGCGCGCTTCGCGCAGCGTGGCGATGTGGTCGATATTAACGGCAAGACGAATCGGCATGGCATGCACCACAGCAGAGACTGAAGAAAGTCACGTGAACTAAGCGGCAAAGCTACCGAGTTCCGGCGGTACGGTCCACAGGAACGTTTGCCATCGAACTGTCCGTTTCCTCCATGAATAGGGTATCTACCGACATGTCGGTATAAGACACGGCTACCCCCTTCGGTGATTCCCGGCATATAGGCTGACCCCGATGTTCGCACCGAACATTTCAGGGGAACAGCTATGCAACAGCATTCATCATTCAGCACGAGATACCAGAACGCCGTCGAGACCTCAGGCACGGTCATTGGAAATGCTCCAGTTGGCTTCGTAGCCTGGTCGGCAACGTTATTGCTGCTACTCGGTATCCTTTTTCCACTGGTGGTTTGCCGCAGGGTCTTTAACAGGTAGTCGTTGTTACCGACCGAGGGGTGCGATCGGTTGCGCTGGCCTTGAGCCGATAGCGACTCCGTGCACAGACCCTTGTGAGAATATTTTTGGTAGAATCGGTCGAATCAGAGTGGGCACACTCATGCCCACGCGGCAAAACCTATGGCCGACCATGAGTATCTTTGTCAGTTAAATGCACTGCATGCGCTCGGTCCGGAACCGGGTACTGCGCCGCCGTGTTTGTTCTGCTCACCACTTACGGATCCCCATGTTCATGGTTCGCCGAATGCTTCTTGCAGCCATTGCACAGCTGACCATCATCTGCATTGTGCCGCTTGCCGCGGCCACGGTCACCTCGTCCAGTCCGCGGATTGACGGACTTATCGCCAACGTCGGCCAGTGGCCATCGCACATCCTCTACCTGTCGCGACAGGCCGGCGTCGATGTCTGGATCACGCGTTTTGGCGTTGAGGTTGACCGTTACGGCATTAATGCTGCGGCACAGGAGCGTACAGGGCGCGTTCAGCGCCGTGTTTTTGTGGATGCCGATCCACGAGCTCGGGTGAGCAATTCTCCCGAAGTGAGCCGCGTGAACTTCTTTCGCGGACGCAATGAGTCTGACTGGTTTTCCGCTCCGGTGTATTCATCGGTGGTTGTTCATGGTACCGTGCCGGGTGTGGACGTGCGCTACAGCACGCGTACCGAGGGACTTCATCAGGAATTGATCCTGCGTTCGGGAGTTGATCTTCGGAGTATCCGGGTTGAAATCGACGGCGATGCTTCGACGCGTTCGGTCGTCACCCCGGTCACATCAATCGTCTATGGCTCCTACCTTGGCGGCACGGGTACTGATCTGGTTGCCGGGCTGGAGTATCTGACCAACGGCGACGTCATCGTAGCTGGCAGCACGACGTCGATGCAGTATACGGGCGCGACAGGGGGCTACTCGACGTCGATCAAGGGTATCATGGACGGCTTCGTGGTGCGTATGGACCGTAAGCTGCAGAAGGTACTGTCCTACTCGTTCTACGGTGGCTCAGGCGAAGACAAGATCACGTCGATGATCAAGGATAAGTCCAACAACATCTACGTCACCGGTGAAACAAACTCTTCGGACTTGCCGGTAACATCTGGTGCATCGGGTCAGCTCTACAAGTCGGGTATTGACGCTTACATCGCCAAGTTTGACAGCACTCTCAATAAGCTTATCGTCAGCGGTTACCATGGCGGCAATAAGGATGACCGGGCTGTGGCCATCGCTGCCGATCAGAACGGCGTCATCTTCCTGGCTGGAAATACGAACTCGACTGCGAACCTACCGGTTACGTTCCCCGTGACGGTGACGCGCCGCGACTGGCGCGGACGGACAACGACGGAGCCGGGTGGAGGTGCAAACCTCGGACTGACAGACGTCTTCCTGGCCTTCTTCTCCGCAACGGGATCGCTTCAACAGTCACGCTATTTCGGACGCGACGGGCACGATATTGTGCGGGCTATGTGCATCGATGGTTCGAACAGCGTGTATTTCACCGGATCGACGACGTCGGTGAGCTTCGAAACAGCCCCGACGCCGGGATTCTTCTCGTCAGGTCGTCTGCCCTATGACCGCACGTTCAATGGTGGAACAACAGACGGCTACGTGGTGAAGCTGAATAATGAGCTCGCCCTGGCGAAGTCTGATGATGGAACATACTCGACCTACTTCGGCGGCAATGGCGAGGACGAAGGCCGCGGCATCTTTGTCGACGAACTGGGCCGTGCTCAGGTTGTCGGTGTTACTACGTCCTCGAATCTGGATTGCGTCGGTACCCTCATCACTCAGAAGATTGGCATGCAGGATCTCTTCCTTGCTGTGCTCTCTGATGACGGGCAGAAGCTTACCGGGGCCACGTACTTTGGGGGCACCGGTAACGATGAGGTCTCTGGTGTGCGCTACAGTGCCGCCTCCAAGCTTGCCGTGATGTACGGTGCAACGATGTCGAATGACTTCCCGGTTGCCGGAGATGCGACCAACAATGAGCGTGCCGGCACGACGGACGGATTCCTCGCCGTCATGAATACGAGCACGAACGTCCATACAACCCTTCTGACGGGATCTGAGGCAGATACTGTCATGGGGCTCGCCACGGACGCTGCCGGTGACGTGTACTATGTGACATCGACGACTTCGGATAACTTGCGCACGCCGGACACGACCGTTCAGCGGGCCAGCTCCGGACAAAACGCATTCGTTGGAAAGTATGCCATTGGAACGATCGAACTGACCGGACCGCTTGGCGATGAGATCTGGTGTGCCGGTGCGAACAAGGCCATCTCATGGGGCGCGCAGGGTATGCCTGATACGACCAAGTACTCCATTGAGCTTGCGCCTGCCGGCACAAGTAACTGGACAGTCATCACCCGTGCGGCTGTCGGACGCAGCTTCTCGTGGAAGGTCCCGAACGTCCCGACAGGTCAGTACGAAGTGCGTCTGACCACCACGCGCGGACACATGAGCCGCCTGCTCACCCCCTTTACGATCTCCAACCCACCAACGATCACATCCCAGCCAAAGGACGCCAGTGCGTGTCCTGGCGGTCAGGCCGTAATGCGTGTAAAGGCCGATGGTGCCGGACTGAAGTACCAGTGGCGTCGTGGTGGGACGAACATCGCCGGTGCAACAGCCGATTCACTCGTGGTCACGGTTGATGCCACGACGATCGGAAAGTACGACTGCGTGGTGACGGGTACATGTAACCCGAGCGCGACTTCAGCGAGCGTGAATCTTATCACGGCTGTAGCCACAGTCATCACCAAGCAGCCCTCGGGTCTTACTGTGCAGAGCGGTAGTCCGTTCACGCTGTCAGTGTCCGCAACGGGCTCGACGCTGAGCTATCAGTGGTCGCGCAATGGCGCGCCGATCTCAGGGGCTACCTCGGCCGATTACACGGTTGCAACAGCCAGTCCTGCCGATGCCGGTGACTACACCTGCGCCGTCACAGGCGGCTGTGGAACGGTAACGTCGGAAAAAGCAGCCGTGGTGGTAGAAGGCACCTCGGTGGACGAGGAGTCGGACGTGAACTCCTCCATTCGCCTTGTGGGACGTCATCCGGTGTCTGACGAAGCCACGGTGCGCATTGATCTGCCCCTTGCTTCGGACGTCACAGTATCGGTGATGGACCTGCGTGGACGCACGCTCGAGACGCTCACTGTTGGCGGTCTTTCCTCCGGCACGCACGACGTCGTGATCTCCACCAAGGCCTGCCAGTCGGGCATGCATGCCCTGAAGGTTTCTGCCGCTGGCGCGTCCTGGACCCTACCTCTAATGGTGGTCCGCTAGTCCTCACCAACGACATACACCGCTTTACGAAGCGTCTGCCGGCCTGCGCCGGCAGACGCTTTTTTGTTGGACGACATGTAACAGAAGAGCATATCCTCGGTTGTTCTCGTGTTGTGACCACTAATCCAATATCCTCAGCCCCTTCCATGATGAAAAAAAACTTCGTACTGGCACGCCGTTCACAGGCGGTCGGTGTTCTGCTCGGTCTACTGGTTACTCTGACTCCAACATGGGCACTCGCCGGGACTGCAAATCAGGCCGCGTCTGGCATAAAAGGCTTTATTGCCAATGTCGGCCAGTGGCCGTCGCATGTGCTCTATGCTGTTCGCCAGAATGGTGCCGACGTCTGGATCACCCGTACCGGCGTGGTTACTGATCAGTACTCGGTGCGCGACGGGGTGCGCAGCGGCGCGGTAGTTCGCGAAGCATTCCGCGATATCAACCCACGCTTTGAGCGTCACGAAGGTGAGACAGTGTCCTATGTGACATTCATAAAGGGAGGCGACCAGTCGCAGTGGTTTACCGCTCCGGTAGTATCGCGTGCAGCGCTGGTCGATTACTATCCGGGCGTGACACTGGCCTATGCAATGAGCGACGACGGTCGGGTTCAGCGCCAGGTTGTTGCCCGTCAGGGGGCGGATCTTTCATCGATCCGCTGTGAGGTCCTCGGAGGAGTGCGTCCCGAGCTGGCCGATGTGACCCCGGTCACATCCACGGTGTACGGCTCATTCGTGGGAGGCGACGGCGATGATGAGCTGGTCGGTGTGGAGTATCTTGGTAACAGCGACATTATCGTTGCAGGCAACACCTCAGAACTAAGCGTGCCGGGTGCCACGGGAGGATATAGCGCGGCCGTTAAGGGAAAGACCGATGGTTTTCTTGCCCGGATGGACTCACGGCTTGAAAAGGTTCTTTCCTTCACCTTCATCGGGGGCGCAGCTGACGACAGGATCCGCGCTGTTACCAGGGACAAGTCGAACAATATCTATGTTACCGGTGAGACGATCTCAAGTGACTTCCCGACAACATCCGGCGTTACGGGCAAGCTCTACAAGTCACTATCGGACGTCTTTGTTGCCAAGCTGGATTCAACGCTACAGAAGCTGCTCATCGGTTTTTACCACGGTGGGAATAGGGACGATATCGGTCGTGCCATCAAGGTCGATGGCGAGGGCGTCATCTACATTGCAGGTAGCACGACATCCACCACAGGGTTCCCGGTCACCTTTCCGGCAACTGTGAAGATCACCATTCCCGGTGGATGGGGCCGTCCACCATCGTCGCGTGATGTTCCGGGCGGCGGAGCAAACCAGGGTCAAACAGACGGATTTGTTGCCACGTTCTCTGCCAATGGCTCCATGCAGCTTTCAAGGTACTTCGGCGGAGGTGGGCATGACATCTTCACAGCCATGGCCGTCGATAAATCCAGCAGTGTCTTCCTGACTGGATCGACCACGTCCTCGAACTTCGAAACAGCGCCAACATCCGACCGTTTTGCCTCTGGCCGCAAGCCGGCGGATGAAACCTTCAATGGCGGTGTGACTGATGCCTTTGTGGTCAAGCTCAGCCGTGACCTTACTCTTGCCAGCACTGACGACGGAACGTACTCAACCTATTTCGGCGGTAACAATGACGAAGAGGGTAAGGCCATCGTCGTTGATGAACTCGGACGGGCATATATCACGGGGGGCTCAACCTCGACAAATCTTCCGGCCATCGGAACCCTCAACACGCAGTCGTTCGGCAAGAAAGATGTGTTCCTCGCGGTCTTTGCTGATGACGGCCGCGAACTCGTCGGAACAACATATTACGGTGGCTCGAATGATGACGAGGCCTATGCTCTGAAACTGCAGAGTGGAACGACGGTTCTCATCGCCGGCACTACGGCATCGGAGAATTTTCCACTCACGGGCGATGGCATTGTGTCAACCCGTGCCGGCACAACGGACGGTTTTATCGCATCGATCAATCTGGCCACCAACATTTATGCTACACTGGTTTCCGGGAATAAGGAAGACACTGTCAAGAGCCTGTCTCTGGATCCACTTGGTAACCCGTACTACGTTGCAAGCACCACCTCGACGAACCTGACGACGTATTCAAAGTCGGCTTCGGCGGCATCAGCCGGTCTGCACGGCTACGTCGCCAAGCACGCATTTGGTGTTGTCGAGCTGACAGCGCCGGCAGGGGGCGAAACGTACTGTGTCGGTATCAGCAAGCCTATCTCCTGGTCGGCACAAGGTTTTCCTGACACGGCTCGCTTCCAGATCCAGTACTCGGAAGCCGGTTCAGGCAAGTGGGTTGACGTGGCCAAGAACGTTGGTGGTCGCAGCTATTTGTGGAAGGTTCCCGCCATTGCTAGCGGACCCTATCTAGTTCGGATCACGACGATCCACGGTCATCTGAGCGAGCTGATCAGCCCCTTTACCATCTCCAACCCACCGTCGATCACGAAGCAGCCGATAGATGCTTCTGCCTGCGGCGGGAAGTCAGCGACGCTGTCGATCACGGCTGCCGGTGCAGGACTGAAGTACCAGTGGCGCAAGTCCGGCGTGAACATTGCGGGGGCAACCGATGCCACGTACACTATCGCATCGGTCGATGCCTCATCTGCCGGCAAGTATGAATGTCTCGTCTCGGGTACCTGTAATCCGAGCGTCACATCAGCAATTGTGAACGTACTCGTAGGCACGCCGACGGAGATCTCCAAGCAACCGGCCGGTCTGACGGTGGATGAGGGTAAGTCCTTTACGCTTTCGGTCGCGGCTACGGGATCAACCCTGTCGTACCAATGGAGCAAGGGTGGCGTTGAGATCGCCGGTGCAACCTCGGCTGAGTACACTGTTCCTTCGGCCACCAAGGCCAATGAGGGACAATACACATGCGTTATCACCGGCGGCTGTGGCGCGGTCACAAGTACCGTGGCAAGCGTCGTCGTCATGGGTGGCACGTCGGTCGATGAAGACGAGCAAGCCTCATCGCTGCTACGTATCGTGGGTCCGGTTCCGGCCAACGACCACATCGTTGTGCGAATCGCTTCGGAGCTTTCACGCTCGGCCGCTGCACGCCTGCAGATCATCGATGCACAAGGTCGAATTGTTGGTCATTACCGCATCGAGTCTTCCTCGGAACTGCGCCTGCCGACCGCAACGTTGGCCACCGGCCTTTACATAATCGAGCTTATCGACGGAACCGTTATTGCCCGTTCCCGGATGCTCGTTCAGCACTGATCCTTCAGGGATACTACCCAACTCCCTCCGCCCCGTTCAGGCGGGAACGATGCGCCCCTCTCGGCTGTTCTTCGCAGCCCGAGGGGCGTTTCGCATTAGGCGCGGCAGCTTCTGCACCAATCTAGGACTAAAACAGTCGTATATTTGCCGCCTATGGACCAGCAAACGATACTCGACGAAGTCGTCGGAAGCGATTACAAATACGGATTCACGTCCAACATCGAGCAAGAGCTCCTGCCCAAGGGGCTCAGCGAGGACG
>JBEIIK010000082.1:0-9921 GCA_040380835.1 Ignavibacteria bacterium | reverse complement strand
TCACCGTTCCAGATGCCCCCTGCAAGAAGCATGAGACCGAAACGAGCCATGGCAAGGGGGCGAGAAAAGAGAATGCCATTGAACCAGAGTCCACCCATTCCGAGTTTTTGCGACAGCTGTTGGTTGTAGTACTGCTGGAAGGTCCTGTTTGTGGCTTTCTCGATCATATCTTGCAGGAGCAGGTAACAGGCATTGTGGTAGTCCCAGATCGTTCCGGGTTCGGCGCGATATCGCAGACAGTCAGGCGTTGTGCAGTTGTCGTTGCCGCGGTCGAATCCGATACCGGTGGTCATCGTCAGGTGATGACGCACCGTGATCGCGTCTTCCTGCTGCGGCGTGCAGGATGACCACCCGCGGCCAAGGTAGTTGGCGCTGGACGTTGTGATGTCCATTAGCCCTTCGTGTTGGGCCATGCCGACGAGCGTGGCTGTAACGGTCTTGCCAGCCGAGGCCCAGTACCACAGACTGTCCCGCGTAAATGCGCCGTAGTACTGCTCAAGAGCGATCTTTCCATCCTTGAGGATGATTAACGCTTTTGTGTCCGTGCGTCCGGCAAATGCTACTAGCGAATCCACCTTGTCCTGACACCAGCCAAGCTCAGTACGAGAGAGCCGCTCCCACGCATTGTTGGATGCCGGTGGGAAATAAAGGGGCTGCGCAAGGGCGCTGACAAACGAGAATGCGAGGAGGCAGAGTCGAAATAGCATGAAGTCCTTCCATTTAAGATCTTTTCGCGGCGTCTGCGACCGATCGCGCATGCGTTAGGTTTAAGTTACGGTACCTGCCGTGTCCTTAAGGAGCGCTTCTCAATGGTAATGTTTTCGCCAGAGCACTGGTTGGTGCTCATCATTACAGTTTTTCTGTGCATCGTTATGCCACTTCTGGTGCGGCGCCGTCCGGACCAGTCCGACCGCATTCGCATAGCCATGGCTATGATTCTTCTGACCAACATCGTTGTATATCAGTCATATCGCCTGGTAGCGGGCTATTGGTCGGCGGCCACCGATCTGCCAATGCACCTCTGTGCATGGGCTAATGTCGTGACAGCACTTGCTCTGCTGACGCGCAAGGCACTTTTTGCAGAGATCGCCTGGTGCTGGGTGATGACCGGAAGCGTCAATGCCCTGATCACACCCCAACTCGACAATCCCTTTCCCGAGGTGCCGTTCATCTACTTTGTGATCGGCCACACGGGGCTGATCGCCGCCGCCTGCATGATCGTCTTTGGTCTTGGAATCCAGCCTCGACCTGGCGCATGGCTGCGTGTTATGGCCGTCTCGCAGGTCTATTTCGTCAGTGCGATCACCGTGAACTGGCTCACAAACGCCAACTACGGTTTCCTCGATCCAATGGATCCGTTCCGCAACCGGACCGTTCTTGCCGTCTTCCCTACTGATGGGATCTGGTTCTATATCGCTTTTGAACTCGCGGGCGCCTTGCTGTTTGGGTTGGCATTGGTGCCCTTCAGGTATGTGACGAATGACAAATGACGAATGACCAATGACAAATGACGAATGACCAATGACGAATGACCAATGACGAATGACGAATGACGAATGACCAATGACGAATGACGAATGACCAATGACGAATGACCAATGACCAATGACCAATGACCAATGACCAATGACCAATGACCAATGACCAATGACGAGCTACACCTATCTCAGTAATTCCGTAATCCAGTAATTCAGTAACTCCGTAATTCCGTAATTGAGCAATTCAGTAATTGAGTAATTCAGTAATTGAGTAATTCAGTAATTCTCTTACGGCATTCTATACACCGGATTCATCAGGAACTGTTCATCGGTTAGGGTGCGCAGGAACGCCACGAGATCGGCCTTTTCCTGGTCGTTGAGTTTTAGGCCTGGAGCGAGGTTGAACTGCATGAGCGGGTCCACGGTAGATGAGCGGCGCACGCCGGTATTGTAAAACTCGACCACTTCTTCAAGGGTCTTAAAGCGACCATCATGCATATAGGGGGCTGTTCGGGCGATGTTGCGCAGCGTGGGGACTCGGAACTTTGCCCGGTCGGTTGCCAGCCCAGTAACGTGTTCACGGCCGAGGTCCACGAATGATGCATCTTCATCCAGACCGTTGTTCATGAAGCGGTCATTGGTAAAGAACGGTGCGGCATGACAGTGGAAGCACTCAGCGCCCTTCTTCTTGTAGGTAGGATCGAACTCCCGGGAGAATAGCTGGCGTCCGCGTTCCTCGGACTCCGACAGAAGAACAGTGCCGGCGAGTGCCCGATCGTACTTACTTCTTGCGGAGACAAGGATGAGCATGAACTGTTCCAGGGCTATGCCGATACGTTCTGGCGTGACAGTATCAGAGCCGAATGCTTTGGTGAACATGTTCCGGTACAGAACCGAGGACGACAACTTTCGGATGACGTTCTCCATTGTGTCGTCCATCTCGAGCGTATCAACGATCGGATGCAGGGCCTGGTCACGCAGCGTCGGTGAACGTCCGTCCCAGAAAAAGCCCCGTTTGCTCCAGGCCAGATTGACCAGGGCCATTGCCTGGCGCGTTCCGGGAAGTCCACGAACACCTATACTGTAGGTGCGGTTATCCGAAAAAGCCGCAGGCTGCGAGTGGCAGGTTGCACAGCTCTGTGTACCGGTTCGCGAGAGCAGTCCATCATGAAACAGCGTCCGGCCCAGATTTACGCGCTGCTGCGTCAGTCGATAATCGGTAGCAAGGATGGGTTCCGGCAGATCTTCAAATCGCAGAGGGTAGGGGGTCTCGTCAAACGTGACCGGAACCTCGGGATCGGTGCATCCGATTCCCAGGCAGGCAACGGCGATGATGAAGGCAGACCTAAGAACGTTCATGGTCGGAACCGAGGATTGGTGGTGAATCGATCGTCGGTGAGGGCTAGCAAAAATGCCTCCAGATCGGCACACTCCAAAGCTGTCAACCGCAGTGCAGTGATAGCGGTGTCTTTATTGGGATGTTGATACCCGCCGCGATTGTACCGATCGATCACCTGGCGCAGGGTTGCTACGGAGCCGTTATGCAGGTAGGGGGCGGTGTGGCCGACGTTGCGCAGCGACGGAACGCGGAACACCGCCAGATCGGACATCTTGTTTGTAAGTCGTGCCCGCCCCTTGTCGGAATATGCTTCTAGAAGTCCATTACAGGCAAAACGATGGTCCGTGTACATCGGACCGCCGTGACAAGTTCCGCAGCCGGACCGAGTGAATATCTGTCTGCCCCGACGTTCGGCATCCGACAGACGGTCTACATCGACGCGAGAACGGCCGCTGACCAATGTCCGTTCGAACGAGGCGATCGCCCGGGTGATCACCCAGATGTCCAGCCCCCGGCCGTAAGCCGTCCGGCTCATCTGTTGAAGTGATGAGTCCGACGTCAGGCGTGCCACCAGGGCGGGGGCCTCAAGATCGAACTCGGCGTGTTCCTGGATCGGCACCAGGATCTGCATCTCAAGCGTAGGGACGCCCCCTTCGCGCATCAGGTAGGGTAGGTACCCCACGTTGGCAAGGGAGGGGGCGTTGCGCACACCGGGGCGCTGAAACGTTCCGAATGAGGCCGGCAAGCCGTCAGAGAAGGCCTTGTCAGGCTGATGGCAGGTTGCGCACGACACATCGTTACCATTCGACATGCGGTTGTCGAAGAACAGGCGTTTTCCGAGGGCAACACGCTCGGGAGTTGGCGCGTTGTCGGCAGGGAAGTTCTGCGCGGGAAATCCCGCCGGTATGTCGATAAGGGGCTCCGGGTCAGCAACCGGAAGAGGCTCGACGGAGCAGGCCGCGAGCATGATGGCCGCAAGTGCCGACAGGACCCATCGATGACGTTCAGCGAACGATGACGAGGGGTTCATACCGGGTTGTTCCGTCGCTGTGGCGTAGCAGAGCGCCATAGACACCGGACGCCAAACTGCTGACCGAGATCATCGCCGCTTCAGGCGTCAATGATGCATCAAGGACGATAGCGCCGGATTGATCAACAACGCGGGCCGAGAGGACATCTGTCGGCAGGTGAATCACGTCTGCTGCGGGATTCGGGTGGATCGCCTTCGTGATCTCGTCGTTCTGTCGTACAGATGTTGTTGAACCGCGGGCGAAGACGGAGGCTCCCATGTTGCGCATCAGCGTGATGGCCTCGTCCGTGCTTCCATGCATGATAAGGCCCTGTGAGACATCGATGGCATTCAGAAGGTTCTTATAGTCAGCTCGAACGGGGATATCGATACCAGATACTGTCCGCGAGGACGAAACGGGGAACGCTACGCCTGTATACAGGGCATTATCGAGAGTGTGGATCTGGAAACCGGCCGTGAGCTTTGTCTCGGATGTTCCGGCCATACCCTCATACGTCACAAAACGATAACCTGCCGCCCAGCCCCAGTGCATCGACGGGGTTTTCAGAGCAAGGGGGTGCAAGTCGGGATAGGTCGTCGGATCCAGATGGTTACGAGCCTTATCAACCCCGATGAAAAACGAGATAGAGTCGACCGTTCCGATATTGAGGTTGCCAAGTAAATAGCGTTGTACTTCCCTGACATCGACCAAGAGGTAGGTGTCCGGAAGAGAGGTCGACTTTGACCCGTCATGATGGATCGTGATCTTGGAGATGTAGTACCGAAGAAGTTCCGGACGGTAGAAGGACCCGGCCCGTTCGCCCGGATAAACCGTTTGCAGCCGAAACGGTGCGGAACCATGCATGGATTCCAGGACCAGCGTGACATCGGTGGCCGAGGCCGTGACGGTAACGAGGGCTACGAGGAGGAGCATGCGGGAGACCATGGAAACCTCGGCAGGGGGTGGTGACGCTGGTGCGCAGTGAAGAAACGCGAACGAAACTACGTCAAGTTCCGTTGTGGAGCTCGTTCGGTGCGTATTTTCCACGTACCTTCATTTGATCATTGTTGGGAAACTGCCATGACGCGTCTCGTACTCCTTGGTTTGATCACCTGGGCGTCGACTTTCGGACTTCGTGCACAGGATAATGTCTATTCGGCGCTCGCGAGTCGGCCTGCGCGCACGGAACTGGGTGGGATGCTGAATGCGGCTTCGCGTCCGGAGACCTTTACGGCCTCGCACTCGGCTACCTTTTGTACCATCGATCAGAACACGTTCGTACAGGCGCGTGAGCTGGCGGATAACATTCCATTTACGCTGACGCTGAACCTGCCCGGCATCGGCAGCGTCGAGGCTGTTGTTGCCCGCTACCGGGTGATCGACGAGTCAACGCAGCTTATGGCAATGACTGCAACCGGACCCGTGAGCATCCCGGCACCCCAGAGCGTTCTGGTGCGTGGCTTCATACCGTCTCTTAAGGGTTCGTTTGTTGTTGCCGCGATATACTCTGACTGGGCAACGGGCATGGTTACCACGGGGCCGGCTGACGGTGAACGTACCTTCCTGATAAGCCCCCTTTCACTTGATGCCCCACGCTCGACGATGGTGATCTATGATCAATCCTTGGTGCCTGCGCGCAACGAATGGTCATGCCACACGAAGGACCGTGATATGGGGCCGATCGTGGTTCGTCCCAATAAGAAGGGTGAGAGCGAACAGGTACGGTACCGTCAGATCAAGATCGCCATCGAAGGTGATGAACCTTACTACATCGACCACGGACGCGACCTGAACAAGGCTACCAGGTATGTCGAATCGGTTGTTGCCGCATCGAGTGCCATCTATGAGCGCGACATCACGGCCACCCTGATCATCGGACAGATTACCATCTGGACCACAGTTGATCCCTATCCCGGAACCACCACCTCAACACTGCTTGGGCAGTTTGCTACCCGTTGGGTAAATACATTCCCCAACGTTGATCGGACGCTAGCGCATCTGCTATCCGGAATAAATGGAATAGGGGGCGTTGCCTACCTGGAGACGCTCTGCAACAAGCAGTTCGGCTATGCCGTAAGTGGCCTCAACAACAACATCACGTACCCGGCTGCCGGATACGTGTGGGATACGGACGTCTTTTCGCATGAAACCGGCCACAACGTGGGGTCGCCGCATACCTTCAACTGCGGATGGAACCCGCCTATCGACTCCTGCGTAGCCGCTGAAGGGGGCACGTGTTATACCGGAACCAAGGCCGTCAAGGGCACGATCATGTCGTACTGTCACCTCACCGCACAGGGCACCAACCTGGTGTTCAACAAGAGGGTGTCAGATTATATGAAGACCAAGCTGGTCAATGACTGGTGCACGCCCCTAACGTATGAGCTTAAGGTTACGATGCCAGACACTATCTGGGCCTGTCGCAATGGAGTCAGGAGTGTAACGGCAACGGCCAGTGCCGGTGCCGAGCCCTATAGCTACCGCTGGTACAGCTCATATTTCGATACGACCACCGCGTCTAACAGCTTCGTGATCAAACAACCGAGGAACTTCACTTTCTTCGTCAACGTCCGCGACGCCGTCGGTAACTCGGCAACTGATACATGTGTGATGAAGGTGTTTGAATCCCCCGAGGTTAACCTTGTCACGGCTGCCACAAAGGTCTGCCCAGGCAAGAGCGCGGACGTGCTGTGCGAGGTCACGGGTGGTAAGCCCCCGTACTCGTACCAATGGTTTCGTAACGGTGTTCTGATCCCGAACATCACGGAGCTGTACTCGCAGAGGATCGACGAACCGACAAGATTCACAGTGATCGTCGCAGATAGTAACGCGTGCACGGACACAGCGTATATGGAGATCAGAACGTTTGACCTGCAGATGCAGATTGCTCCGTCAACGTTGACGATCCCCCAGATGCCCCCGTGCAAGAACACGTTCACCCACGAGTACACACTGACAAACACCGGCATGGATACCCTGGAGATCGATTCGATCATTACGGGTACTACCATCAAGGTCGCTGCTGCGCTGCCCATCAGGATCGCTCCCGGAACGTTCGCCAAGGTACCGATCAACGCAACGGTGCGTGGTACGGGAATGGTCCGGGAAGACATTGTGTTTCTCGATAAGACCTGTCGCTGGCGCTTCCGCGGAACGATCAGCGGCCTGCGTTCAATACCGAAGATCTTTACGACGTTGCCATTTGACCTCGGAACCAAGATTCTGTGCGATTCGGTCACGCAGCGCATGGTCGTGGTCGGTTTCTCTAACCCAACGTCATTCCCTATGACGTTCTCTGACGTCTACACCAAATCACTCAAGAACACGATCGCGCTCGAAAGGACTCCGTTTGTTGTTCCTCCGGGTGGAGAGCGTTCGGCACTGATGTATCTGACGACGTCGCTCTCGACTGGTACGTTCACAGATACTCTTACGATGACGTATGAAAGTGACGGATGCGAAGGATCGTTCACGGTGCCGATCGTGCTACGGAACTCACTGGCGAAGATCACTCAGCCATCTGTGGTGAGTTTCGATACCGTTCGGACCAGCTCCAAGCCGATCATTCGGCAGATCCCGATCACAGCCACGATGACGGGCGCTCCGTCCACGACGGTGCAGATGGTGGAGATCACTGAGCCATTTACGACATCCATGAAGCAGGGGTTGGTGCTGCCCAACGGCAAGGCTACCAACGTCACCGTTACCCTCGATCCAAAGGACATCACCACGGGCGGTCTCGTAAAGGGAACGCTTCGCTACCGCATCGACTCCTGCGCTACCCCCTACGAAGTTCAACTGAATGCAAACGTTGTCGTTGTCGGCATAGATGACGAGCAAGGGGCTGATCAGGCCCGCATCAGCGTGAGTGATGACGGCATTGTGGTCACGGATGCCCGCGGACGTGTGGATGTGTTCGATCTGCGTGGACAGCTTGTGGCCTCTACAGATATCGGTACCGGCTATCACCGCTTCGGCGGTCTTGCTTCGGGCTGCTATCTGGTGTCGATCCACGACGAAGCATCGTCGCGTGTACGCACTGTCATCACCTGTCTCGTAAGGTAATCTTCGACCATGTCCACGTACTCGTTTGACTTCATCAGTGAAGTCGATATGCAGGAGGCCGACAACGCCATCAATCAGGCCGTGAAGGAGATAGAGCATCGCTACGATCTTCGTGGGTCCAATTGCGTGGTGGAGCTGCGCCGCAATGACAAGCTGTTTCAGATCCGGGCCGAAGGCGAGCACTTTGTCTCGGCTGCCCTGGAGATCATCAAGCAGAAAATGATCAAGCGCGGGATCAGCGTTCTAGCGCTGGACGAGCAGAAGGTCGAGCACCTGGGTGGCAAAAGCGTGCGTCAGGATATCAAGCTCAAGGCCGGTTTCGACCGTGAGGAAGCCAAGAAGATCACCACGCTCGTCAAGGACAGCAAGATCAAGGTCACCACGCAGATCATCGATGAAAAGGTCCGTGTGACAGGCAAGAGCAAGGACGACCTGCAGGCTGTGATCAAGATCGTTCAGGGGGCGGACCTGGCCATGCCAATTCAGGTGGAGAACCTGCGCTAGCCCCCCGCGATTGCCGATATTTGCAGTCCTTTCAATCGAAACCTAACTCGGAGTGTTTGTGGACCTGTTTCAGAAGTGTCTTGATTTTACCCGCGCTGACGATGTCAAGGCAGCCGGACTGTACCCGTATTTCCGTCCCGTCGAAGAGAACGAGGGTCCGGTGGTGCAGATCGAAGGCCGTAAGATCATCATGGCGGGCTCTAACAACTACCTCGGCCTGACGGCACACCCGGAGGTAAAGGCCGCCGCTATCAACGCAATTGAGAAGTACGGCACCGGATGCTCCGGCTCTCGCTACCTGACGGGTACCATCAGCCTGCACGTTGAACTGGAGAAGCGCCTTGCGGCCTACCTTGGCACGGAGGACGTCCTTCTTTTCTCGACCGGCTACCAGACTGCCCTGGGCGTGATCTCGGCGCTGGTGCAGAAGGGCGAGTACGTGGTGTCCGACAAGGAGAACCACGCCTGCATCATCAACGGATGCCTGCTGGCCAAGGGTGGCTTTGCCGAGTTTGTGCGCTACAAGCATAATGACATGGAAGACCTCGACAAGGTTCTTTCGCGCATTCCGGCCGGTGCGGGCAAGCTGGTCGTAACCGACGGCGTGTTCTCGGTCAGTGGCGAACTCGTTAATCTGCCGGACCTGCTCACAGTTGCCAAGAAGCACGGAGCCCGCGTCCTGGTCGATGATGCCCACGCCACAGGCGTGGTAGGCAAGGGCGGACGCGGCACGGCCTCGTACTATGATCTCGTGAACGAGACCGACCTGACGATGGGTACGTTCTCCAAGACGTTTGCCTCGTTAGGGGGCTTTGTAGCCGGACCCGAGCGCGTGATGAATTACATCAAGCACCACTCGCCGGCCCTGATCTTCAGTGCTTCGCCTACACCGGCATCGGTGGCCTCTGCACTTGCAGCACTGAATATTCTTGAGCGCGAGCCGGAACGTATTGATCGTCTCATCGCCAACGCCGATAAGATGCGCAAGGGATTTGCCGACATGGGCTTTCACGTCATCGACTCCGAAACGGGTATTGTTCCCGTCGTGGTCGGCGATGCCGAACTGGCCATGGTATTCTGGAAGAAACTCTATGACAAGGGCGTCTTCGTCAATGCGTTTATCCCGCCAGGCGTGCCTCCAAACATGTCAATGATGCGCACCAGCTACATGGCCACGCACGAGGACGAGCATCTTGATGCCATCCTCAATGTGTTCCACGAGGTTGGTCTCGAACTCGGCCTTCTCTCGGCGTAAGGCAAGCCCCCTGCCATGCAGATAACCCGTTTCGAACGCGGACTCCGGGGCCGCGTGGCTATCGTTACCGGCGCCGCCGTCGGCAGTGGTCGCGCATTCTGTGAACGCCTTGCCGAGGAAGGGGCGAAGCTGGTCATAGCTGACCTCGCGTCAGCTGCAGAGACCGAAGAGGCCGTCAAGGCTCTCGGCGGACAGGTCGTGAGCGTCACAGGAGACATGACGAACCCCGCCGATGTCGAGCGTGTGGTGAACACCGCCATCGAACACTAC
>JBEIIK010000081.1:0-10105 GCA_040380835.1 Ignavibacteria bacterium | reverse complement strand
CTAATATTGATCGCTATCATCGCGCGTTTATCATTGCGCGCCCACGCTTTCCCACGCATTCCCCGGGCCAAGGCCCGGGGCTAATATTGATCGTTATCATCGCGCGTTTATCGCTGCGCGCCCACGTTATACCACGCGTTCCCACGCATTCCCCGGGCCAAGGCCCGGGGCTAATATTGATCGTTATCATCGCGCGTTTATCGCTGTGCGGACACAATCACGCATCGATTCCTGCTTTCGCAGGAATGACAACCTCAAACCCCACACCTCAAACCTCAAATCGCTTCGCCGTATACGCATACGTCCGGTCGTAGTAGTCCAGGGCGATCTCCACAGCGGTGGCCATATCTCCGCATTTGACGGCTTCAATGGCGAGTTGTGTGCGATCTCCACCAAGTTTTTGACGGATGCGTTCGAAGGCGGCGATGAGCTCCTCGGGCGGTAGCTCACCATACTCGTCAACCAGGTTTGCGATGCGCAGGAGCAAGGGTGTTTTGAGAAGGTGACGCGGCGCAGCCCGCATCGACTCGAACATTCTTTCCGGAAGATGTACGCGCCCGATGGTGCGGCTTTCGTCTTCAAGCCATACGGTCTGCGAGAGATCAAAGTCCCGCATGGCATGATGTATGCGATTCATCATGTGTTCCGTGGTGGGTTGCGCCGGCTGCTGAATGCCGCCGAACGATGAGCCTTTGTGGTTGGCAAGACCTTCTAGGTCAACGACCTGCTCGCCCCTTTCCGAGAGCAAGCGAAGGAATGCTGTCTTGCCCGACCCCGTAGGACCAGCCACTACCCGCCATTGCCACGGCAGCGCAAGACGCTCGGCGGCGGCATTTCGGAAGGCTTTGTAACCGCGTGGAACGGTTTGCGAGACTAGGCCGCTGGTTGAGAACAACCAGCTCATTGATGAGCTGCGCATGCCCCCTCTCCAGCAATACACGATAAGGGGCTTATCCAGACTGCGAGCCTGCTCAACGTAGCCGGCAAGACGCGGGCCAACAAGCTCCAGACCGCGCTGGATGGCATCTTCCCGCGACTTCTGCACATAGCGCGTACCGACGTCGGCGCGTTCTTCATTCGTAAACAACGGGATGTTCACAGCGCCAACGATGTGACCCTTCTCATACTCGGCGGGAGTGCGCACATCGACAACAGCGTGCTCTCCGGAGTAGATATGATCAAGAACCGAAGTCATCATACTCGGTTAGCTGGGAATACTCACTCGGCGGCGCGGCGCGGGCTACATCGGCCATGGCCTGGACGAACTGGCCGAAGGCTGCTCGAACAAGATCACCGACAAGTTCGGGTGCATGCACTACGCATGTATGGGAACGCTCGCGACGTCCATACAGCCAGCCGGTGATGATCTGCAGTTCGTTCAATTCGCGACTGGTAAAACGTGATGTTGGCACGGGTTCGGTGAAAAGCTGCGTGAGCTCGGCAATGATCCCATCCTTGGGTGCCTTCAGTCCCACTTCGCGTTGAAACGCCAGACGTCCAGCCCTGAGCGCATAGACTTCAATCGTGGAGCTCTTCACGCCCACCGGCACGAAGATCATCACGTTGGTATCGGTCACTGCCAGGGGGCGATCCGATGCATGAAGCATGGCGCGCTCCACTTCGCGGATACCATCGCGCAGCACGGCAGCCCGCTCGTAGTCGAGCTCCGCTGCAGCAAGTTCCATCTGCGTTCGCAAACGCCCCACAGCCCCCTGCTCAACATTGCTCAGAAAACGCCGGGCTTCGTCGACGGATTCATTGTAATCGTCGATAGTCTGATGCAACGCGCACGGACCATTGCAGCGTTTGATGTGATAGTCGAAGCACGGCCGGATATCGACGTGTGGATGCAGCTCACCGGCACACGTGCGGAGCTTGTTCTCCCGCACCACCATGTCGAGGATGCGCTGGGCCATACGGTGACTGCGGAATGGACCGAAATACTCAGCCCCGTCCGACTCAATGCTCGAGGCCAGCTCCAGACGCGGGAAGGACTCGTTGGTGATCTTCAGAAACGCCGGTGCCCGGTACTTGCGCGAGGCCACATTATGCACCGGCAGACGTTGCTTTATCTCGCGTGATTCCAGCAGGATCGCTGCCAGCTCCGTGCCCGTTGTCTCCCACTGAATATGACGGACATAGCGGATCATCTTCTGCACGCTCCGGCCGTGCAGCGGCGCATCGTTGAAGTACGACATCACTCGTGAGCGCAGCGACTTGGCCTTGCCAACGTAGAGTACCTGCTTCTTTGCATTCAGGAAGTAATACACCCCCGGATCTTCAGGAAGCTCCCGCAGGTAGGGGGCGAGCATTGTACGACGCTTTGCCGCGGCAGCCGACATCGTCTTCGATGCCGTTCGCTGCACGTGTTGTAGTGCAATGAGATCTTCGAGTGTAGCCGCCTCGTGTTCTGCACGTGCACGCTCGATCATGCGGATCAGCACTTGGGCGGTCGCTTCGGTGTCGCCCATGGCACGGTGACGTACCGATATGACATGACCGTAGTGCTCGGCAACAGCACCGAGGTTGTGCTTGGCCAGACCGGTGGAAATACGACGGGACAGCCGGCATGTACAGACCTTGTGAACGTCTGGCGGGACCTCGCCCATGCGTTCTATGGCAGCCTCGACAAAGCTCCAGTCAAAGCCTACGTTGTGTCCGACAAAGACAACAACCTGCTCATCCGAGAACAGCTCGGCGATCACCGGCTGCATGGCCTCTTCCTCTTCGGGAGCACTAGCCACCATCGCATTGGTGATTCCCGTCATCATCTGGATGAAATCGGGGATCGGCAAGTGCGGATTCATCAGCGACTCGTGACGTCGCACGATCACGTCGTCTTCAACCACGCACATCGCGATCTCCGTCATGCGATGGTCGCGCGGAGTCCCTCCGGTCGTCTCGACATCAACGACGACGAAGCGGACCGATTCGATTGGTGTGGCGAGGATATCAGACGTCATGAAAATGGCCTGCGAATGCACGAATATGCACATTCGCAGGCCAATGAAATGTCGTGGGTTATCCCCCTATCGGACGATCAGCGGGAAGGTCACTTCGACATCGGTTTCATCGGCCGGATCGGCACCGTTCTTTGACGATTCCGAGTCGTAATGGTACAGTGACAACGTCAGCGAGCCCGGCACGGCAGTTGCGGCCGTCGTGGTGGCGATTGAAAACGTCAGACCTAGAGGAAGCCCCCTACCATCTTTATCCAGGACGGTAACCTGACCTAAACTGTTACTCACTGCGTAGAAGACCTGATGCTCGTTAGCATCTTCAAGAACTTCTTCGGTAATGTTCTCCGCCGGCGATTCGGCACGATTCTCAAAATGCGCTGAGCCAAGGTAGATCACACCGGGCTTCAGCAAAAGCGTATCAATCCGGTTTGGATTGTTCCCGCCGATGCCGTCCAGATCTTCCCACGTAACGCGCGTTGTGTCAGTGGTTCCCTGCGCAACAAGCGTCAGCGTTACGGTCGTCACGGCATCATGATCGTGATCATGATCATGTGGGTCGTGCAAATGATCGCACGATGTTCCGAACAGTGACATTGAGGCGGCAAACGCCGACGTCAGAAAAATGCGTCCGAAGCGACGAAGCGCGTTGGTTGGTGAGGTCATGGCATGACTCCTAAAAAGTGGTGGTGAACCGAAGAATGATGTTTCGTCCAAGGTCATCGGCGAAGTATCTGTACTGACTCAGGTACTCGCGATAGGCGGCGTTAAAGAGATTCGTGCAGGTAAGTGTGACCCGAGCCGGTAGCTCGTCCGGAAGCGTCACAACGCCCCCTAGCGAAAGGTCCGTGCGTGAGTATCCGGCAGGGGGCTCGGCATAGTCACGTCCCGACACCACACGATCCTGACGTCGAACGCCCGCAATGGACACATCGATGTAGGCATCGTGGATAGGGCCAACATCATCGGCATGCAGATGCAAACCGATGCGGCCCCTATCAGCCGGGATGAAAAGCAGGGGTTCATTGAGGTCAAGATTATCGCCCCGCACAAAGGACGCCTGACCATACACGTTCAGGCGCTCGTGCAGCGGCACGGTCAGACTCAGATCGCCACCGAACAGCCGAGCCGTCATCTGTGTAAAGCGATACGTCGGGAAGGTTCCGCGAACGGTCACGGTGGGATTAGCCGCGTCCGGCACGGCCATGATGTAATCGCCGATACGATTTATGAAGGCCGATGTTTCTATCAGCAGTCCTTCCGACTGGTATCGCAAACCCACATCAGATCCGAGCGTGCGTTCACTGGCTAGCGTACTATCTCCGATTTCATAGTAGGCCGAGCCGTGATGCACGTCATTGCTGTAGAGCTCATTGACCTGCGGCGGACGCCACGATGAGGCAGCATTCCATGTCAGAGACAGGCCCTCGATCGGTGCCCACAGCGCGCCAACACTTGCGCTGAAGTTCTGCCAGCGACGATACTGTAAAGGGGCTTCCCCGGTCGCCCGATTGATGATTCGCGACTTCAGATCACGCACATCATAGCGGATTCCCGCACTGAGCGTTACATCCTCCAGCATGATCGACTCATACGCAAATGCACCAAACCCCCAGAGCCGGTAGTCCGGAATCAGGATCACCGATCCGGAGCGTTCATTGAGCTGCCACATGGAAGACACGCCAACCGTGCCTCGCACTCGATTCGACAGTGCATGTTCCAGCGAGGCATCAAGCGAGCTGGTTCGCAGAATGAGATTCATGGCCGGCGTGGCAAGAGCGCGCTGCAATCGTGCGATCGAGTCGGCTGCACGCGCCACGGGATCGTCGCCGCGACCACGAATCCGGATATTATGTCCGTCAAACTCATTGCGGTCATTCACCTGATGTCCAAGCGTGACAACAAGGCGCTCCTCCTGCGAGAGCTGTGCATGCCCCTTTACCGAGACCATTGCATGCGCGATCTCCTGTCGGGGGTTGGTGATGTCATAGGAAAAGGGGCGCGTAGAACTCGGATTCCCACGCTGGATCGCGCGGAGCATATCGGTAGCATTGCCGATGTGTGCCCCGCTGAAGATGCCGAGGGTGGTTGAAAAGACTGAAGCAACGGAGCTGAGTCCGAGTCGTTCATCGCCCACTTCCATCGTCAGACTCGCATTCAGCTCGCGCACACCGGTATTGTTGAGCACGTACGAAGGTGCTTCTGCATCGCCGCCCATGCGCGTACTGGCCTGCGCACGCAGGGCGATCGGCGACCCCGCCACCTGGGCGGTTTCGAGGAAGGCACCCACAGCCCCCTGACGTCCGTTGCTAAAGAAATTTACGGTGGCCTCGCCGTGAAGTCCGGGGTCCTTACGAATAGGTCGGGACTCCACATCGATCACACCGCCCATGGCATTGGGGCCGAACATCACGGCTGCCGGACCCTTCACAACGGTAATGCGCGATGGAGAGAAGGCGTCGATCTCCGGCGCATGTTCAATCCCCCACTGCTGACCTTCCTGCACAAGATTGTTGTTGCGCAGCACGAGCCGCGTACCCGTAAGACCGTTGATCATCGGTTTCTTCAGGCTCGGTCCGGTCTGCAGCACCGTCACTCCGGCCACCTGTGTGAGTGCATCGGCAAAAGTCTGACCGCGGTGCTCGTCGATCTCGGCCGACGTGAGCACGCGCGCCTGCTGTGTGGGTAGGGCCGAGTGCGCAATGCGAGTATCGGTGACCTGTATCTCCTGCCCCCGCACATTTGTCGAGCGCATGGCAATATCCAGCCGGACCTCCCTGCGACCTTCATTTAGCGGCACCAGCACGCGTTCGGTCTGGTAGCCAACGTATGACACTACCAGCCGCACCGTATCCTGATGCAGGTCATAGAAATGGAACACCCCATAGCGGTCCGCTATGGCCCCCTTAACGGTCCCGTCAATGCGCACCACGGCCCCGTGCAAAGGGGCGCGTGTGGCACTGTCACGGACGATCCCGTGGATGTGCGTGTCGGCAAGTGCCGACAGCAACAGCAATGTTGTGATCATGTATCGATCAGGTTCGTTGAACACGGACGTGACGCCCATCGCCACACCGGCGATGCGTCATCGAAAAGAGAATCATGGGTGCGGACGTAGCGTCCGCCGTGTTCAACCCCGTGGGGGTGCTCGTCCGGTGCGTTCCTGTGGGCACCGGTCACTGATCAGATTTCGTACAAGGGGGCTCATCGGCACCACGCTATAACCGACGACGAATGCCACGTTGGTATCAGCCATCGTCACCCGCTCCTTCGTCACCTTGCAGAGCGAACACTCCGCTGCCCCATCCTCGTGCTCACCCACCGGCGAAACAACAAGGCGTGCTGTCTCTTCCATATGCCCATGCTCGTGCGCATGCACAACCACCCCCGCCATGACGAGGGTCATGGCCAGCAGAAGCATTGATGCGATGATGCGCTGGAAGAACACGGCGCTAATATAGTGACGAGTTACGGAGTTACTCAACGTCATCCCCGCGACAGCGGGGATCCAGGCGTTCTATCGTCCTAGGTGTATCCGAAGTACGGAGGTACGGAATGACGGAGTTACCCAACGCCATCCCCGCGAAAGCGGGGATCCAGGCGTTCTACCGTCATAGGTGTATCCGAAGTACGGAGTTACCCAACGTCATCCCCGCGAAAGCGGGGATCCAAGCGTTCTATCGCCCAATGTGGCTCTTGCTGGCTCTGGATGACGTTCAGAACCTCACACCTAAAACCCAAAACCTAAAACCTGAGCCAAGCGACTACATCTCTGCCATGGCCTTGCAGATCTCGTTGATGTCGTACTTCACGATACGGTATCTGGTACCACGCACGACGAGGACGCGCTGGTCATCTGCCGATGAGCCAATGGCCTTGGTAAGCCTTTGCTGGACGTCTGGAATGGTCTTCACAGGATAGGAGTTGGCTTTGTCCAGACTCGCCCATTGCACTCGGCGATTCACCGGGGCAATGTATACAAGCGAGTAACCCTTTGTAGCGCAATCATCAAGAAGCTTATTACCTGCGAGGTAGATCTTCACGCACGTTGGACAGCCGGTAAAGTGTACAGGAACAATCACGTAGGAGTCAGCCCCGTATCTGAGCTTTGTACTAGCCAATACTTCGGGGAGAGCAGCGTGTACGGCATCATCGGCGGCCGTAATCATGGATGTCATACAGATGAAGGCGCAAAGTAGCCGAATCATAGCAATCCGTCTGAATTGGTTTGAATAATGTTACTGGTTAATAAGCGAGAGGTTATGCTGACTGGTCCCCACACGTTGGCACATCACTTTGCTCGTAATCATGGCCACTAATCCACCACGATGCGCGCCAGGTAGGGGCCACGTTCTACATTCTCGAAGATGCCAAGCAGGTCCTTGCGATAAAGGGGGCTGTCATTGGAATCGACGAGGCTGAGTAGGACATCGGACTGATTGAGACGTAACACAGACTTCCAGATGAGCCCGCGTCCAGACTGATCGAGATCACCTATTACAATAAACGTCTCACCGACCGTTTTGGACCGTTTGATCTGAGTAGCCTTCACAGCTAGACGTCGACCGCCGAATCGCACAGGTTCTGACATCAATATGTTCATCGAATCAGTCGATGGATGCACAGATCTAGGCAACTCATGTCGCTTGAATGTACCGTCGCTCGCATCCACAACATCAACAGCCGGAACAGTTGATATTACCCGAATAATTGAGCCACTGTGTGTACCGTTAAGTAGCCACTGATTCCCACTTCGATAGATCGTTGAGTCCGCATAGTTCGGACTTTCCCGTGATAAGATTCCGACAAACCTGCCATCGCGTGAATACTTCGCAGAGCGTACAAATGGTCCTGGATGTCCGCCATCTTTGAAACGGTCCCGTTCATACCAGTCCCAGGCAGACATCCAGAATCCGGAATCACACGCCACTATCGCGTTGCCCACTGTCGCGAAGTTTGTGGACAGAACTGCGGGCATGTTCATGGCTTTCCCCAAGTTTGATCTCAGTGAGGTAAGGTAGAGAATCGTAAATGGTAAGAGTGTTTTCTTGCCGAATCCGGTTGAACCGTCGAGCAAATACGGCACTTGGACGTCGCTGATTACGCCTATTGAATCGCTGTTGTATATGGTAAAACCACGAATGGAACAGCGCTGTCGTCGGTAATCATCAATGAATCCATTCGAAACCGCCGACAGTGGATCCATCTTTTCGCCCCTTCCAGTGACCTCAAGGTAACAAGGCGGTACTGTGTCCGGATACTGTTGATCAAGTTGATCCCCCGCTTCGGGTGGAATTCGCAAACACCACAAGAATTTACCGGAGTATGGATTGAATACGCGAATGTCACCGGCATGGTAGTCTAAGGCTAGCAACATACTATCGCCGACCAAGCGTGATTGGGTGACATCGATCAGCGCTGTCGAATCTGATTCCTCCAACGGCACTAATGGTGCTGTTCGTGCCAGCCGAACTGGAATATCAGCCGGCTGACACGAAAGCACGAGCCCAATAGGCAGAAATGCACCAATCCAAAGCCATATGTCAAAAACACACGGTGCTGTTTTCTGAGTGACAACGGCGTTGTTCATAATGCACGTCCTTTAGTTCAGCTTTTTAGACTGAATCACTTGGTTGAGTAATTCAACAGCGACGGTGTCGAGTTGTCGATGCCCTGCTGCGTCACAATACCGCCAGTCGGCCAGATAGTGGCACCGCTACCATCGTCATCCACACGAAAGCACGTAGCTGGAGCCCATCGACAATTTATCCGGTATACAGTCACTCCGCCATCAGTTACCTGCCCATGAGATTCTGCAAGCCCCGGCGCGCTCAAACCCCTTTGAACGAACGGCCCTTTCACTCTGACTGGCGCGGCAATCCTCTCTTCCCTCCCAGGTTTATGCAGACTCTGAATCTGCGCTTCTTCGGGCTCCACTGCAGATCTCTCGGAACAAGCGGCAAGTCCTATTGCTGCCGCGGCAATGATCAGGAACCGTTTCATAATCGGTTCCCCTTTCACAAAAATGTTGTAAAAACGCGGACCACAATAACGGACCGCTATGCGTCAAGTAGGATGGGATTCGACTGAATGGAGTCCGAATGTACACACACACACACACACACATGCAAGGAGAAGTTATCCACGCACTTGGTTGGGTGGCCGTGTCAATTCCGGACGTAGAAGTCAATTTGTCATTTCGTCAATCCCGCAGTGGCGCAAAGCGCCATCACGGCTTGTCACCCATACCGGGCATAGATATACGATGAATTCGTTTGTATATCTTTGAGACCACATCAGAGGAGCTCAACATGCGTGTATCGAAATGGGGCAACAGTCTTGCCGTACGCCTCCCTGCGAGCATGGTGGCGGAGATGAACCTTCGTGAGGGCGACGAGATCGAGCTTGTGCGCAGCGATACGGAGTCATTCATCGTGCATCGGTACGATGACCCCTCTGTTCTGCTTGAGCGGATTCGGCGCTTCCGCGGAAGGCTTCCAAGGGACTTTCGATTTGACCGCGAGGGGGCCCATGAGCGTTAAGACGTTTGTTGATACGAACGTTCTACTCTACCTGCTGTCGGATGATCCGGGAAAGGCCTCAACCGTCGAACGGCTGCTCAAGCAACAGCCGACGATCAGCGTTCAGGTGCTCAACGAAGTTGTGTCGGTAGCCAGCCGCAAACTTCGCATGCACCTTCCGGATGTTCTCGAGCTCTACCATGCCGTGCGACGCATCAGTACTGTTGAGTCGATCACGCCAGATCACCACGACCTTGCGCTGTCGCTGATGCTTCGCTATCACTTGAGCATCTTTGATTCGCTGATCGTTGCATCAGCCCTGATTGCCGGCTGCCGCAAGCTCTACAGCGAAGACCTCCAGCATGGTCAGGTGATCATGAAGCAATTGAAGGTGGAGAATCCTTTTTAGCTTCGCAAATGCGAGCACTAGTCCTTAACGCCGACGGAATGTCGGTACAAGATGTGGATGCGCCGGAATGCGCTGACAATGACGTCCGGATTCGACTTCTTGCGGCGGCGCTAAATCACCGCGATGTCTACATCACCGAGGGCAAGTACGCCAAGATCGTTCTGCCGGCCATCCTTGGCTCGGACGGATGCGGAGAGGCCCTTCAGGCGCCGCAGCAT
>JBEIIK010000080.1:0-10287 GCA_040380835.1 Ignavibacteria bacterium | reverse complement strand
TTCGGTCACTTCCAAGCCCTGCCTGAGTCTATACCTGCCGACCCATCGGACCCAGCCGGAGCGTCGGGATGATCAGACGCGTTACCGACAGCTGGTGCGTCACTTGAACGACTCGCTGAAGATGTCGTTTTCGTCCGACGAGGTTACCACTCTGCTGATGCCCTTTCGTCAGCTTGAGCGTGACGACACGTTCTGGAATACCCGACGTCAGGGCGTGGCGATCTTCCGTGCCCCGGGTGTCTTTATCACGCAGCACCTTGACCGTTCGGTGCCAGAGATTGCCGTGGTGGCTGAGAACTTCCACGTCAAGCCCCTTTTCCGGCTTTTGCAGACGCTGGAGGACTATCATGTCCTTTGCCTGACGAGGGAGTCTGCGCAGCTGTTTGTAGGCAATCGCGATGGATTGGAGGAAGTTCTCTTTCCGACTGGACCGTTGCTGCTGATCAATGAGATACTGGGCGATGAATTGAGCGATCCGGGCTTCAGCAATTCGAACTCCGGCGGTACGGATCGAATTGTTCCGCATACGACCATTGAGGATGAAGTCGACAAAGACACCGAGCGATTCTTTCGCCAGGTCGATCGCATCGTCATGGATATCGCCTCGCGTCCAAGCGGGCTTCCGCTTGTTGTTGCGGGACTGCCCGAGCAGGCATCACTCTTCCACCGTATCAGCCGTAATCCCCGGCTCGTCGAAAGCAGCATCGTCGTCAACCCGTTCGGTATCGAGCTCCGCGACCTTGTCGAACGAGCCTGGCAGACCATGCAGCCCTACACGATCGCTGAGAGCAGGGGGCTGATCGAGGCCTACGAGGAGGCCGCCGGACATGCAGAGGGCATTGACGGGGTCTTTGCGATCGCCAGGGCTGCCGTGGAAGGTCGCATTGACACGTTGTTCGTGGAGGATTCACGGGAATTGCCGGGGAAGATCGATGAAGAGACCGGGAAAGTGATCTTCGATGATCTGCTGGTGCCGGACGTCAATGACCTGCTCGATGACATCGCACGCATCGTGCTTCGTCACGGGGGAACAGTGATCGTTCTGCCTTCTGCGGTGATGCCCACGACAACCGGTGCGGCAGCCATTCTGAGATACTAAGCTGATGATCGTGCCGACGGTGGTAACGAGTCCCTGTTTGAGGGAATCAGGTCGGAATTCCCCTAAATTTCGACATGCATTACCTCGTCATTGCTCTCCTGCTGGCCGGGGGCTCTGTTGTGAGCCTTGCACAGCGCACCGTCGGCCTCATCAGTCACGACGCGTCCCGGTCCTTTAAGGGCTATACGCTTTTCGCGCCGGTAACATCCACCACGACATACCTCATCGATAACGACGGTCAGGTCGTTAAGACCTGGCAAAGCGGATTTGGACCCGGACAGGCCGTGATGCTGCTCGAGGATGGATCGTTGCTGCGCACTGCCAATCAACCATCACAGTGGATGCAAGGGGGCGGTGCCGGCGGTATGGTCGAGCTCTACGACTGGTCGGGAGCAAAGGTCTGGTCATACACGCACCTGACGCCGACGGCGCGCCAGCATCATGACGTGGAGATCATGCCAAATGGTAACATCATGCTGCTGGTCTGGGAGAGTCACACACGCGATGAAGCCATAGCCGCCGGACGTCAGACGTCTCGCCTGACCGAGAATGCCCTCTGGTCGGAGAGGGTGATCGAAGTCCGCCGCACCGGCCCAACGTCGGGTGAAGTGGTCTGGTCATGGTCATCATGGGACCATATGGTCCAGGATGTCGATCCATCGAAAGCGAATTATGGAGTTGTTGCCGATAGTCCGAACCGCATCGACATCAATGCCGGCGGTACACGCTCTGACTGGCTGCATGCCAACGCGCTGCGCTACAATGCCAGGCGGGATGAGGTAATGATCAGCATTCACAACCTGAATGAGATATGGATCATTTCCCGGAAGACCGGAGACATCGTTTATCGCTACGGCAATCCCATGAACTACAAGTCTGGCACGGTACAGAACCAGACTCTATTCGGTCAGCACGACGCGCGCTGGCTTGAAGACGACCGTTTTGTTATGATCTTCAATAACGGGAACGGACGCCCGGGAGGTAACGCGTCTTCGTCTGATCTCATTGAACTGCCACGCAACGACGACGGTACGTACCGTCGGACTGAAAAAAAGGCATTTGAACCCGCTGCACCCAGGGTGCTGTACCCGAAGACGCTGTCCAACCGGTTCTATGCACAGAACATCAGTGGTGCAACGCTCCTTCCCAACGGCAATGTGCTCTCGTGTCTCGGGCCCTCGGGCACATTTGTAGAGTCAACTCCGGATTTTCAGGAAGTGTGGCGCTACGTGAGCCCCGTGACCAACTCCGGCATAACACCACAGGGGCAGACGCCGCGCAATAACATGGTGTTTAAGATCTACCGCTACGGCCCGGACTATCCGGCATTTGCCGGTAAGTTGCTTGTGCCTCGCGGACGCCTGGAAGACGGTCCGCTCTCGGTGCTCGATCCGAAAAGCAGTTCTCCATCGGAGCATTTTCTCGACGTCCTAAATCATCGCGTCGTGCTAAGCCTTGACGTTGAGCGCTCCATTGTCATTGATGCCTATGACCTTCTGGGCCGGCTTCTGGAAAGCTCTGTCGAGGAGACTCTCACTCCGGGAGTTCATGTGCGCCGCGTTCCTGACGGTACAATTGCGATTCGTGTGAGATAGCACCGTCACGTTTTTTCGTCGGGGGGCTCGAAGAAGTATCCACAGCCTTCTTCAATACCTACCTTGCGAGGATACCATGACGCATGATGTACTTGCCGCCTACGAGCGCTATGCCGATCAACTTGAGCACCTTCGACGTGCCGAAGATGAGTGGGCCCACGACGAGCACTGGATGGAAACTCTGGTCAAGATGAGTCGCGAACATGGCGACAACGCCACGGAGCAGCATCTGAGAAGTCGGTTGCTCAGCGCACGTCTGTACCGGGAAGTCATGGCACGCGAGTCGATCGCCGCCCTGAGATTTTTGACTGCAGACTTGTAACCGAACAGCGAAAGGGGATATTTTTAGTAATCTTTGGCGTGGGTACGCCAGTGAAACACCCCAGTCCTGGAAACCGTCATGACTAACCGACTTGCTTCCGTTATCGTCGCTGTTGCTTTTCTGCTACTCGTCGGCTCGTGTGCTGACTACCTGCAAGGCCCCTTCCATCACCGTGACGGGGATGATGACCACGATACGACCGAGCAGACCGATACCACGCATCACCCGGATACGACTGGCAACGGGCATACAGACACCACAGGCAACGGTGGGGGAGGAACAGGAAGCCATGATTCAACGGTGTGCTTCACACGGGATGTCTTGCCGATTCTGATCTCCAACTGCACCATGGCCGAGTGCCATGATGCGGATAAGCCCAAAGAGGGCATCAATCTGACGTCCTATGCCTCGATCATGGGTCGCAAGTCGCTGGTTGTTCCGGGAAGTCCATCCCACTCCTCACTGTTTGAGTCTCTTGTCACGGACGAATCAGATGAGCGCATGCCCCCTGCTCCACGATCGCTGACGAATGCTCAGATCGCTCTCATTGAGCGATGGATCCGGGAAGGGGCTAAGAACCGCGACTGCTCGGGTGATAACTCTGGTTGCAACACGAGCAATGTGACGTATACGGCCACCATCGCTCCGATCATGACCACAAGGTGCAACGGATGTCATTCCGGGACTCGTCCCAGCGCCGGGATCGACCTGACCGTGCGTGCTACCGTCGAAGCACAGGCCCGGACGGGCTTTCTGATCGGAACGGTAACCCATGGTTCCGGATATACTCCGATGCCGCCGGGCAGCCAGAAGATGGATGACTGCTCGATTGCGCAGATCAAGGCGTGGATTGACACGGGGATGAAGTGACCCATCTAGCCTAAGGTCATACGCTGTATGAACTTCCGTTCATACAGCAATGAAACACAGGGTTTGGCGTCCATTGCCGGGCCGTGGTATATTTACCGCGCTTCCATTCGACACCGCCTGACCCGACCGAGTACGCATGCCTTGTCCGCCATACCGCCATCTGCCAACCCTGTTGACTGCGGCTCTGCTTGTCGCAGGGATGGCCCGAGCCGGCGATCTGGACCTACCCCGGGATACTCGCTCGGACGGCGCGCTTGCCCCCTCGGCATCGATCCCTGACTCTGCCCGGAACCGCCCGGTCTTTCCCGATGAGTTCAGCGAGCTCGACGAAGAGGAAACCTCCAAGGTGCGCATGGACCCAGTGGTCACCACCCAGATGGAGCGGGCCCGACAGCGTTATCTCGGCGCTCTGACGCTTATCGAAAAGGCCGATACAACCAAGGCAGCAGAGGAATTCGAGTCGGCTATTGCGCTGCTGAACGACCTGGCCACGTATCCGGAGATCGAGTCCAATGCTGACTTCACAGACCTTGTGCAGGCGGTGATCGAGGACTACGAGACCTACGTCAAGAGCATCGACAACCTCAACCCCAACACGTCGATTTTTATCCTTCGCGACCGGTTGTTTGAGGAGGCCGATGCCCGCCAGACGTCCGTTGAAACGGTCTCACCAACAGCGATCACGGGGCTGATTGACATTCCCCAGACGACCATTCCGCTGACCTTCAACGAATACGTCCAGCCCCAGCTCTCCTTCATGGCCGAGGGTCGTGGACGTCGGTTCATGAAGACATGGATCGAACGCACGGGGCGCTGGTTTCCGACCCTGAAGCGCATCGCCAAGGAAGAGCAGATGCCCGAGGAGATCGTTCACCTTGCCATGATGGAGTCGGCCCTTAACCCACAGGCGGTGTCCCGTGCAAAAGCCGTCGGAATGTGGCAGTTCATGCGGGCCACGGGCGAGGAGTACGACCTGAACGTCAACTATTGGATGGATGAAAGGCGCGATCCCGAAAAGGCTACGCGGGCTTCGATGCGCTTCCTGAAAGACCTTTACAACGATCTCGGTGACTGGCATCTTGCCCTAGCCGCATACAATTGCGGTGCCGGGGGCGTGCGACGCGCCATTCGCAAGTCCGGATTAGAAAAGCCCAACTTCTGGCAGATCCGTGAGTTTCTTCCGAAGGAAACACGCGAGTACGTACCACTCTACATCGCCACTACGCTTATCACGTTAAACCGTGACAAGTATGGATTTCCGGACGACTCTCTAAAGTTCCATGCTCCCTACGAGTATGAAACGGTCACCATCAATGAGCCCGTCAGTCTTACGGCCCTGGCCAAGTGCGCCTCGCTTTCACTTGACTCACTTCGGGCTTTGAACACGGAGTTGGTTCGCGGCTGCACTCCCCCACTGCAGCAGTACAAACTGAAGCTCTATCGTGGCATGGGTGAGGACTTCATGCGACGCTATGCTGCGCTCAGCGATGATGAAAAGCAGGTCTATCTTACGCACACGGTGGCCAAGGGAGAGACGCTTTCGAGCATCAGCACCTCGTATGGAGTTTCGCTTGTGGAACTCTCGGAGATCAACGCTATCACGGGGTACCGTACACGGCTCAAGTCCGGTACGGTCCTGCGCGTTCCGGTACGCAGCGTTAGCGCCTCGGCATCATCGGATCTGGCCCGCAGTGCAGCTTCTTCGGAATCCAGGTCAGGGGGCGACACCTCCGCAGCCTCTAATGCATCACCGGCAAACACGTCTGTGTTACCCGAGAGCCGCTCGCGCGGCATGCGCGAGGGCGTAGCGGCTGTGTATGTTGTTGAGCGTGGCGACAACCTGTCGGCCATTTCCAGCAAGTTCAATGTGCGAATCGCCGATCTTCGCAATTGGAACAATATCCCCTACGACCGCGATGCACTTCGTGTAGGCGATACTCTTGTGGTTGGCACACCCTCCGGCGTACAAAAGTCGCGTCCGACCGAGGAGTCCACGACGGCCCTGGAGCAACTGCCGCGCGTGCGTACGCAACGCCACACAGTAAAGCGTGGCGAGAACCTCAAGAATATCGCCAGCCGCTATCAGATGACCGTTGTTCGACTTGCTGAACTCAATCACATCAAGCGTACTGCCCGTGTAAAGCCCGGAACGATCCTGCTAGTGGAATCACCGCGGCGGCGAGCAGCCGTGCAGGAGCCTGCGACGGCGTCCTTCAAGCGTCCGAAGTCCTATCGTGTGCGTAAGGGGGACACGCTGGCGGGTATTGCCGATAAGTTCAGTCTGACGGTGGCTGATATACGGCGGAAGAATCCGGCCCTGCGAAACGGCACCACACTTCGTGCCGGACAGGTCGTGCGGCTCAACTAGCCCCTTTCCGAACGCCGATTGCCCGTATCTTTGCCGCAATGCACGCCATCATTCCGGTAGCCGGCATCGGCACACGTCTGCGCCCTTTTACGCATTCACTTCCGAAAGTGCTTGTGAATGTGGCCGGCAAGCCGATTCTGGGTCACATTCTCGACTCACTCGTCGAGCAGAGTATCACCACGGCCACGATCATAACGGGCTATAAGGGTGACCTCGTTGAAGACTACGTGCGCAACAACTATTCGCTTGATGCACGTTTTGTGCAGCAGGAAGAGATGCTCGGTCTGGGGCATGCCATCTGGACGGCGCGCGAGGCACTGGGTGACGAGCCAGTGCTGATCATCCTCGGCGATACGGTTTTTGATGTTGACCTGTCGGTGCTGGCTACGCGTCAGTTCTCCTCGCTCGGCGTCAAGCACGTCGATGATCCACGTCGCTTTGGCGTGGTGATCGAAGAAGGGGGCTTTGTCACACGCCTTGTCGAGAAGCCCGAGACGATCGTTTCGACAATGGCCATCGTCGGTCTGTATTACATCCACCAGCCGTCTCGCCTGCGTATCGCCCTGGAGCGGTTGATCGCTGAGAACATCCGCACGAAGGACGAATACCAGCTCACCGATGCATTGCAGATCATGGTGGACTCCGGAGAGAAGTTCACAACCTTTCCCGTTGATGGATGGTACGACTGCGGCAAGCCGGAAACGTTGTTGCAGACGAACCGCTTTCTTCTTACACAGCGCGGTGAGATGCCATCGGCACCCGTTGGGTGCGTGCTCATCCCACCCGTTCACGTGGATCCGTCGGCCATCGTCGAGCATTCCGTCATCGGACCGTATGCGTCGATCTCGAAGGGCTGTGTGGTGCGCAATAGTATCATCCGCGACAGTATCATCAGTGATAACGCCTCGGTTGCCGACATTTCTCTGGACCAGTCGATCATCGGCGAAAACGCCGAAGTGACGGGTCGCTTCTCCTCGATCAATATTGGTGATGGAAGCATTGTGCGTCTGTCCCAGTAGCCCCTTCCCTTTTTTCAACATTCCACACAACAACCCCTGCGACCGATGAAGTACATCTTTACCTCCGAATCTGTTTCCGAAGGGCATCCCGACAAGGTCTGTGATCAAGTCTCCGATGCCGTGCTCGACGAAGTGCTGGCCAATGATCCCACCGGACGGGTTGCCTGTGAGTGCTTTGCCACGACGGGCATGATCGTTGTTGGTGGCGAGATCACGACAACACATTACATAGACCTTCCGGAGCTTGTTCGCAGCGTCATCCGCGAGATCGGATATGACCGTGGCGAGTATCGCTTCGAAGCCGATTCCTGTTCGGTGATCAATGTCATCAATCGACAGTCGCCCGATATTGCCCAGGGTGTTGATACTGGCGGTGCCGGTGACCAGGGGATGATGTTCGGTTATGCCTGCACGGAGACAGCCGAGCTCATGCCGGCGGCAATCCATTATTCGCACCAGCTCGTCAAGCGCCTTGCCGATATCCGCAAGAACAACCCCCAGCTAATGCCGTATCTGCGTCCGGATGCCAAGGCCCAGGTCTCGGTCGTCTATGGCGATAACGGAGAGGTTGTGGCCGTGGACACGATCGTGGTCTCGACGCAGCATGACCCTATGCCGAATGCCCAGAGCCGGATCCATGATGACGTGATCGAGAACGTTGTCAACGCCGTTGTGCCGGAACACCTGATCACTCCGGACACGAAGTTCCACGTCAACCCGACCGGCAAATTCGAGATCGGTGGTCCCCACGGTGATACGGGGCTTACCGGCCGCAAGATCATCGTCGATACCTACGGCGGCAAGGCTCCGCACGGTGGTGGGGCGTTCTCGGGCAAGGATCCAACGAAGGTTGACCGCTCGGCGGCCTATGCGGCACGTCACCTGGCCAAGAACATCGTGGCAGCCGGGATCGCCCGTGAGTGCACGATCCAGCTTGCCTATGCCATCGGCGTGGCCCAGCCTGTGTCGATCAACGCCGATCTTCACGGCACGTCGCAGGTCGATCCCCGCCAGCTCGAAAAGTTTATCATTGAAAACGTCGATCTGACGCCTGCCGGTATCATCACGCGTCTGAATCTGCGTCGGCCAATCTACCGCGCCTCTGCTGCCTACGGACATTTTGGTCGCCACGAGTTCCCGTGGGAACATCTGGACCTTGTTTCGGCGTTTACTCAGGTCTTCGCGTAGGCCCATTTGGCCTGAGCGGTTTTTTCACTCGGACATCCATTCACACCACCACAACAATGGCAACCACAACCACCAAGAAGACACTGCCGACGTCAGCTACCAATGGCGTAGCCAAGAATGGCGTGCATAAGAACGGTTCGGCAAAGAAGTCGGCCGGACCACTCGACCGCATGATGAAAGCCCCGGCCCGTGTGGCCAAGGGCACGATCGCCCATAAGCCCCTTTCCTATGCCGTAGCTGACATGGCACTGGCCGAGTGGGGGCGTAAGGAGATTCAGCTGGCCGAAGCCGAGATGCCGGGTCTGATGGCCCTGCGTGAGGAATTCAAGGGCAAGAAGCCATTGAAGGGGGCCCGCATTGCCGGATGTCTTCACATGACCATTCAAACGGCCGTGCTGATTGAGACGCTCATCGATCTGGGAGCCGAGGTGACGTGGTCGAGCTGCAACATCTTTTCGACGCAGGATCACGCCGCCGCTGCCATTGCCAAGGCCGGCGTGCAGGTCTTTGCCTGGAAGGGTATGAACGAAGAAGAATTCGACTGGTGCATTGAGCAGACGCTGTTCTTTGGCAAGGATCGCAAGCCACTGAATATGATCCTCGATGACGGCGGCGACCTGACGAACATGGTCCTTGACAAGTATCCTGAGCTCGTAGGTGAGATTCGCGGAATCTCCGAAGAGACCACCACGGGCGTGCTGCGCCTGTACGAGCGTATGAAGAACGGCACGTTACCGCTGCCGGCCATCAACGTCAACGACTCTGTGACCAAGAGCAAGTTTGATAACAAGTACGGCTGCAAGGAGTCGCTGGTGGACGCTATCCGCCGCGCCACGGACATCATGCTTGCTGGCAAGGTTGCTGTCGTAGCCGGCTACGGAGATGTCGGTAAGGGTTCGGCCGCTTCACTTCAGGGGGCTGGTGTCCGCGTGATCGTTACCGAGATCGACCCGATCTGCGCCCTGCAGGCTGCCATGGACGGCTTCGAGGTCAAGCGCATGATCGATGCCGTCAAGGAAGCCGATATAGTCGTCACGGCAACCGGCAATTGCGACATCATCTCCGAGAAGCACTTCAAGGCCATGAAGGATAAGGCCATCGTATGCAACATCGGTCACTTTGATAACGAGATCGACATGGCCTGGCTCAACAAGAACCACGGCAAGAGCAAGGTCGAGATCAAGCCACAGGTCGATCTCTACACGGTCGGCAAGCGCCAGATCATCGTTCTGGCTGAAGGCCGCCTGGTAAATCTCGGTTGCGCCATGGGCCACCCGTCGTGTGTGATGTCGAACTCGTTCACCAACCAGACCCTTGCACAGCTTGAGCTCTGGAAGAACGCTAAGGACTACGACAACAAGGTCTATGTCCTGCCGAAGAAGCTCGATGAGAAGGTGGCACGCCTGCACCTTAAGAAGATCAACGTACAGCTCGAGGTTCTGAACGAAAAGCAGGCCAAATACATCGGCGTGGAGGTCAAGGGGCCGTACAAGCCGGAGTATTACCGGTATTAAGACTCACAGGGTAGATGTTTTCGAAAAAAAGCCGTCCCCAAAGGACGGCTTTTTTGTTTTTCCGGGAACTTCGGACAGCTGTTCTGGATTATCGCCCGTATCAGCGACATACTTCACGTAGTCACTGTCCCCGACCCCGCATGAGTGCAGACATGCGGGGTCTTCTATTTTATGGCACAATGCGTAGGTCAATACGACGTGGGGCCAGACGACGTAGGGGCCAGACGACGTAGGGGCGAGACGCAGTCTCGCCCGTTAGAACACAACGTTGCCAGACGATGTAGGGGCCAGACGACGTAGGGGCGAGACGCA
>JBEIIK010000079.1:0-10612 GCA_040380835.1 Ignavibacteria bacterium | reverse complement strand
CCATTCCACGGCAGCATGGTCAAGCGCTGCCGGTGCGGCGCCGATCAGGTAGATCCGCGGCGTGTCGTCACCCGTAATCACGATACTCCCGTGGCGGCGCTCGATTATTCTGACCTGCGGACGTGGCCAGGCGTCCAGGCGTAGAACAGCAGCAACTGCCAGCATCATCAGGCTGCCCATGACCAGGCGCACCAGCAGCGAGGTCCACGTGCGGGCTGCAAGAGGCCAGAGCAGCACCACGGTTGTCACGACAGCCAGAAGCACCACCTCGGCGTGGGCAGCACCGGGCAGAATGTCCACAGCAAAGAACCGCGCAACGGCGTTGGCCGAGCGGACCAGCATCTCCAGCCACCAGGCAAGTGCAACGCCGACGACATCGACCGGGATGAGCACCAGCCCGAGCGTCAGCACCAGCGCGGCACTCATCATCGGCACCACCACAAGGTTTGCAAGCGGACTCATTACAGCCATCGACCCGAAGGCCAGTGCCGCCGGGATCGTTACGCCGAGCGTGGCTGCCCACGAAACGGCCACGGCATTTGCCAGTGACGCCTTCCAGGGCCGGCGCGCAACGATGCACCGCTCCAGTGTTGCGCGGCATCCGGACACGCCAACGATCAGCGCCAGCGTGGCCGTTACCGACAAAAAGAATGCCGCGCTCGTGCAGGCCTGCGGATCGATTGTGATAATGGCCAGAACGCTCGCCATCAAGAGGTGCAACCCATCAACCTCGCGCTCGAGACGTCGGCCAACCATGGCTGCAATGCCCATGATGGCACTGCGCACGGCAGGGGGCTCTGCACCGGCAAGCATCGTGTAGAGGATGACGACAAGGCAGCCGCCGAGCACCATCATTGCCCCCGGACGACGTCCGATGAGGAGCATGACGAGCCAGGTGATAATGGCCACATGCGAGCCGCTGACCGAGAAGATGTGCGCTGTTCCGCTCAGGCGGTAGGCACGGCGCGAGTCCGGGTCGAGCATCGACCGCTCGCCGATGGCCAGCGCCAGACAGACGCCGGCGGTATGGGCGTCCAGTGCCGACGCCAACCGATTGCGCACGTGCGAGCGCATGGCCTCGAACAGCTCAACGTGCATCGGAGGCGGTCCGACATCCTGCGAGTAGGCACGCTCGATGACCACGGCGCAGCCAAGTGAACGGGCATAGGAGACTTCGGAGAACTCACCTTCAAGCGATGGTGGAAAGGGGCGACGCATAACTCCGGTGACAACGCGCCGCTGTCCGACCTCGACGGATCCTACGGCCAGGCGCTGGCGCACCAGGCAGCGCACACGAACGCACGGGGCACATGAAGCATCGACGTGCCCCGAGAGGACGTAACGAATCGACCCGTGTGACCGTCCCAGCACCTGCTCAACCATGCCGTCGGCACGCACCGCCGTGGACGCGCCGCGGCGGCACAGCGTGGCATGCGCATCCGCGGGCGGACCCAGCTCCAGGCGCATCTGCAGAGCGCCGAACGTCCCCATCCCCATGCCGAAGCACAGCACGGCCAGGGCATAACGTCCGAGCAGGTGGCACGTCCAGCCGCCCAGCATGAGGCCGGCCGCGACCAGCCCCGTGGCGGCGGTAGCAAGTCCCGTAGTCAGTTCCGTAGCCAGCCAGGTAGAACTAACCGTGATCACCACGGGAAGCAAGAATGGGTAGCGTTTCATCGTGATTCCACGAGTCAAAACCAGCCCCTAGCGTGACGCGTCGGTGTTGATAACTCGGGTCACATCAGCCCCCTGACCCTCGGTAACTTGCGCCCGTTGTCAGATTTTTTTCGCCTGCGCGTCATGTTTTTATGCCGATGCTGCACGAAGAAGGACAGACAACCACCTTCCACCACGACATTTTCAACGGATACCCATCATGAGTGCAGAAGCAAAAGCCCCCAAGGAAACCAAAGACACAACAGGCGCTAAGCCGGCCGATGCCAAGGTCAAGGCAGCACAGCTTGCCATCGAGCAGATCGAGAAGCAGTTCGGTAAGGGCTCGATCATGCGCCTGAGCGACACATCTCCGATCGAGATCGATGCCATTTCCACCGGATGCCTGTCGCTGGATGCCGCCATAGGCATCGGTGGTGTACCGCGCGGACGTATCGTCGAGATTTACGGTCCGGAGTCCTCGGGTAAGACAACGGTCTGTCTTCAGGTGATCGCCGAAGCGCAGAAGGCAGGGGGCTTGGCAGCATTCGTCGATACCGAGCATGCTCTTGACGTGAAGTACGCGCAGCGTTTGGGGGTTGACCTCAACAACCTGCTGCTTTCGCAGCCGGAGTTCGGTGAGCAGGCACTTGAGATCGTTGAAACACTCGTACGCTCGGGCGCTATCGACGTGGTGGTGGTCGACTCCGTGGCCGCCCTAACGCCGCGCGTCGAGATCGAGGGCGACATGGGTGATGCGCAGATGGGCTCTCAGGCCCGCCTGATGAGTCAGGCCATGCGCAAGCTCAACGCCGCCATCGGACGCTCCAACACGACGGTGATCTTCACAAACCAGCTGCGCTCGAAGATCGGAGTGATCTACGGCAACCCCGAGACGACCACTGGCGGTAACGCCCTGAAGTACTACGCTTCGCTTCGCATCGACGTGCGCCGTAAGGATGTCATCAAGGACGGTCAGGACATCGTGGGCAATCGTGTCCGCGCCAAGATCGTCAAGAACAAGGTCGCTCCCCCATTCCGCGAGGCCGAGTTCGACATCATGTACAACGAGGGCATCTCTCGCCTTGGTGACATGATCGACGTGGCCGTCGAAACCGGCATCATCGCCAAGTCGGGCTCATGGTTCTCCTTCAACGAAGAGCGCGTGCAGGGTCGCGACGGAATGCGCAAGCTGCTGACCGAGAACGGTCCGCTCTATGCCGCTCTCGATGCCGCCGTGCGTCAAGCCTTGAAGCTTCCCGACACGGCAGCGCCCTCCAACGGCAAAAAGTAACCGATGGGCGTCATCACGTCCGTCCGCCGGAATGTGAAGAATGCCGGACGCTGTTCGGTGTTCGTTGACGACGAATTCTTTGCTGCCTGCCCGATCGATGTTGCACTGGCACTGGGGCTGCGCAGGGGGCTCGAAATGTCTGACGAGCTCGAGCGTCGCCTTCGGGTCGAGGACCGGCGTATGGTCCTGCGTCAGAAGGCGTACCGCTTTGCGACCTACAAGCCCCGCACGGAGCGCGATATCCGGCGTTTTCTCGACAAGGCCGAAGCCACCGAGGAAGAGTCGGCCGATGTGCGGCGCTGGCTTGCAGAGTTCCGCCTGATCGACGATGCCGAGTATGCCCGGCGGTTCATTGACGCATCACGTCAGCGCAAGCCCCTTTCCCCTGCCATGATGCGCCGCACGCTTCTGGGCAAGGGGCTCTGCGAATCCATCGTCGAGAGTGCCATTGCCGCCGAGACCGATCCGGGCGATGCCCACCGGGCGGCACGCACCGTGGCACGAAAGAAACTGCGCATGATCACGTCGGACGATGTTCGTTCAACCGAGGATAAGCTTGTGCGCTTTCTGCAGTATCGTGGCTACACGTGGGACGTCATCAAAGGCGTCATTGCCGAGTGGAAATCGGGTGCGCTCGCCGTTGCCCTGCTGCTGACCTGCAGCTCCGCTCTCATTGCCCAGTCCGACACCTCATGCGGCAAGGAGCGGCTGAGCGAGACCATCAACGCCTTTCAGCCGGCAACCCAGCCTGTGCAGGGGGCTGACGGAGCTCTTTACTTTGACCGGAAGTTTCATCCCGATAATCCGGACGGCGCCACGGCCGACCCCGACCAGGTGTGGGTAACGAGGCAGCGCGCCGGACGCTGGCAGGAGCCCCGGCTGGCCGAGCTTGACGTGACGGACCCCCGCACCGGTAGACGCATCCGGGCCGACGTTGTCTTCGGCTTCAGCACTGACAATCTGCGGGCGCTGCTTGCCGGACGCTTTGTGCAGGGCTCAGCGGCCATGTCCCTTGTGCTGGCTCACCGAACCACGGCCGAGGGTCCGTTCGTGTCATATCAGCTTATCGTGCCGGATCTCGGCAAGAACTTTTACGCTACATGCAACGACGACGGCTCGACGATCATCGTCGCCCTTGAACGTTCTGGCGGTAAGGGAGACCTCGATCTCTACCGCATCACAAACAACGCATGCGGGGTGATCTCTGCCCCTGTGCCCCTTGCCGACAATCTCAACACGGCATCATTTGACGGTGCTCCGTGGCTTGCCTGTGACGGAGAGACACTCTACTACGCATCAGCCGGACGTGAGGACCGCCGGGGCAAGGCCGACATCTACATGTCGCGCCGGCTCGACACAACCTGGGTGCGCTGGAGCGACCCGGTCAACCTCGGTTCGTGCATCAATTCCACCGAAGATGAAACCTCGGTCAGTCTGCCGTGCGGATCATCGCGTATCTACTTCACATCGTGGGATGCCACAACCGAGCGGGCGGGCATCTACACGGCCGCTCTTACCGATCCGCTGCTCCCAAAGCCGATGGTCCGCACTGTTGTCAGCGTCCGCGATGCTATCGCCGACACCATCGTCAGGGGTCTTCATATCCTCAGGGCGGTATCGACGCCTGACACCTGCCCCGACTGGCGCGGCTGGCCCATGGATGCGCGCACGGGTACGGCTACGTTCATGTTCCAGGACGCCATCGCCACACCTGCGAGGATCGGATCGGATCCGCACTGGCAAGTTCTGCAGGCTGATATGGACGAAACCCCCGATGGCGGCGGTGAGATAACATTTCAGGCGATCTCGCTACAAAAGCCCCTATGCAGCATCTTATTTGCCAAGGCCGACACGCTTCTCCCGCCGGAGGGTCATGCCGCTCTCGAAGCACTGCGCAGCAAGCTCGGCACGGGGTCGCTGTGGCGTCTGCGCGTGGTGGGCTGGACCGATGGTAGTGGCAGTGCAGAGCTCAACAGCCGAATCTCCCGCGCTCGCGCCCGCGTTGTGGCCGAGCAGGCCACCATCCTGGTGCCGGACGGCGAAATGCGCCACATCGACATCGTGGGCCGCGGCGTGGAGATGATCTCCGGACGCCGCGTCGCCGATGATGCACCCAACAGCCGCCGCGTGGACGTCTATGTACTGCCGTTCGACATCAATGCGGACGGCCGTCCAGACTGAGTTCAATGCGCGATGTGCGCCGATGACCGCCGTTGTCTTCCTCTGTCACCGACACCACCCAGTGCCGGGCCGTATGCACATACAGGGCGATCTCGTCATCGGCAAACCACTCTGAGTTCTCATCGCGATGCGGTGAGCGCCAGAGCAGCCCCTCTTCGGTTACCAGGCAGGCACGCTCGATGCCATCATCGCCTAGGGCCTGCACGACCAGTTCTTCAGCCAAAGTCGGACGCCGCTCGAGCCGAACTCTCAGGCGCTGCCATGAATCAGATGATTCGAGCGAAACATCGCGTACGATCGCTCCACTGCGGTGCATGGCCGTCGTCCCGAAGGTCACTGGCATACGCTCAACATCGCCCCCTGAGGAGGCATGCGTAAGGGGACGGGCAAGTTCGTCGGGCACCGGCGCATGGCACATCTCGAAGATCCTGCGAAGGCGCGCTCGAAACGTCGCGTCAAACTCTTCCTTGTGTGGTGCCTGGTGTCGCTCGTCGTACCACCAGAACCAGTCGGATGCCTCAAGCACTTCAAGATGACCGGCAACCGATTCATCATCATGTCCGGCATTGCGCAGCACCTGCATGGCCCGGCCAAGCAGGTTCCATGCGAGATTCTTTGCCGGTGAGCCGATCCAGACACCAAAGTCGGCGTTGATCCACGATCCGGCACGCAGCCATTCAAGACGTCGCGCATGTCCGGAGGCAGCAACCTCAGCACAGGTAACACATCTGAACCGGTCGTCGTCCTGTAGTCGCTGCATGAGCGCGCGAAGAAAATCTTCGCCGTTGTGGCGATAGAACTCCCAGCAATTTTCACCGTCGAGGATCACCGGGATCACCGCTTGCTCAAGGGCTGAAGCCCCTTGCTCCTGAATGATCAGCTGACGTCGTTCTTCGAGCCGGCGCATGAAATCGGCGGCTGCCGCTGCAGCATCCCAAGAGGCATATTCAAATCCGATCGCATCGCTGAGTCCATGATCACGGAACAGCACCGTGATGCTGCCCGATGTCGTGGCGACCTCGTACGGGAAGTACACGTCACTGCGAACGAACAACTCTCCTGCCGATGCCCTGAGCACGCCTTCATCGGTAGCGGTCCAGGCAACGCCACTTGAGGCCAGAACCTCCAGGGCTTCCATCGATAATGACCCCTCGGCTGGCCACATCCCCGAGGCAGCGGTTCCGCTACGCTGCTGCCAGTCATCAAGCGCACGACGCACATGACGTCGTGCATGGAAAGGGGCTTTGTAGGCGGGTTCGGGTAGCTGTGCTGAAGGCATCGACTCACGAGCGACATTGGTGTCGATCACCAACGGAAGAATCGGGTGGTGATATGGCGTGATACTGATGTCGATATGATCCGCACGAAACTGCTCAAGCATCGTTGGCAGAACGTCAGACACCAGATCTCGTATGGTCTGCATCAGCCCCAGTTTCTGCTCCTCGGAATAATGAGCCCCCTGCTCCAGAAGGCGCCGGATTGGCTCACTGCGCCGCCGCGTGGCGGGTCCGCACCAGGCCAGGTGAAACAGGACCATCGCATCACGCCATTCCTGCTCCGATAATTCCGGATGATCATGCCAGCGCAGATGCGCAACGATCGATGCCAGGCGCGGCAGACCCTCCATCATCGGATCACGAAGCGTCTGGAGCCAGCGAGATAGCTCCCGATGCTGCTCATACGAAAGCGCTGCGGTATTGATCTCGACCAGCTCCTCGAGCGGATCACGCACACCACTGGCGCAGGCATCAAGCTGCTCCAGCATCGACGGCACAAGGTTGATGGTATGCCGGATGGGAAACTCCCCCAGGATAAGGGGCAGATCAGTATAGTCCTTGATCGCATGAAGCCGTACCCACGGCAAGACAAAACGTCCGTTCAGACGGTATTCGGGCTGGTGCTGGTGCCAGAGGAAGCAGATTCGCATGTCGGAATCTACGCGCATGTATCCGATTGGGCGCTACGGTGTTAATCAGGTTTTAGGTTTCAGGTTTTAGGTTTTGGGTTGTCATCCCTGAGCAGGGATCCATCCATATACCCAACACCTACGCTATACACCCAGCAAGAAATAATGTCTCCTACCGTTCGTCAATGTCGTCGTACTTTTGTGATGCGTCAGTATCCGGTGCCAAGTACCTGGTACACGCTCTCTCGGGGATGTAACGGTCTCGACGGGGTGAAGCGTTTACGAAGATGCGTGCCGAGCTACGCTGGTGGAGCTCGTTAATACAACCGGCGAACAACAACTGGCGATAACTTCGGTTATCGCATGGCCGCCTAAGCTTAGGCCGCTATGCCATCGAACGGATGGGTGCCTGTTCCCCTCCGCCTCGGTGTTGCCCTCAAACAGGCTGGCGTGAAGTCGTGCACCAGGACCTAACGCGAGAAACCACTGATGCTGGCTGAGGCGGACCTGTCGATCGGTTACCGCAACAGTAAGACTCTGTAGATCGAAGACGCACGTGGTAGGCTTCGATTCGTTCACTTCGGACCCGGGTTCGACTCCCGGCATCTCCACTTTTTGGGTTTTAGGTTTTGTGTTTTGGGTTTTGGGTTTTTGGTTTTGGGTTTTGGGTGTTAGCTCAATGAGGGGCTTGCGACGTGCATTCCTGCTTTCGCAGAAATGACGATCGTCGCTCGTACCCCGGCCCAAGGCTCGGGACTAACATTGGTCGTTTGTCAATTCGTAATTCAGTAATCAGTAATCTGTAATCAGTAATCAGTAATCAGTAATCAGTAATCAGTCATCAGTAATCTGTAATCAGTAATCAGTAATCAGTAATCAGTAATCAGTAATCAGTATAATCTGTAATCAGTAATCAGTAATCAGTCATCAGTAATCAGTCATCAGTAACCATCAAGCTCTCCCTCACTTCTTCCATATACCACTGCGGTGTGCTGGTAGCGCCGGAGATGCCCACATTTTCGGCACCTTCGAGCCAGGCGGGGTCGATCTCTTCTTTTGTTTCAACGAAGTAGGAGCGTGGGTTGGCGGCATGGGCAACGTCGAACAGGACCTTGCCGTTGGATGAAGCGCGGCCGGCAACGAAGATGATGACGTCGTTGCGCTGGGCGAAGGCGGCAAGCTGGGCTTCGCGTCCGCTTACCTGACCGCAGATGGTGTCTTTGACGTGGAATTCGGTAGCGATCTCTTCCATGGTATCAACGATGAGTTCGCTGATGCGCCCCTTGAGAGCATCGCGGATCTCGAGAAACGTTGGTCGGTCCATGGTGGTCTGTGAGAACAGCACGGTCTTGCGGTCGAGCTGGACGTTAGCGAGCGCATCCTGGACGGATTTCACGACCACGCACTCATCGCGCACAACGCCCCGCACGCCAAGAACCTCGGCGTGGTCCTTCTTTCCGAATATCACCACCTGGTAGCCCTGATCCCAGAACTTGCGAACACGCTCCTGCAGTTTGGTTACCACCGGACACGTGGCATCGACGATCTCGATACCGTGTTCCCAGGCCTGGCGATACGTCTCAGGGGGCTCTCCGTGCGCGCGGATGATCACCTTGGCGCCGCTATGTGCAAGACGCGGAAAATCCTCGACGGTGATCGTCTCCAGCCCCTTGTCAGCCAGACGCTGGATCTCCTTCGGGTTGTGGATGATATGCCCCAGAACATAGACATTGCGCTTAGCATCGGCCCCTCGGTTGGCCAGCTGGTCCTCGGCGATCTGCACCGTGCGCACAACGCCCCAGCAGAATCCGCTGAATTTGTCGATGGTAACGTTCATTACTTCATTCCTTGCAGGATATCAAAATCCGAGGTGCGCAGAGACGATTGAGTGCGTGGATTGGTATGACGAGACAAGGTCCAGAATCCGCTGTACCTGCTCGTCGATGGTGCACGAGGTCGTATCGATCTCCACCGCTCCCGGAGCCTTGATCAGGGGGCTCTCCTGACGCGAACTGTCAATCTCGTCTCGACTGACGATCTGCCGGCGGACCTCGGATTCCGTGATCTGCTCGCCCCTTGACTGCGCCTCAAGAAGTCGGCGCCGAACACGCTCATCGGTGCCTGCGACGAGAAACACTTTCACCTCGGCATGAGGGAACACCACCGAGCCGATGTCGCGTCCGTCCATTACCACTCCGCCGGCATCACCGATCTCGCGCTGACGTTTGACCAGTGCCTTGCGTACGGATGGAAAGGCGCTTACCTGACTCACAACGGATGTGACATCAGCCTGACGGATGGCCAGCGAAACGTCCTGGCCATTGAGCATCACCCGCTGAGATCCTTCTGAAGGCTCGAGACGGATGTCGCACTCCCCTGCCAGCGAGCCAAGGTCTGCATCGCTCATGGCACAGCCACGTCGCAGTGCAGCCAGCGAAACGGCCCGGTACATGGCTCCGGTGTCGATATAGACATACCCCAGATGCTCTGCCACACGGCGTGCGGTGGTACTTTTTCCGGCTCCGGCCGGTCCGTCGATGGCGATGATGATGCGCTTTGCAGACATTGCAGCGAATTTACTGAAACCCTTTCGGCCGAAGGAGGTCAAAAGACGTGACACGGCCATTGGCCGCGCCACTACGTGTAGTTTGAAGGAACCACCATGAACCTTTCCCTCATGACGTTGCATAACTATCTGAAAATGGTTTTCGGCTATCTCTTTCCGGTGTCAGCCCAGGAAGCATCGCCCGGAGATACCGTTCGCGGGGCATTTTCTTCGGCGGCCGATTCGCTTAGCGACGCTGCTTCGTCGGGCGTGGCACACGTCCAGACGGTGTCTGCTCCGCCCCCTGGATGGAACGAGGAGATTTTTCTTCACGAGTTTCTCAGCGCTCTTATTCCGATCGCCTTTGCCGTGATAACAGGCATCCTCATTTGGAAGCGACTCGAAACGCGCAAAGCCGTCGAGCTGGCAATGATCGAAAAGGGGCTCGACCCACGCGGTGCTGCTGCTGAGCTCGACTCGACGCGGAAGTTCAGAGCCCTACGCCTGGCGCTGTTGCTCGTCGGCACGAGCCTCGGACTCTGTGTAGCTATGATCCTGTGGACCACCTTCCCGGATGCGTTCTCCTACGACTACCGTCCGCTTGTAGCCCTGACGTCCGTGACGTTCTTTGCCGGTCTTTCCCTGACGGTCTATCATATTATCGCCACAAGCCTCGAGAAGCATTGACCGAGTCGGAGATCATCGATCGCATTGTAGGGGGCGACACTGAGGCCTTTGCGGTGCTGGTGGGGCAGCACCAGCGTCGTGCCTTGTCGCTGGCCGAACGCATGATGCAAAACACTGACGACGCGCGGGACGTTGTGCAGGATGCATTCGTCAAGGCATACCGATCGCTGTCGCGTTTCAACCGCGACTCAACGTTCTCGACGTGGTTCTACCGCATCGTTTATACGACCTGCCTGAATGCACTCGAAAAACGTAAGCGCACGCCGATCCACGATGAGTTCGACGACGAAGCCGGATCGTCATGGATCGAACCCACCGTTTTTCAGTCCATGGAATCGTCGCTCAT
>JBEIIK010000078.1:0-10651 GCA_040380835.1 Ignavibacteria bacterium | reverse complement strand
GTAATCAGTAATCAGTAATCAGTAATCAGTAATCAGTAATCAGTAATCAGTAATCAGTAATCCTCTTCCTCACTTCTTCTGCATCGCTAAACGGGAGCCGCTCGGAGCCAACGATCTGATATTCTTCGTGACCTTTCCCGGCTATCAGGACGACGTCGGAAGGTCCGGCGGCATCAAGGGCAGCATGAATAGCCTGACGTCGGTCTTCAATGATGGTGACGCGGTGTCGGTGTGGACCATCGATTCCGCCCATGATATGAGCGATGATATCAGATGGTGATTCGGTACGAGGATTGTCGTTTGTGATCACCACGTGATCTGCCATTTCAGACGCAATTCGCCCCATCTCAGAGCGCTTTCCGCGGTCACGATTTCCACCGCAGCCGAAGACAACATGGATCTTACCGGAATCACCTTCGCCGTGCCGAAGATCGCGCAGAACATTCAGGACGCTTTCCAGAGCATCGGGTGTGTGGGCATAGTCAACGATGGCTGTTGTGCCGGACGGAAGTCTGTACACCTCCATGCGGCCCTTAGGGCCGGCCACATCTCGCATGTGCGACATGACGCGATCAGGGGGCATGCCATCGACCATGCAGAGAACGGCAACCAGGGCGCAGTTGGCAACATTGAATTCGCCGAGCAGACGCGTATGAATGACGCACAGCTCGGGCATGTTCGGGATGTCGCTGCGCTGACGTTTCAACGAGAAGGTCGTTCCGCTGATCGAGAGCTCCACGTCCTGTACTCGGACATGATTATCGGCCCCCTTTCCCACCGTGATGACATGACGAGCATTGCAACCTCGCTTCATGTACGGGGTCCACTCGGAATCTCCCCAGAGCACGGCTGCCGCGTCTGTTGAGAGTCCGTCAAAGAGCAGCTTCTTGCATCGCGCATATTCTTGCATGGTGCCGTGGTAGTCGAGATGGTCACGAGTGAGATTCGTAAACAAGGCTCCACGGTAGTCAATACCCAGAACTCGGTGCTGCGACAGCGCGTGCGAGCTCACCTCCATGCAGACCGCATCCACACCGGCAGAGCGCATGTCGAGAAACAACTGTGCCAGCTGCCGGGCATGCGGAGTTGAGTATTCCGTTGTGAGTTGAGCACCAGCGTAACGGTTTCCTGTTGTTCCAATGAAGCCGACGTTATGCCCTTCAAGCGTCAGAAGCTGCTCGAGAAGCGTCGCACAGGTCGTCTTGCCGTTTGTACCCGTTACGCCGTACATCCGTAGCGGCGCCGACGGATGATCGAAGAACTCCTGGACCAGTTCGGCAAAGGCGCGGCGAGTATCGCGCACGCAGACCACGGTTACCGGCAGGGGGCTTGGCGGTTCCCGTTCAATGATCACAGCAACAGCCCCGCGGGCTATGGCATCATCGATTGCAGCGTGACCGTCGAAGTTGGTTCCCACTACGGCTACAAAGATCATCCCGGATGCAATTCCGCGGGAGTCTGTGGAGACATCGTTTACTGTGGCGTCTTCACCACCAACCGCATAGCGTACCGAGATCGGCTGAGAAAGTGCCGGGAGCACTGCAGACAGCTTTTTCATGGGTACAAATTACATTCTGCGCCATCGGGAAAGTGTCGAGATTTGCAGCATGAAACTCGAACAGTGGCTCATCAACCGGCTGCGGAGCCCCCTGCCGGGAGTCGAGGCGCATGAACGATTTGTGCCAGACATTCCCGATCGACTCTCACGGTTATTGCCGGCACCGGCAGACGCAAAGCAGAGCGCCGTGCTGATACCGATCGTTATGAACGGCGTCGTTGGTCCGTCAACTGTGCTGACAGTGCGCAGTGAAGGTCTGCGCAGTCATCGGGGTCAGATATCATTTCCGGGCGGACGTTCCGATGAGGACGAGGATGCGGTGGCAACGGCTTTGCGAGAAGCACAGGAAGAGATAGGGCTCGGGCCGGAGCGAGTAACGGTTCTTGGCCAGCTGTCCCCGCTCTACATTCCCCCGTCCCGGAGTGCCGTTACCCCGGTTGTTGCCATCGTGGATCAGCCCAATGCTTGGCAGTTAAATGTCGACGAGGTTTCCGAGATATTGACTGTTCCGCTGTCAAAGTTTCGTGATTCACGGAACGTTCTGCTGCGCAACGACATTATCCAGGGTGTTCCCGTCGATGTGCCCCACTGGAACGTCCATCCGTCGATTCCGCTCTGGGGTGCCACGGCCATGATGCTGAATGAACTTGTGATGATCATCAACGAATACGACATGGAGACTGCATGAATTCTTCCATCGTCCGGTCTTGCGTCTGTCTGTGCGCCATCCTCGTCACGTCCTGCGACAACATCGAGCAGGAGGGTCAGCGTCTTGCCAACACCTATGCACGCGTTCTCATTGAGCGGGAGGGTGGTCTTGACTCAGCCACGGCAGCCAAGCACATTGACTCGATCATCAAAGCTTCGGGCTACACCGTCGAGGAATTCGAACGACGCCTGCGCGAGCACGGAACCACACCAAAAGATCTGCGGTCGTTCTATGACAGCGTCAGCACCGAGCTCGATCGCATGCGATCGGACAGCACTCGGTAAAGATCGTGTCCGTGGCGGGCGAACATTTCAAAGTAGCCCACATACCACTGGTTGAGCAGTACACCGATGCGGCGTGACTCTTCGATGTCGTGTGGCGTCATCACGCCCCCACACCGGATCACATGGAATTCATGTGATGGGGCTAGCACCTGCACCGTCTGCATGGCAACGGTGCATGAGCTAAGTGAGGATGACGTTAGCAGTGCACCGCTGATACCACCTCCATATCGCTTCGTGAAATAGTCGTACATGGCACGGTCCTTTTTGTGCACGTGCTGGCGTAACTCGGCATAGCGCGTAGAGGTGTTGCCGAGGATCATTCCGTCAAAGCCCCGTTCCACAAGAGCGCTCACCAGTGACGGGATCTGAGCGTGGGCTGTGTCGGTGGATAGCTTTACCACGACTGGAAGAGTTCGACTGCGCTTTGCAAGGAACTCATTGGCAACGGCATCAAGTCGCGCCAGCAGCGCCGGGTCGAGCCCGTGATGCCGAGCATGACCATCAACGTTAGGGCAACTTTCGTTGAGTTCGATGTAGTCCACACCTGCGCCCTCAAAGTGGCGCATTCCCTCGATCAGCTCCGGCACGGCCAGACGGTCCTCAAGTCCTGGCTCGGCGCTGACGCTGATCCCCATCGGACATCCGGCAACGTGCTTTTCGCGGGCCAGACGCTCGGCTACAGCCGCGTGTCCTTTGTTAGGCAAGCCCATCCAATTTGCAGCCGAGTGGGAGAACGGATACTGCGTCGATGGCCACTTGATGTGGTCACGGATATTCCCCGCACGCTCGCGCGAGGTGGACGTTCCGGCAACAAAGGCGCCAGCGCCCTCACGGGCCACCATTGCATATCCTGAGCCGCTCTTGAACATCCCCGCTGCATTCCAGATCGGGAGTCGGAACCGCAAGCCCCATGCCGTCACGCCAAGCTCTGCAGGGGGCTCATACGATGCCGAAGGAACGTCGTTGGCAAATCGCGGCAGATAGGCGTTGCGTCCGGCCGTGAACAGCCGCACCGTAAGCGACGGAGGGATATACGCGATGATCGGCCGCACCGCGAACTCTGTTTTAGCAATCAGCTCAAGGAGTGTCACGGCGCAAAGTTACCATTCGTCAGAACGTCACGAATCCGGTGTACGTCCGCAAGTGGCAATGCCTGAATACGATCAGCGATATCGTACGACCGATGGCCGGGATACACAACCAGTATCGAGTTGAGTTCAAGATCCTGCATCGACTGATGCATCGAAGCCGTTGTTCGCGGCGCATCCTGGCGCTTACATTCAACGCCGATTCGCCGTCCGTCCAACTCAAGAATCAGATCGATCTCGGCACCGCCATGCGATGCCCAAAACCAGTAGGCATCTGGCCGCGCAATGCTGATGATATTCTCGATCGCAAAACCTTCCCACGAAGCACCCAGCCTCGGATTGACCACGAGTTCCTTGAGGCTGCGTACACCAAGGAGATAGTGTAGCAGACCAGAATCACGGACATAGATCTTCGGCGACCTGACCTGACGCTTGGCGATGTTGACGTGCAGAGGCTGCACTTGGCGGACAACAAACGCATCGGTCATGATATCGAGGTATCGACGCACGACAGGCTGACTCAACCCCATCAAACGTGCGAGCTCTGATGCATTCCACGTCTGACCGTGATAATGTGCAAGTGTTTGCCAGAAGCGAAACATCGCTACGCTGGGAACATTCACGCCCCACGATGGCAGATCCCTTTCAATGAGAGTAGTGGCGAACTGTTTTCGCCATATCCAGCTGACCTGATCGCTCTTGGCAATCAACGATCGAGGAAAACCTCCACGCAACCAGAGCTGGTCGATAGAGACCTCCTGTGCCTCTCCAATTACAAAGCCCTCCATCGGCACAACTTCGAGGCGTCCGGCAAGACTTTCTGAAGCCTGTCGCAGTAATGCTCCGGAAGCACTCCCGAGGACCAGGAACTGAGCGTCATTGTCCGTACGATCTGCAAGCACTCGTAAAACGGGAAAAAGCTCCGGCCGTCGTTGGATCTCGTCGATCACCACAAGGCCACGAAGTGAACCAAGTGCTGTCATTGGCTCGTCCAGCCGAGCTAGACTGATCGGATCCTCGAGATCAAAGTAATTGATCGATTCTGCCCCCACGAACGTCCGTGCCAGCGTGGTCTTCCCACATTGGCGGGCGCCGCAAAGTAGCACTACTCGACTCCTGTCGAGGGCTTCCTGAATCAAGTTTCTGCGGTTCTGACGGTCTATCACGTCAGCAATATACCTTGAAAATTGAAAGTATGACTTTGAATTTTCAAGGTGTTTGGCAACGTAACGGAGCCCCTTTCAGCGCAGCTCCTTCTCGTTAAATGTCTTTAGCCAAACGTCCTTACCGCTAGCATCGACAATTCGCAGGGTCAACAAGCGGGCACCGCGGGCCCCTTCAACACTGATCAGGCCGAAATTGTGGCCGACGTACTCTGTTCCGGGGACGTTGAGCGTGTTGGTGCGATAGGTCTGGCTGGTATTCAGTCCGGCGGAAAGGGGCGAGCTGGTCAGCTCATAGAGCGGGTACGTACCCTCGCGATCACGCTTGGAAAGCTCGGCAAAGTGCACATCACCCGAGACGATGATCACGCCTGGAATCTGGTTCTTCGTGATGGTCTGGATGAGTTCGTCACGCTCGAAACTTGAGCGCTCAAAGCCCTCACGCTTCTTGTTGTCACTCAGCACCTGTGAACCCACGGCAACGATCTTGAACGTTGCCCGGCTGGCAGCAAGACCATCAATGAGCCATTGCAGCTGCGCATCACCCAGGATACGGCGTTGCTGATCGATACGGTCATTGGCATTGCGAAACCAGCGGTCATCGAGCATGAACACCTGCACATCGGCGATCTCCATGCTGGTGCAAACACCCTCTTGAGCCCTGATCCCGTATGAGGGATTCGGCCAGAAGAGCTTAAAGACCTCCAGTGCCGTACTCTTCATCCACCAACTGCGGTCAGAATCGTTCGGACCGTAATCATGATCGTCCCATGTGGCATAGTTAGGAACGTTGGCCAGCATTGGCCGTGCGGGCGCATAGGCCCGCGTGTGCGAGTATCGCTTGAGCATGCCGGCACGCGAGCCCCAGTCGGGCTCGCGCATGTACACGTTATCGCCCAACCAGAGCATGGCATCCGGACGGCGCGCAAGGATCGACGAGAAGATCTCGGTTGGCGTTCCGTAGCCCTTTTCAACGCCCGAGGAATCCAGACGCTCATATCCGAGCTCGTTCACATAATGGCAGCTTCCAAGTGCGATCGCAACGTTCGGTATGGTCTTGCCACGGTACTTCCATATTGGTCGTGAGCGAAAGACCGTCGGAAACGGAAGGCGCACCTCTGCTCCGTCAACGAGCACGGTGTATCGGTAGGTTCTGCCGGGCTCGACGCTATCGAGCTGGAGAGTGACACAGTTCGCATGCTCATCCGAGGAGCGAATAGCCGGCGTGGTGAACGTCGCATTCGATGCCGAATCAACATAACGGATAGCCACCGATGCTGGCTTGTGCGTCTGTACGAAGATCGACGCGCCACGCATGTCAACGTGACCCAGCATAGGGCCGCTGCGAAGGACACTTTGGGCATTCAGCGACGCCGCGGCAGACAGCGCTAGGGTCAGGCAGATGATCAGCCCCCTGACGAAGGAGCGAGTGTTAGTCATACCGTAGATGTTTGATCTCTTCGCCCTTGATGCCGATCTCTCGCATGGCCTCGATACCGATGTCGAGATGCAGCGATGCGAATTCGTTTGTCACCCGCTTGTCGCTCTCTTCGGTTTTAACCCCTTCCGGAACCACTGGTACATCGCTCACCAGAAGCAGTGCTCCGCGTGGTATGCCATTCTTGTGTCCGACGATGAAGATCGTTGCCGTTTCCATATCGATGGCCAGGCAGCTCAGGTCCTGCAGGCGCTGACGAAAGGCCTCATCCCATTCCCACACGCGCCTGTTCGTGGTGTACACAACGCCAGTTCGATATTCCTGACCGAACATCAGCACCTTATCAGATACGAACTTGTGGAGCTTGAACGATGGCAGGGCCGGCACCTCCGGAGGGAAGTAGTCGTTACTCGTACCATCACCGCGAATAGCAGCGATCGGCAGGATAAAGTGTCCGATCTCGGTTGAGGCCCGAAGTCCGCCGCACTTGCCCAGAAACAGCACGCCCTTCGGCATGCGCGCCACCAGCAGGTCCATGATCAGGGCTGCATTTGGCGAACCGATGCCGTAATTGATGATCGTCAGATTACCCTGCGTTGCTGTCTGCATGGGGCGGTCAAGCCCCTTGACCTCGACATTGAACTTCTCGGCAAAGGCATCGACGTAACCACGGAAATTGGTCAGCAGGATAAAGTCACCAAACGCATCGACATCCGTACCCGTGTATCGAGGCAACCAGTTCCGGGCGATATCGAGCTTGGTCTGCATCCTAATATGCCGGCTTCCACATCACGCCTTCGACCAGTGCCTGCACGTCATCAGGACGTGCGATGCCGGCATGACCGTCATCAAAGAGGTACTCGGCGCAGGCAATGGCCACGACCTTTGCGGCCTTCTGAATGTCGGACATCGGAGGATAGATCAGCCCCTTGTCGAACTGCTCCTGAGCAACCATGCTGGCAAGAGCACGGGCGGCAACTCCAAAGGTCTTGTACGGGATGTTCGTGGCATCAACGGCATAGGCGGCAAGGCCAACACCGGGGAAGATATAGACGTTGTTGCCCTGACCCGGGTGGATCGTTGTGCCGTTGATCTCAACAGGCTTGAAGGGGCTTCCACTGGCAAAGATCGCCTTGCCATTGGTCCAGGTGTAGGCATCCTCGGCTGTGCATTCACTCTTGGATGTCGGATTCGAAAACGGGAAGATGATCGGCCGTTCACAGTAGGAGGCCATGTGCTCGATCACCTCCTGCGTGAAGGCCTTGGCAATGGTGCTCGTACCGATCAGCACCGTCGGACGCACCGAACGAACCGCGTCGATTAGCGTAGCCGCATCGGCGTGTTCATGCGCATAGGGGGCTTTCTGTGTGCCTTCAACATCCGGACGTGAGGCAACGATCAGCCCCCTACTGTCCATCAGCCAGCACTTGGCGCGCGCTTCTTCTTCGGTGCACCCTTCGTCGATCATCAGACGCCAGAGCAGTTCGGCAATACCGATACCTGCAGAGCCGGCGCCGAGGAACATGTACGTCTGATCCTTCAGACGCTCGCCCTTCATGCGGGTGGCAGCTATGACGCCGGCAACGCCCACGGCGGCCGTGCCTTGAATGTCATCGTTGAACGATGAGATCCGATGGCGATACCGCTCGAGAATGGGGCTTGCATTGGGATTGGCAAAGTCTTCCCACTGGATGGCGCATTTGGGGAAGACCTCCTGCACGGCAGTGACGAATTCTTCGATGAAGTCATCGTACTCCTGACCCTGCAATCGACGCTGGCGCACGCCGATATAGAACGGGTCTTCGAGGAGCGCTTCATTGTTTGTTCCAACGTCCAGGACGATCGGTAGCGTGACATCCGGTGGGACGCCGGCGCAGGCCGTATAGAGCGCAAGCTTGCCCACGGGAATGCCCATGCCCTGTGCTCCGAGGTCGCCAAGACCAAGGATGCGCTCGCCGTCAGTGACGCAGATCCAGCGCACGTCCTTTTCAGGCCAATGGCGCAGGACCTCGGCCATCATGCCGCGGTTGCGGACGCTGATGAACATACCTTTGGGTCGACGGTAGATGCGCCCGAAGGTCTGGCAGGCCAGGCCAACGGTAGGCGTGTACACGATGGGCATGTACTTTACCGGATCCTTCTGGAGCATGGCATAGAAGAGCGACTCATTACGCTCCTGCAGGTCGCTCAGATAAATGTACTTGTCGAGATCGGACGTCAGGGAATCGACGTGACCTTCGATGCGCTCCATTTGCATCTCCATGGAGGAGACGATGTCGGGCAACAGTCCGATCAGTCCGAGCTCTTTGCGCTCGCGTCGGGTAAAGGCCGTTCCCTTGTTGAGTCGAGGATCGCGCAGGATATCAAACCCGCGCTTAGTTGAATCACTGTGTGACATAGGGCACAAAAATACAGAGACTTCGTAGCTTCGGGCCATGTTTAGCGTATCCATTACACGCTGTATGGGGCTTGCATTGGCCCTGGCCGCGTTTGCTGTTCAGGTCCATGCCACTGAACCACACTTGAAGAACATCCGACAGCTGACCTTCGGCGGAGATAACGCCGAGGCGTACTTCAGTCCTGATGGAACAAAGCTCGCGTTTCAGAGCAATTATGCCGGTTGGGGGCATAAGTGCGATCAGATCCATGCGCTGACGATCGCGGCCGCCGGCGACTCGGCGTACCGACCGCCCCTTATCAGCACCGGCAAGGGGCGAACCACGTGTTCGTACTACATGCCAGACAACAAGCATGTTCTCTACGGCAGCACCCATGAAGCAGGCCAGGAGTGTCCACCGATGCCCGCGCCGCGTTCCGATCGGAAGTATCTCTGGCAGGTACTGCCAACGTACGATATCTACGTTGCCGACGAAGTGGGTACGATCGTCAAAAAGCTTACCAACACTCCCGGCTATGATGCTGAAGGCACGGTCTCACCAAATGGTGATAAGATCGTTTTTACATCTGATCGCAGCGGTGATCTTGAGTTGTGGACAATGAACATCGACGGTACAGATCAGCGTCAGGTCACGAACATGCTCGGATACGACGGCGGCGCATTCTTCTCTCCCGACGGCACGAAGCTGGTATTCCGCGCATCACGTCCGAAGACCGACAGCGCAGCACGCGAGTACAAAGAGCTGTTAGCGCAGGGACTCGTTGCCCCAACGGAGATGGAGATCTTCACGTGCAACGTGGACGGTTCGGACATCAAGCAGATCACGAAGCTTGGCAAGGCCAACTGGGCCCCCCTACTATCACCCGAACGGCAAGAAGATCCTGTTCTCATCCAATCACGCGTCAAAGCGCGGATACGACTTCCACATCTACATGATCAACGAGGACGGCACGGGGCTTGAACAGATCACCACGGAGAGCATGTTCAATGCCTTCCCGATGTTCTCGCCTGACGGAAAGAAACTCGTCTGGTCGAGCAACCGTAACAACAACGGCACGCGCGACACGAACGTCTTCATTGCCGACTGGGAAGACTGATCCTCGTTAGGGGGCTTAACGCACCGTTATGCGCTTGCCGCCGTTGGGTACAATGTGTCCGATTGGGTGAAGGCGTTCGAGGCCCATCGTCTGAGCTAGAGAGACAAACTCATCGGCATGTGCCGGATCAACCGACACCAGCAGCCCGCCGCTGGTCTGCGGGTCACAGAGGATATACTTCTGCGACTCGCTAAGCTCCGAGACATGATGTCCGTAGGATGCGAAGTTGCGCGTTGTGCCCCCGGGGAACGACTTCTGCGCCAGATAATCATGCAGCACTTCTAAGTCGATCAACGGGACTGCATCGAAATCAATCTCTGCAGACAGATTCGCCCCCTCACACAGTTCGAGAAGATGGCCGAGCAGACCGAAGCCGGTCACATCCGTCATGGCATGCACATATGGCAATGTTCCAAATGTTTCACCTGCACGATTCAGCACGCACATCACATCGCGAGCCATCGTGGAATGCTCCGGCTTTAGGATCCCCCTCTTCTGTGCAGTGGTCAGAATGCCGATGCCAAGGGGCTTGGTGAGGAACAGCACATCGCCTTCACGGGCGCCAGTATTCGTCTTGAGATGTTTCAGATCAACCCTGCCCGTTACAGCTAATCCGAAGATCGGCTCCGGACTGTCAATGGAATGTCCGCCGGCAAGCGGGATGCCCGCATCCATGCACGCCATGCGAGCCCCTTCCAGAACAAGCTGCGCGGCTTCTACCGGAACAGTGTTGATCGGCCATCCGAGGATCGCAATCGCCATCATGGGACGCCCCCCCATGGCATAGACATCGCTGATCGCATTCACGCTGGCGATGCGTCCGAAGTCCACCGGATCATCAACGATCGGCATGAAGAAATCCGTTGTGCTAACGATGCCCGTTCCATCACCCAGGTCGTAGACCGCCGCATCATCC
>JBEIIK010000077.1:0-10753 GCA_040380835.1 Ignavibacteria bacterium | reverse complement strand
TCCATGCAGTCGGGCACGACCAACATCCCGCTGGCCATCGGACTGATCCTGATGATGTATCCGCCCCTTGCCAAGGTGCGGTACGAAAAGATGGGTGAAGCATTCCGTGATCGTAAGGTCCTGCTTCTTTCCCTCGTACAGAACTGGCTTATCGGACCGGTGCTGATGTTCGGACTCGCTATCCTGCTCCTGCCTGATAAGCCCGAATATGTGCAGGGCCTGATCATGATCGGCCTTGCCCGATGCATTGCCATGGTGATCGTCTGGAACGACCTTGCCTGTGGCGACCGCGAGTATGCGGCCGGACTCGTGGCGTTCAACAGTCTCTTCCAGGTGGTGTTCTACAGTCTCTACGCATGGTTCTTCATGACGTGGCTACCGCCGCTGATCGGCCTGACAGGCGTGGAGGTCAACATCTCCATGTGGCAGATCGCCGAGAGCGTTGCCATCTATCTGGGAGTGCCCCTTGCCGGCGGCTACATCACACGGCGCGTGCTTACCGCTTCGAAGGGGGCTGAGTGGTACGAGTCCATCTTTGCGCCGCGCATCGGACGCATCACGCTCATTGCTCTGCTCGGCACGATCATCATCATGTTCAGCATGAAGGCCACCAGCATTATTGCGCTTCCGTTGGACGCGGTGCGCATCGCCATTCCACTGACGCTCTACTTCATCATCATGTTTGCCGTGAGCTGGTGGATGAGTCGACGCATGGGAACTGACTACGAGCGCACCACCACCCTGTCGTTCACGGCCGCTTCGAACAACTTTGAGCTGGCCATCGCCGTGGCCATCGCCGTGTTTGGCCTCTCGTCCGACCAGGCCTTTGCCGCCGTGATCGGCCCCCTGATCGAGGTCCCGGTCATGCTCGCCCTGGTCAAAGTGGCCCTGAAACGACGCTAAGGACTCAAAAACCTCGCAAAATGGCAACGCTGTTGCCACAATGCGTTGCAAAATGGCATTAGAGTTGCCATATTGCGGCATGCCTAGTGGTCGAAATCGGCAGTTATTGCCATCGGAACAGTCGTTCTTTCTGCTCGGACCGCGTGGGACCGGAAAGACCTATTGGGTCCGGTCCACCTTTCCCGAAGCTCTCTACGTGAGCCTTCTTGACCCCGAGGTGCATCGCCATCTTGCTGCACGTCCGGAGCATTTAGGGGAGCTTGCCTCCGCAGTTCCGGATGATGGAACGATCGTCATTGATGAGATTCAGAAGCTTCCCATTCTACTGGAGGTGGTCCACGCGCTGATCAGCGAGGGCCGGCGTATTCGATTTGTACTTACTGGGTCGAGTGCGCGCAAACTCCGGCGAGGTAACGTGAACCTTCTCGGTGGACGTGCACTCCAAGTACACATGCACCCATATATCGCATCGGAACTCGGAGATGACTTCTCTCTTGAACGGGCCCTAACGTGTGGGCTCGTTCCCCTTGTTGTCGAATCACCAACGCCCGAGGAAACCCTAAGGGCCTACGCGTCGCTGTACATTCAGCAAGAAGTCTTTGCCGAAGGTCTCACGAGGAGCGATGAACAGTTCGCGCGCTTCCTTGAGGCGATCTCCTTGTCCCATGGCGAGATACTGACCGTTACCAATGTCGCCAGAGACTGTGCCGTCAAACGCAAGACCGTCGAGAACTACGTTGAGACCCTCGAAGATTTGCTGTTGGCCTATCGTGTGCCCGTGTTTGCTCACCATGCCAAACGCGATCTCGTTTCTCATCCCAAGTTCTACTTCTTCGATGCGGGAATGTTCCGCACGCTACGTCCCACCGGCCCCCTTGATGATCTTTCATCAATCCAGGGTCATGCGCTCGAGGGACTTGTTGCACAGCACCTAAAGGCATTCTGTGACTACGCACGGGACGGCCGCAAACTCTACTACTGGAGAACACGCTCCGGTGCTGAGGTCGACTTCATTGTCTATGGCCCAACGACGTTCGATGCGATCGAGGTGAAGAACACAAGCGTTGTCCGACCCGAACATCTTCGGTCACTCAGTGAGTTCGTCAAACTCTACCCGCAGGCAAATGCAACACTTCTCTACCGTGGCAACGAACGATTCGTCCGTGGCAACGTCCGCGTTGAACCGGTCGATGCGTGGCTGAAGCAGCTGCGCTAACTCCATCCCCGGGCGGTCATTCGCTACCTCGCAGCTCAGGATGCAGCCCGGGGCTACTATTGATGTTTAGGTTCCACCTGGATTCCCGCTTTCGCTGGAATGACAAACCTCATTCGTCACCGGTCGCTGGTCATCGGTCACCCCGAAACCCGATGCGGTTCAGCGCGAGCTGATGTCGGCCTTCTGTAAGGAAATACGTCAGCGTGACCAATAGGCCGAACTTCTCATTGACGTTTAGACCGGTGATAATGAAGCCGGCCTTGAGCTTCGGGACGATCACCGCATTGTTTGCGGTGTGGTGTGTTGACTGAATTCTCTGGTAACCGCCCAGGCGAGCATGCTCGATCACTATCGGCAACAGCGCCGTGTATAGCCCCTTACCTCGATGTGCCGGATCGATGGCCGTGTTACGCATGATCAGTGTATCGTGATCCGACTGCTGTGCAAACGTCCAGCCAACGGCCTCGTCGCCATGGAAGATGCCCCATTGAAAGCGTTCTGCTGCCGGAAAAGCCTTGCGTCGCTCAACAACAAGATTCCGATCATGGTCCGACATACCTGTGTCGATGTCGTCTCGCGTGCTCATTGTGAAGTACTGACTCTCACGCTCTCGGTACAAAACAGAGAATTCCTCCGCAGTCAAATCCCGCAGCTTGTACCCCGGCATAAGTGAGATATCCATAGAGCGAATCTACAATTACGGTGTTTCATCCGCTGCCCCACGAAACTTTTCCCTAGGCTGTTCGTCTTTGACAGCCCGCTCGGAAACACAATCACCGCTTGGAGACAGATTTAATGACTGACAGCGCCCCAGTAACGCTAATCGTTGGAGCCACCGCAGGAACGGGGCTCATCACTGCACAAAAGCTTCTACAGCGTAATGAACCTGTTCGCGTAATCGGTCGAAACCGACTTAAAACCGTCCAGCTGTTTGGAACCAGTAACGCAGAGATCGTTATCTGTGACATCACAAAGCCATCACCGGATCTCACCCGTGCATTCGAGGGTGTTCATCGCGTTATCTACACCGCTGCGGTTCCGCCCCGGCGCGCCAGCGAAGAAGAAGTGCGCATGGTTGATTTCGAGGGTCTGCAGAACGTCCTGGCCGCGGCAAGAGCCGCCGGATTCAAAGGTCGTTTTGTGTATCTCACCACACTGGGCCTGACGCATAAGTCCCTGCTTATGACGGTGCTGGGCATGATCAAACCGGGCATCGTTCAATGGCGCATGGCAGCCATTGATGCATTACGCAGTAGCGGGATAACGCACTCGATTGTGCGTGCTGGGTTGTTCACCAACTCGTCACCCGGTAAGAAGACAACCGTCCTACTGAACGAAGACATCCCGATGAAGCTTTCCAGTGCCATCAGTCGCAAAGACACGTTCGATGTGCTGATTACGGAATCAAAGCGCAAGGACACGTCGAACTCTGACGTCGTTGCCGTCTGGCAGAAGACAGCCTCGTAAGACGAGTGACAAGTGACGAATCACGAGTGACGAGTGACGGAACTACACGGCACCTCGTAGCCTGTAGCCACCCTCATCCTTCAATTTCACACGAGCACTCGTGGCCCTTTGCCTTGGCAAAGCATTCGCGTCCTTCAGAGATGCTGAACCAGAGAATGGCCGCGGCACCGAGAACATCCGCATAAGCGAACGTCGTCAACTCGTAAACAAGTGCGGATGCCAGAACCGACACACTCATGAAAATGCAGACCATTGTGCAGTTCGCGTCGGCCATCAGCGGCGCACTGTTGAGTTCGCGCGCCACCTGACGTTTGCGTGATACGAGCCACCACATAGTCGCAATGCTGATCAGTCCAATGATCACGCCCCACCGGGTTGACTCGGGCTCGTGTCCATAGGCAATGGACGCACCGATCGAGAGAACGAGCATAGCCGACAGTAGAAAAAACGCTGTTCCGGTTACGCGAAGAGCTGATATCTCTGCTTCTGTTCGCTTTGTCGGGCTATGCTGCTCAATGCGTCGGATCATCAGTAGAACACCAACGCCAGAGACGGACTCAATGAAGCTGTCGATCCCAAAACCGAAAAGTGCAAGCGTCTCATCATCCGCACCGAAGTACGTTGAGACGCCCCCTTCAATAAGGTTGTAGATAACCGTGAAAAGGGCAAGCAACCGGGCCGTTGCATAGCTGGGCAATTGTCGAGCGAGTGTACTCATAGGTGTCGAAGATAAATTGAGGCACCGTTTGATCAGGTCATGAAGCAACAAGTCCCTGTATTGCGGAATTGCGTCTGTAATCAGTCATCAGTAATCAGTAATCAGTAGTCACGGCATCGCTATCGTCTTCATCACCGATCCATGTTCGTCTGAGAGATCTATGATCACGGGCGTGGTGAATGGAATCATGTGGGCAGAGGTTCCAGCGGGGACTGATGAGCGCAGCAGCAGTCGGCCTTGCAGGTCGTAGACCGACAATGTGCATGGGTTTGTGACTTCGCAGCGCAGCACGTCTCCGATGCGGCGCAGGGAAGCCCCCTGACGTGGTGGCTCGCCGATGGAAACGATCGCCTCGACCGTGAATGGGCGCGTAGCAACAAGGTCGCCATTGCGACGGTACTCAACCATCCACTGACCGGAGGCCTCGGGACGCCGGATCCAGGTCCACCAGTAGTAATAGGTGGAAGGGGCTGTGACAGTGAACTCATATGTGAACCACGTTGCGCCATCCGGCGTGAGCCATGTAGCTGACAGCAGATCGTTGGCCGCAACGTTCTGCTGCAGTGACCAGAACGTGATCGACGAATCGCCTTTGGCGATGGACATTGCCCGGGGCGGACGTTCGCGAATGGTATCAAGCGATGGTGGCCACGTTGTAACGTCGGCGTCGATGAGTGCAAACTCGGTCTGATACGTGGGCTGCTCCTGCCATTTCAGGGGGCGGGGCAGGCAAGCCCCCTGAAAGGCATCAACACGCTGCCAGACTTCGAAGTGTAGATGAGGGTCTTCGCTGGTGCCGCTTGATCCGATGAGTCCAAGGCGCTGACCCTTCTTTACGTTCTCACCAACCTTGACGCGTGCCGAACCCCGTTTCAGGTGAGCGTAGTACAGAACGTAGCCGCCCGGATACTCCACGGCCACATAGTTGCCAAAGCCCAACGAACGGTTAACCCGCTTATTACGATCAAACAGCGTGTCAACCACGGCTATGACGCGTCCGGGGGCTGCTGCGATCACGTGCACGCCGGAGTCCATGTGCCGGAAGGACTTCACGGCAAAGTCCGTGCCGTCGTGACCATCATACGTCTGACGTCCGCACATGTAATCGCGGATCGCTCCGGTGTCGGCCTCGTGGTCAACGTAGTTGATGATATAGACATCCTTGCCAAGCTCACCTTCAACGGGAAGCCCCAGCTCCAGAGAAGGTAGCTGCGCTAGCACAGATGACGCTGCCAGGAGAAATCCGCAGAACACCATGCAGACGTGGCAAGCTGCACGGTGTGCCGCTCGACCTTGGTTTGCGAGATGAACATGGATAGATTCCACAGATGCGAAGATACCCGTGAAACCACCTGGCTCTGACGTCATGATTCCCCGTTTAATTCCTGTATCAGCCCTCGGCGCCGTCGTTGTGCTGATTGTTCTGGTCGCTTACAGCACGCAGGCCCAACCATCCGGCGACGTGCCGATGCCGGTTCTTCTTGCCGAAGAATCTCAGCGTGTGCGCGTAGTGATGTCACCTAATGGTAACGACGCCGGTGACGGGAGCCGAGAAAAGCCCCTTTCAACATTCGGTGCTGCCATTGCCCGACTCAAAGCGCTCACGTCAGCTGAGAAGGGGCGTGTGGCCTGTGAGATCCGATTTCTACCGGGACGCTATGCGCTGCGGGATGTGTTCATCCAGTACACCAAGGACTATGTCGTCTTGGGCTCGGCCGGTGAACGTCGTCTGGATGTCAGCTTTGTCGGTGAGGGCAACGTTACTCTCGACGCGGCCGGCGTTGTGGTTCCTGCCGGACACGGTGTCATCACGACGTCATCGTGCGGCATTGAGATTTCGAACCTTCGCATCGTCAATAGCAATGAGTTTGGCATCAGACTCGGCACAAGTGTTGAACGACGTTCGACGAACGTCCTGCTGTCCGACGTCTCGGTCGATTCCACCTTCTCGCACGGGGTTCGCATCGGCGAAGATGGGTCGCCTCTTTCCGACACCGTTGCACTCGTATCGTGTTCGATCACACACACCAATCTCATGAACGATCGGGGGATGCGTGGTCAGTTTGGCAGCGCACTCAAACTCTTCGGTGCCCGTGATGTGAACGTCATCGAATGCAAGATTGGCCGTAACTGGGGAGAAGCGGTCTGCATCAACAACAGCGCACGCGTTCGAGTGCGCCGATGCACCATTTACGACAATTGGGCGCCGGGGGTGTACTGCGATGTCGGCTCGGACGTGCTGGTAGAGGGGTGTACGTTTCGATCGGACAAAGACACCACCATGTTCCCCGCCGGACGTCGAGGGATGGTAGCGGTGCTGATCAGCACCGAGGGCTGGGCCGGAAGTCCAAATGAACTTCGCTGCCAGAACATCGACATCATCAACAATGTCTTTGTGAATATGGCCGGATGTCTGGACATCTGGGAGGGGGCGATCGGGTTCACTCAGCAGCAGATCATCAGCGGTGTTCGCTTTGCACACAATACCTGCGTTGGCATGTGGACCACGAAGGGCAACACGAGCACGGCGTTTGTGAACCTGGTCTACAGCGTTCCATTTCCGAACAACAGACAGATTCGCAACGTCCTCATCGCCAACAACATCTTCTCGGTCGATCCATCCCTGGTTGCCCCCAATCGCTGGATCCGACTGCCGGCCGAAGCCGTTCCGGCGATGACATATCCTTCGAACTACTGGTCAGCATCCGTGCCGGGTATCGCCACAACCTTTGGCAATATCGTAGCCCCCTCCCTGCCTCTAACGGAGCCGGCCTCGTGGCTACCGGAGGTGACAACTTCGCTTACGGGGCGAGTACCGCGTCTTTCATGGGTTGCGTCCGATGCCGGCGGACGCCAGCGTGGATTAGATTCAACGAACGTTGGCGCGTATGAGCTCGTTCTGCCGAGTAGCGTTTCGGGCGAAGTCGAACATGCCTCGCCGTCGGCGTGGTCAGTTTTCGGCACATCCGCAACAGTCTGCGCGCCTGGTCGGCGCGCACAGGTCCGCGTCTATGCCGTCGATGGTCGACTGTTAACCACGGCAGATCTTGACGGCGGAGAATGCAGGATGATATCCTGGCCTGCTTTTCAGCCGGTACTCTTGGTGATGCAGTGAGTCGTTCCAACTGTGACGGTTACCGAGGCAGTTCCGTACGATGCGTCTTACCAATGGCGGCAGTGATGACGTCGGTGACGCCGGCCTGGGAGGCAAACTCCGGCCAGCGACGCACCGCCGAAACAACCTCATCCAGAATCGTGATTGCCCGCCCCCTCTTCAGCAGACCAGATGCGGCGCTGGCAACAATATCGGACACCGTAAGCTGGTCGCGCTTACCGTTGATCAGCATCTGATGCTGTGATGTCCACACCCCATCAGGATTGTAGCTGTATGTAACATCATATGCTGGGGCGAGCGACCATGCGCCAGTTCGATTCATTAACAACGTTATGTTCTTGACGTGGTCGTCCTGATTACGTGCGACAATGTTGAACACCATACGCCGGAACAACTCCTCGACGTCGTGCATCGCAATACCAAGGCGGTGCAGGATAGTAAAGGCCTGCTCGTATGAGACCGTTCCTGGTCGATTGAAGTCAAAGTGACCCAACGCTCCGAGTGATTGCATGTGGATCTTTCGGCCATCCTGTGTTCGATCAAAGCGACGCGTCATGAAGTGACGTTGCCCATTGCTTTCATATAGCCTGCACTCCGTCATTGAGATACCGGCGGCACCGGCCATCTGGGAGTATGCGTATTCTACTGCACCGTGACTTGGGGAGTAACCGTCAAATGCAAGAATGGGGTCGATGACTTCATCGAACTTCAGAAGCCAGTGCTCGAAGTTGGGTTCTGCATCGGTTTGACCTGACCGTATCTCACCGGTAGATCGATTCCACGCGATGACCGCCTTTGCCCGCGCGCCACCTGCAGAGGTTCCAATTCGCAATAGTTCCATCAGCGATTGCTGTTCCTCGTCACTAAGGAGCATACCGGAGTAGTCTTGCCGACGTTGTAGAACACCATGTGCCAGACGTGAGAGATTGTCGATCTCAACGAACCTCGTTCCCTTGGAAACAGGTCCAAGGGCCGGAGCAAACTCCAGTGCTCCCATCCCCCTTGAGCCGGTATAGCACAGTCGCTCCACAGGATTGATCGAGCCCGGCTGTCTACCCTGCGACGTCAGCCATGCATCAATTACGGCGTTACCAAACATGTCCGGTAATGAGTCTGCCAGCAGCCCGGGCAGCCCATGAAACGACTGCCTGGAAAGCTCCGGAAACTGATACACCCGGTTGCGTAGGGGCATCACCAACGGAGCAACTTCAATCCCTGAACGAACGAACTCGGGTGCGTATTCAAATGCAGCTACCCGGCGTCGATCGTCGTACGTTACTGCGCCGATAGTCCGGCCCCACAGAAAGACTTCTGCAACCATCGTCACGTGCCCCAGGTCCAGGGTACGTGGTCGGTCGGCGGCTCGTTTTTAGCAGATGCGCGGCGCCGTGTTCGCCCCTTGCGTCGGAGCATTTCCATCGGACTAACAGGGGGTTCCGTGATCATGATATCAAGCCTGTCCATGAGCTCGAGTACTCGGCAGACGCGCAAGAACAGCGATAGCTGTGTTGCCGCCTGGCCCAGTTCCATGCGCTGAATGGTTCGCAGTCCGACACCGGCCCTCTCGGCCAGCTCGCCCTGAGTCAAATTCATCGAAAGGCGGATGGCTGCCAGGCGCTGCCCGATGATCTGCAAAACAGCCTCATCCGTCATGAATCGGTCGATTTTCATATACGCCAAAATAGGCATAAAAGAGTCAAAAACATCTTGAATGCGCCACCAATGGCATATAATGTGCATCAGTACGAGATCAACGCCCGGCTCTCGCCGTCATAGATGTTAACGAGCCACGATGTGTGGTGCTGGCCCTGACGCGCAAGAACCAGGTACACTCCACTCGGCGCATCGGATACATCAATGCCTACTGCACCAACCTTCGTTGATGATTGTATCGTCCGGCCATCTGGCGTAAGAACAGAAACATCTATAAACGGTTCAACATCTGCACCCTGGATCTCAAATGATCCGCTGCGGGGTACAAAGCGTAGCGAACTACCTTCTTTACTGCTGCGGACCGATGTTGTTCCCGGAACCACCGTACGGAGCAGAATCTCGTTGTCGAGGATCAAGCTGCTCGACCAGATGAACCTCGCATCGGCGGCGGGGTTGTCGAACACGTCCGTGAAGTTGGTGTAGGCCGGCTTGTTGTCTACGATCGCCCCCTTCTCATCTCGGAACACTGCTACGACGCCTCCGTCGCCGGCGTGATAGGGAGAGCCGCTTAACTCCGTGCCAAGCCCGAGGTTCTCTTCCCAGTCAACCGCATGAATGGCAGTGGTAAAGGGGCGTTTCACACGGAACTGAAGCAGCGACGAGTTGAACTGCGTGTAGGGAACATTGTCCTTGTCAACAGGTGTGCCGATAATGGCCATCTCGAAGTAGTTGTCGGCAAAGATGAAGCAGGTGATCAGTTCACCATCCGGATCGACCGTCACGATGTTCGCAGGTGACAACGCTGCAACTGCCTGGGCGGATGTGGCATGATTCACACCAGTACACACATTGTGCAAGTCTGATGACTTCGGAAACGTGGGGTCCGAGAACCGCACCGCCGCCGGCATCGTCCACACCTTGCCGTCCTTTGATGAGACTGTTCCGACGTTCGTTACGCGTCCCTTCGGACACGTGTACAGATTCTGCTGCGTGGTGGTTGCCCTTCCCTGTGACACGGATGCCATACCCACATACTGTGCGGCAAGGGGCTGATGCAACATCATGATCACGATGGCAAGCAGCAAATATTCAAAGGCGCGCACTCGTCAATCGTCATTCCGACAAGCCAATGCGATTGAGCGCCTTCTGATGTCGGCCTTTGGTGAGGGTATTTGTCATAGGTAATTGGTAATTGGTAATTGGTAATTATTCATTTGTCAAATTCCTCTGTCTCTCGGATCAAAGACAATATTTGTAAGGCGTCCCTGTGGGTTGGAGGAATCAACGACCAGGGTGCGAACGATGCGTCGGTCAGATGCGTCGTAGACCCGAATCATACCACCCTCAAGTGAGCACCATACTTCGGACGGATTGTGTGGATTGATGGCAAGACAGAACGCGGCAAGCGTGTCGACGATCATCCATGTGATCGTCGAATCGAAAAGACACTCCATCTTGCTTCACCGTGTTACGCGAGTCGGAACAACGTGCGTGCACGTGGGGCCGGATAATCGCAACAGATAGTGACCCGGAGTCAGATCTGACGTTTCTATCCGCGCATCGCCCCCGACAAGCGCACCCACGTCGCACCTTGTGCTCTGAAAACTGCGTCCCAGTAGGTCAACGATGGTGATCACCGGCTGTGCGCAACATTGCGGCAAACGAATAGCAAGGGGCTTAC
>JBEIIK010000076.1:0-10768 GCA_040380835.1 Ignavibacteria bacterium | reverse complement strand
GTCCCCCTACGGCGAAGCCGTCCCCCTACGGCGAAGCCGTCCCCCTACGGCGAAGCCGTCCCCCTACGGCGAAGCCGTCCCCCTACGGCGAAGCCGTCCCCCTACGGCGAAGCCGTCCATCTATGCGAAGCATCCCCCTACGGCGAAGCCGTCCCCCTACGGCGAAGCCGTCCCCCTTCGGCGAAGCCGTCCCCCTACGCCGAAGGCGTACTCTTACTCGCTGCGTGCAGAACGCTCAGGTTTGTCTGCACCTTGGCGAAGACGCTCTCGGGTGGGAACGAGCCGTCGCGACGGCGGTGTCCGGCCGGGGTGTTCATCAGAAGTTCGATCGCATCTTCAAGGCGATCGATGGCGACCACAAAGAACTTACCGTTGTTTACTGCATCAATGATCTCCTCTGAGAGCATCAGATCGCGCACGTTCTGCTTCGGCAGGATCACGCCCTGGGTGCCGGTGAGCCCCTTATCGCGACACACCTCATAGAAGCCCGTTACCTTTTCGTTGATGCCGCCAACGGGCTGGATGTCGCCTTTCTGGTTGATGGATCCTGTAATAGCAATGTCCTGGCGGACGGGGATGTTTGAGATGGCACTCAGCAGAGCGATCATTTCGGCTGCCGAGGCACTGTCACCATCAACGCCACCATAGGACTGTTCGAAGGCGATGCTGGCGGTAAAGGAAATGGGCTGCGAACGTGAAAAGAGTGATCGCAAAAGACCCGACAATATGAGCACGCCCTTCGAGTGGATCGAGCCGCTCATCTGTACCTCCCGCTCGATGTTGATCAGTCCTGCGTTGCCGGCACTGACGGTGGCGGTGATACGAGCCGGCTTGCCGAAAGAAACAATGCCCGAGCTGTAAACCGTCAGGCCGTTGATCTGTCCGACGCGCGAGCCCTTGACATCGATCAGCAGGAGGCCCTTTTGAATGTTCTCTCGGATCACTTCATCGGCCTTGGCACTGCGCTTGTGTCGCATATCGATGGCGTGCTGAACATGTTCGCGCCGGACAACTGACGAGCGCCTGATGCGGGCAAAGTGTGAGGCTTCACGGTGGAGGTCGGCCACATAGCTGAACTGCAGCGACATCTTGTCCTGGGAGTCGGTGAAGGCCACAGCCCATTCGATGATTGCGGCTGCACCGCCGCGGTCGCAGTGCAGAAGGTTCTCCTGCGCCGCAAGGTGCGAAATGAATGAGCAGTAATGACGGATCATCTCAGCTGAACGGGGCGCATCGGCTTCGAACTCGGCATGCACCTTGAACATCTTGTGGAAGTCCTCATCGGCGGCCCAGAGCGCGAGGTACACCGCCGGGTCGCCAAGAAGAATGACCTTCACATCCACGTTGACATAGTCGGGCTTGATGGTTGTGAGCGACATCTGCGTATCGCCAGACTGGATCTCAATGCGACCGTAGAGGATTATGCGCTTGAGCGATGTCCATAGTGCCACATCGCTGAGCACATCAATGGCATTCATCACCACAAAGCCGCCGTCAGCACGCAGTAGCGAGCCAGCGCGGATATGTGTAAAGTCACTCAAGATGAAGCCTCGAGCGTCCATGCGTCGTTCGATCGTACCAAAGAGCGACGAGTACGTAGGTGCTGTCTCAACGATGATCGGAGCGGTGATGGTCTCGTAGTTATCGACGATCAGATTAACCGACGTCAGGCGCTCCAGCACGCGGATACTCTCTTCAATCGATTCATCTGTTGCTCCCGACTCTTTGGCACGATACACACGGACGTATTCATCGACGTTGTCGAGGATGTGCTCGGTGACCCCTTCGATCAGAGTCTTGACGCGATCGCGCGGAAAACTCAAGAGCAACTGCTCAAACACCGAGCGCAGCAAGATCCCCACGGCGGCCTGATCAAACTGTGCAATCTGACGCCTGAAGTCCGTAAGCACACGCATCGACCGTCGGCCAATCTCGGTCAGCTCTTCTTGATGTGTTGAATAGGACTGCACGATCTGATCAGCCTGCTGCTGCGTAAGCTTGCCCCCTGAAACAAGTTCATCGATATCGTCGATGGTAACGGGTTTACCTTCAATGACCGGAAACACCTCGGGACGTGTTCCCGACTCGTCCTGAAGCTGTCCGACAACAAATCCTGTCGGACGGATCTTCTGATCGAATTCCGCCAGAACGCGCTTCTCTTTGTCCTGGAAATCCTGAATGATCTTCTTGCGATTGGACTGGAACTGGTCTTCCTCAAAGAGTTGCGGAATGCGACGCCGGATCACAGTCATGCACTCATCCATCATGCGTCGGAAGATGCGTCCTTCGCCGGCCGAGAATCGCAATAGCACCGGATTCTCCGGATGGCGGAAGTTGTGGACATAGGCAAAGTCACTGAGCGTCGGACGTTCGGCTTTGACCTCGTCCAATATCTGTCGGACGGTGGTCATGCGTCCGGTACCAACCACCCCCGAAGCCCAGATGTTGTAACCCTGACTTCGGATACGAGCGCCCATTTCAAGCGCCTCGATTGCCCGGTCCTGTCCGACGATCCGCGTCAGGGGGCGAACCTGTCGCGTGCTATGCGTAAACGGCAACAACTTGTGCGGACATGACCAACGCAGCTTGGCGGCCGCCAGAGGCGTTACTCGTGATTTCTTCATGCGGCATTCTCCTGCGGTGGTTCTGCGGTCGGACCCCATTGATCGATACGGCACAACTCCTTCATGCGGCAATAATCGCATGCCCCCTTCACAGGGTCAACGGAAAACGACCCGGAGCGGATGGACTCGGAAAGTCCGACGGCATGTCCAAGAGCTAGGTTCACCTGTTCGGCCAGCGAGCGTTCGAGAATCTCCTCGTACTTCTTCGGACGCTGGGAGATTGTTACCGAGGCATACCTTTTCCACGCCGTCAGCTCGGGGGCATACAGCACCATCTGGTTGCGAGGGTCACTCGTTTCGTAGATCGCCGTTCCGAAAGATCTGTACATGGCAGCAAGGGGCTCGTGCGGCACATCATGACGCGCAAGCCATGCGCTTGTTGCGGCGATGTACAGCGGCATCTGTGAGATCACTCCGCTGAGAACCCCTTCCGTGGTGTATCCGCTGCTGGCACGAGGCTTGTAATCCCCAACAATGAACGACACCCCTGAACCGCTCTGCGCAAGGTCGACACGATCAATGCGCGCCGTGACGGGAATGACGTAACGCGTTCCGTCAATATCGATCGTGATGTCTTCGTTGAGAACTTGCTCCAGTAGAGCCGGAGCATGGCCGGTCTCCTGCTGATAGAGGATCTCGAGCTCGAGCCATCGACGAAGAAGACCGGGCGAGTTGACCGAGCCGATCAGCGCCTGACGTTCAGCCTCGGCGAACGTATGCGTCCAGGCATGACGCTGCGAATACTCGTCCACCAGGGCCAGGAGGATCTTCCAGTAGGCATCTCGACGGTGTGGTTCTAACACGACCCTGCGTTGCAGCAGAGCCTCGACCGTCGGCACTTCAAGCACCTCCAGCGGACGCACCCGCTGGAAGAATGTGGCGATGAGTTCGTGCAGCACATTACCCCGTTCAAGCGGAGTAAGCCTGGTGTCGTCCATAGAGACATCATCCAGCAACAGGACCTTTGAGGCAAGGTACTTGAAGGGACACTGCTGCATGACGTCGAGACGTGAGGCACTCATGCGCCGGTCGAACTCCTTTTCGGCAAGGGGCCCGGCAGCCCCCTGACGGAGCGATCCGATCTGTACCTGCTGCGTAAGACGGTAAGCATCGCTAACGGGAAGTCGGCGTACTGGACGTCCTACAGTGATCTTCTCACCGGCACGATGCACGACGTTGGCCGGCAGCATAGCCTGCAGAGAAGAGGTGATCGTCGGCGAGTCGTCCACACGCGCTGGCCGGAGCAGTGTCAGCCGCCGCCCATGCGAGGCCGCCAGACAGTCGGCCATGGCTTCGACGTCGAGCCGCTCAAGAACCTGGGGGATTAATTCCTCATCCAGAAGGTTCTTCGTTGTCGTCGGGAACTCCCCTTCAACAAAGCCCAGCACGATGATATGTTGTGCATCAATGCCGCGCAGCTCAGCCGGTGAGAGCACTGGCACGCCCGGAGGAACAGGCTGCTGGAGCGTGACAGATTCGACCATGCCCCACCAGCGGATGAGATGCTCTTCGATCGGGAGATCGCCCAGCTCATGGTCTTCCGACAGCGCTCCATAGAACTCCAGCACGTCTCTTAGTCGGGAAGGGGCAGCCCCCTCCAGTTCATCGATGCTGAAGTCTTCGGAGCTCCTCCGGGCAATAGCTTCATCGAGTGCCGCCACAAGCCCCATGTCCTCGAGGATGGTCGTTCCGACCAGGTGAACAAAGCTTCGTGCACTCATCAGACCCGATGCGGGAACTTCGAGAAGCTCAGCCAGACGGCTGATCACGGATGCAGCACGGACGTACTCGCGGACGTCGCGGTTGCGTGACCAAACATCGTCTGTGCCATGTATCGAGGCGCGCTCACGTGCCAGACATGTTGCCTCTTCGCCCCACGCCAGGCGCTCGAGCCAGTGTGACGGCCCCTGTCCCCCGCGAATACGGTCACGTCGGGCAATGGACACAACGTCGGTACCGCCCTTGGAGCGGAACCGCTCCAGGAGCGGATCGGCGAACAATCGCTCAATGTCAATACGCTGCCAGCGGCCGAAGATAATAGTGCAAACGGCACGCACGGCGGCGGCGATCCGTGTGGCCGAGAGCCTGCGCTCATCGGCAAGGGCCAGCGGCACACCCATGAGCGGCGCCTGCTGCAGTAGAATTCTCCGGTAGTCTGACGAGCCCGTGATGCAGATCACCGTGCTGCCAGTGTCGAGTCGCTGTTCGGCGTCCTGACGGATAAGCTCAAGTGCTGTGCGGACTTCATCAAGGCGCGAGGGTGCCGTGACGCATGTGGTGGTTTCCGGCAGTGCCTGCCGGGACTCTCCACCGGAGTGCCAACGATGGGCAACGAGCCACTGCACATCGGCCGAAGTGGTGCTGGTCGGAAGGTCTTCAATGGCAGGGGGCTCATCACAGAAGAGAACGCCAACATCCCAGCCGCGCTCGGCCAGCCCCTTGAGCAGCGATCGGTCCACGGGCGTTATGCCGTGCGTGTCAAGCATCAACAGGCGCCTCGATGCTCGGCCATCTTCCAGACGGAAGTCCACCTTCGATCGCCGGGAGATGGTAGCGACAAGTAGCCGTGCATACGTGCCGCGGTCACACCCGCGGGTGCCTGCGACTTCATGCAGATTAGACCACACATGCCCGAGGTCAGAAAGAATCCTACCACGGCGTGAAGCCGGTGGCAAGTTCTCTGCCATAGCGGCAACACTCTCCGCCGACAGCCCCTGCTGGGCCCAGCGCACAACCCTCTCTGCTCGCATGCCCAGAGCAGTGATCGAGGGATGATCCGCCGCGGCCTGACGCAGCAGAACATTGACGGCTGACTCGTGCAGGATGCGTAGTCCGCCGGACATGACCTGCATGCCTAGGCGCCGCACGAACTGTGCCATGGTCATCACCGTTGGCGCCGTACGCTGCGGATGCTTCCGAAGCCACGCACGCAAAAGCCGTGGACGCTGAGCCGACGTGGGCACGATGACGATCACGGCATCGTCGGTCAGCGACGTCATCACATCCACAGATGCCCCCGCCTGCAACGCTTCACGCAGCAGAATGTCGTCCGGCGATACTACCCACAAGGCCATTGTATTCTCACACTACAGGTTGGCTGATCAACCACGGATAATGTCACGATGTTACGAAACCTCAACCCTTATCTTCGGGCCGCATGAAAATTCGCGACAATTGTATCAGGTATGCCCGACATAGAGTAGCCGTTCAGCTGCCGCTGACGTTGGTGATCTGCTTCCTCTGGGGCTGCTCGGCTGTGCAGCCGGTGCGTGTCCTCGAGAAGGGGGCTAGCGCGATCACCGCCTCACTTGGTGGTGCGGTTGTGCCTGGCTCATCCCCAACGGGCATCATCCCCTACCTGACGTCGGGCTATGCCTACGGCATTTCGGATAATGTGACGCTTCACGGACAAGCTCACCTAACGGTGGCCGCCTTCGGTGTGGCGGGCGTTGACGTCGGAGCGAGCATGCGCGCCATGGCTCAGGACGGCTTACTGCCAGAGGTCACCATCGGCGCACAGCTCATCGGATTTGCCAGCCTTGCCCGCTCGGCACCGGCAAGGCTCTACCCGAATCTTACGGTTAACGCATCGTGGTCCATCACAGAGCGGTCGCTGGCCTACGTCGGCACGCATGCCACCGTGCAGCCCGAACCCATGCGGACGCTCGTAAGCCCCGTTGCCGGCTATCAGTTCCCGATATCCGATGCCGTGCGCCTGCAGATCGAGGCCATCTGGCAGGCATCAAACGTTAACACACGCAACGGTGTCTTCGAAGGCGAATCCTCGATCGGCGGGAATGGTTCATTTGGGATCTACTTTGGAGGAATGATCGCTTTATGAAACATCTCATTTCATTCTCTTTTCTGATCGTGCTGCTGACCACCGGCTGCACCATGGACAGCTTCCTATTCAACAGCCAGGCTCTCGAGGCCTATTCTCTATCGATAAAGATCATTCCTGCTGCTAATATCACGCCGGTGACGTTGAAGTCCGGCAATGAAACGCTTTACGGATTCTTCGTCCGGCAGCCTGATTCACTGCGCGTCGAACCGCACCCGACTATTCTGTACCACCACGGCAACAAGCATAACATCGGAGCCTATTGGGATCGCATAGAACTTCTCTACCGTGCCGGCTTTGATGTTTTCATCTATGACTATCGCGGATACGGAATGAGCACGGGCACGTGCTCCGAGGAAGGTCTGCGGTCGGATGCCAGGGCAGCCCTTGATTACCTGCGCTCGCGAGCTGACGTTGATACAACGCAGATCGTTGATTACGGATACTCGCTGGGCGGCTTCCCATGTCTGTACACCGCCACCACACTGCACCGTCCGAAGGTCGTGATCACTGAGTCGATCTTTGCCTCCAGCGAAGCGCTCATCCAGAGCGGTACGCTCCTGAACGTTCCGGGCGGGTATCTCATGGAAGGGGCGTTTGACAACCGCGCACAGATCATCAAGGTCACTGCACCGATTCTGATGCTTCATGGAATGGGCGACACGTTCGTAGGCTATGAGGCAAACGGAAAGGTCCTTGCTGCGCTGGCTCCGCAGCCACGCATCATCCGTCCGATCGACGGTGCCAATCACACAACGATCCCTGCAACGATGGGTGAGCAGAACTACATCGAGTTGATAACCACGTTTATCAGGGGGCGCTAAGCCATGTTCACGGGACTCGTTGAAGAAACCGGTACGGTCGTTTCCACAACACCCACCCCAACGGGACGCCGGCTTGTTGTTTCAGCATCACTCGTTCTCGAAGATGCGGCTATCGATCACAGCATCGCCGTTAACGGTGTGTGCCTAACGGTCGTCGAACTTGGCTCGGACACGTTCAGCGCCGATGTCATCGCTGAGACACTGAAGAAGACAACCATCGGCTCACTCGAGCCCGGTGCGGTCGTTAACCTCGAACGAGCGCTACGTCTTGGCGACCGCCTCGGCGGACATCTCGTCCAGGGTCACGTGGACACAACCGGTATCATCGATGCGATCATCGACGATGGCTCCGTCTGGGAAATGTGGGTGCGCTTCGCCCCCGAGTACCGACGCCTGCTCATCCCCATGGGATCAATCACCATCGACGGCATCTCCCTCACCGTAGCAGAACTTGAGTCAGAACGTCTAAAAGTCTCCATCATCCCCCATACCCTCTCCGTGACCAACCTGCGCAACGCCCGCACCGGCAATCACGTGAACCTCGAGTTCGATATGATGGCCAAGTATATGGTCAGGTTTGAGGTTTGAGGTTTGAGGTTTGAGGTTTTAGGTTTGAGGTTTGAGGTGTCATTCCCGCGAAGCGAAGCGTCCCTCTATTCCTCGAATCCTGCTGACACGTATGTCGTGCGGGGCAGGTGGGCGGCGCGCCAGAGCACGGAGGTAGCAAGACGGGAGATGCCCATCAGGTCACGGAAATTTACTGTATGTACTTCGTCTGTGACCTTGTGATAATCGGAATGCTCGCCCGTGAAGTAAAAGAGCACCGGGATACGTTTCATTGCGAACGATGCCTGATCACTTCGAAAGAAGTACTGCTCGACATCATAGGCCAGCGTATACGGGACTGGCAGTTTGGCGTTCTCTTCCTCGTTGATCTTGACAAGATCCGGGCAACGTTCATTGCCCCCTATCGAGAGCTTGTTTGCTTCGCTTCGTCCGATCATATCGGTGTTTATCATCGCGACGCATTTATCAAGGGGAAGGGGCGAGTTCGCCACGTAGGCCTTGGAACCGAGAAGACCCTTTTCCTCTCCCGAAAAGGCAACAAATACGATGCTGCGCTCGGGGCGTGTATCAGAGCCAGCAAGGGCAGCGGCCGCAACGAGCAGATTGCTCGTGCCCGACGCATTGTCGTCTGCACCGTTAAAGATCGAATCACCGTGGATATTTGGGCTTCCGACACCAACGTGATCGTAATGGGCGCCCATCACGACGTACTCGTCGGTGTACTTTGTGCCCGGAATCATACCGGCCACGTTGTGGACCGTATATCTCTCGGGCCAGACTTTGACTGCCGTGCTAACGGTCACTCCCTCGAGCCGGCGCGTGTGAGGTGTGTACACGCCGTCGATTGAGGCGACCATGGCACGAAGTGTGTCCAGAGGACCTATCGCAGCGGCAAAAACGGATTCTCCAACATGATGCGCAATGATCGATGTGGCTGTGTCTGTCAGCTGCAGACCCCGCCCGTTTCGCTGTGCCTTTGGAAACAATGACGGCCACATAAAGCCCGAAACGACCGGCTTCCGGTTACTGCGTAGAGCGTCGATCAGCAGGATACCAACTGCCCCGTGGCGTCGGGCGTTACGGATCTTTTCACTGGTGGAGGCGTAACGCGTAAAGGCCGGACCACGAAACCGTTTTGGGTCGGCGCCCTCGGGCTCCCCTCGAAAAACCAGAACCACGTGCCCCTTGACATCGGCTTGAGCATAATCATCATAGCCGAACTCGGGAGCCGTGATACCAAAGCCGGCAAAAGTCAAGGGGCTTTCCGGGATGGCATCCTCGGCCGTCTGCTCAAACGGAATGAAGTCTTTACCGAGCCGGAAGGACTGCTCATGTCCATCCCTAGTGATGATCAGGTTTGTATGCTTCCGGTTGGTGTCAAGATTCGACTGCACCAGTGTGTACGGCAACTTGTAAGAACTCCCAAGCGGCTTGAGACCGACCTGAGCAAACTGATCGGCAATGTAGTCGGCGGCTCGCTCGAGCTCCGGAGAAGGCGTATTGCGTCCAAGCATTTCATCGGATGCTAATAACGTAACATGGCGGACAAAGTCCTCTTCCCTGAAGGCTGCAATGGCATCCTTCGGCAGCGTATTCTGTGCAATCAAACTCCCGCACCATAGTAGCAGCATCAGCAGCAGGCGCAATGAGTTTTTCATGGGCAGGCGAAATGTATGGTGACGCGACACTCCCCGTCCTGACATTCTACCGTGAGAAGATCCGCAAGGCTCCCGACAACAAATAATCCACGCCCTCCCGGCCTCTCTCTATGCACATCTATAGTAGGATCAGCAACTTCCGAATGGTTAAATCCTGAACCTTGGTTGACGACAAGGATAACGATTTCCTGTGGATTGATGTCGGCTTTTATCGTGATCCAATCCGATTCGCCCCCTTTCGAACCATGGACGATGGCATTGACCACCAGTTCGGTCGTGGCCAGAAGCACATCATGCTGTTTCCCGGCAGACATCAGATCCCACCCCGGCAGACCCGATAGGGCCGGCCCGACAGCCCTGATGCTTGCAATCATGGCGGGCAACCGAAGCGTAAGCATGGGCGCAATATCGGAATTCGGTCATTGGTCATTGGTCATTGGTCATTGGTCATTGGACCGCAACGACACATCTCAGGAGCAGGTTCGGGAGTTTGCGTTTATTAACCTCATTAATGGTCTGAAACTCGTACCAGCCCGAGAGCGAGAGGGATGAGCCGCCGGAGGATGAGTAGCGTACGACGGCTTCCGGACCGACCGAGTGCAACGAGCCCGTTGAGACTGATGGAACACCAATGCGGATGCTTGACTGGTCAAGCAGGTAGAGTCGCAGACCGGCGCCGGCTTCCAGGTGCGCAAGGGGGCGAGCCATGAGCATCAGCTTGAACAGGTACTCGAGGTTTCCGGTTTCCGGCGACTCCGAAAACGTGGCCCATCGGAACGTCGAGCGCTCAAAGTAGCGGAAGAGGATCGGGGCTTCGACGGCGATGCGATCACTAAGGCGCAAGCGGATTGAATCGCGATAGGAGACCTGACGGAAGGCAAAGGACCGGGCCGAGGTGGCGGTGCCTCCCTCGTAGTCGTAAGCAGTGTAGTTGGCAAGTATCTCGAAATGAGGCTGCATCTGCAGCGTGCGGGTATGCAGCACAAATGACGGCGTTAAGCGCAGAGATCGGTTGATGTTGTTGAGGGCACTTCTCGAGCCCTTCAGAAAGACGAGGTGCAGAAACTGACCCGAGACGCCCACCGACATGCTAAGGATGTCCGAGATGCGACGTCCATAGGTGATCGAAAGGCTCGATGCCAGCTCGTCCCGATCGTCGTCATTGGTCGCACTCGGCGTGTCGTAACGCAGCAACCACGACGCCCCGTCCACACGGAGTGTATCGACCAATGTCGGCGTCCATTCGAGGCGTGC
>JBEIIK010000075.1:0-11324 GCA_040380835.1 Ignavibacteria bacterium | reverse complement strand
GAGACGTGTAGGGGCGAGACGTGCAGGGGCGAAACGTGCAGGGGCGAAACGTGTCGGGGCGAAACGTGTAGGGGCGAGACGTGTAGGGGCGAGACGCAGTCTCGCCCGTTGGCTTGTTCTACGGCAGAACCATAAAAGTCTTTACACTCGTTGCACTTTGTAGAAAATACACGCCGGGGTTTACCTGAAAGACCCGGTTCTCATCGCCTTGAAAGAGCTCGCCGTGCGCTACAATCCGGCCGCTGATGTCGTAAAGTGTGTAGGGGCCTTGAAAGCCCGTCACATGGATATTCCCATGACTGACGGCGGTGGGCCTGGAAGGTGCACTGCTGAGTGAATCGTTTTTGACACTTACAAAAACAACGCATGGCTCGGCTAGATTTAGTTCCATTACAGTAATACCATAAGGGTCGGTTCCTCTTTGAGAAGCCAGAACAGCCGCGGGATCTGTCGTGTCCGCGCCACGCGACAATGCCCACAACTGCTTCACCTTCCAGTAGTTGTAATACCGCGGATTCGGGATAATGCAATGAAACCTAGGAGGAGTCTTAGTTCCTCTGGGTGTAATAGCTCTAGCCACAACGTGATCAAAACCGACTTCATCCTGCAGTAACGCTACGAACGCACGCACTTGTGCGTCGAGCAGGTAGGCATTGGAACTGTCAATTACACCTTTAGATTTGTTCAGTTCACGAAACTCATCCACATAAGCGTCCTGTCCTGTGAAGGAAAGGGAAATGTGAATATTCGTGAACAGCAGTCTCCACAGAAGATCATCCATCCGACCCTCAGACCAAAACATGAGCCTCTCACACGAATCCGGCGGAACAGTGCCTTCCTCAACAAAAAGAGAGTCAAGACACACCAAGCCATTTTCCAACTCCTCGGCATTGCATTTGACCGGCACCAGCTTCCGCTGCGCCAATGCGTGGCTGGGCAGGAGAATCGGCAGCAAGACGGTGCATAAGGTGGCCAGCAAGCGAATGGTACGTATGCAGTTCATAACAGCTCCTTTGAAACATGGCAAATTTTGCGTTGGTTGGGAAACATGCGTCATCGAACAACAAGCATCAGTACCGAGCAGGTAGAGGTTTGCGGGTTGTACACGCGCAGCGAAAATATACCCGGTGTGACGGTCTGCAGATGCGTAAAAAGCTCTGGCACGTTCGACGCGACCAGTGCCTGCCCTGTTACACCGTATACCTCATAGGAGGCTTCTGCAGGGGTGCCGTTGCAGGCCATGTGTATCTTACGACCGAGAGCATCGACGGTGGCCGTGGCCTGCTCGTAGACGTATGTAGCCGTGCTCATTGGCACGTATGCACTGCCAGCAGTTGATTCAGAGTCTTCTAGCCTGCGCTTTCCAAACACCGGCTTCCCATCAATGCTGAAAGATACACATTTCGATGTTTCGTATTCGATGCCGCACACTCGGTTATACCCCTGGCTGACGTTCCACGGATTACCGCCGATGGCTACGTTGGTACCTTGTTCTTCACGAGAGAGCACCGCATCGGGCACGCAAGCGAATTTCGAAGTTGATGCTACGGCAGAACCATAAAAGTCTTTACACTCGTTGCACTTTGTAGACAATACACGCCAGGGTTGACCTGCAAGACCCGGTTCTCATCGCCTTGAAAGAGCTCGCCGTGCGTTATAATCCGGCCGCTGATGTCGTAGAGTGTGTATGGGCCTTGAAAGCCCGTCACATGGATATTCCCATGACTGACGGCGGTGGGCCTGGAAGGTGCACTGCTGAATGAGTCGTTATCGACGCTTACCGGAATAAGGCAGGCAAGCACGCCCTCGAACGAAAACTGTGGGTACTTGTAGATGCCTTCATCTTCAAACGTTGCTTCGGCGACGGCATACTTTACGGGTTCGTCGAAGACAACTTGGTAATACAATCGTGGATTACGAAAAAAACGCATCGAACCGCGTGAGACAAGCCGAAATCTCCCCAACTTGCCCATGGCATCCTGAAGGCGACTGCGAACGCTATCGTCGAAAAACTCCCATGAACCCACGTCAATGGTATCCACCTTGCGTTCACGGAATCGATCAACGTCGGCCACCGTTGATGCATGACTCATGAACCAACTATCTGTGGAATAAATTTCGCCGTCGTCTACAAGTGTTCCAGGCTTAACTTCAAGAGTATCGTCGATATACAAGGGCCCGGGGCGGCATTTTACTCCGATTGAATCGCCCCATTTACCGTAGTCAAGAAGTTTCAATCTCGGCTTTTGCGCAGTCGCTTGCATGGTACATGCAAGTACAAGCAGAAACCCTGCAACGGCAAACACAACACATCGTGCGCCGAGCGAGCAATTAGCTCTTTCCGGGGGGGGGGGGGGTATTAACGCTACAACTCCCCTTGATTCTAACAATGATTGCCTCAGCTTACGAAAATCTCTCGACGCCAGCAAGTTATTTTTTCGTCAGCATATGTAAACCCGATTGTGGTGTAGTCACGCTGCGCCGCGTCATTTTGAGGATCGCAGCGGCCAACGGATGTCCAGCGGTGAGATCACATAAACGAACTTTGTGCTCCGGGACGTTGGTCATCGTCATACGACGCGGCCATCGTCCCGGATGTCGTATATGCCATACGTCGACGACGGTTGCGCAGCCACACATAACCGATGAACAGCAAGCCCCCTACCACGAGCAGCGTGATGATCAGCGTGCCCCACTGAAATGTTGGCGGATAGACGCCAACCGACCCATCGGGATTGGCATGCGTGTATGGACGCGAAAAATAGAAGGCCGGGTGGAACGGCATCGACCAGTACCAGGGAATGCTGCCCATCATGTATCCCATCATGAACCCGTCGCCCATGCCACCATAGCGGTTTACGACGTAGTTGGTCGTGGTACCGGCCGGACCCCGGAAGCTCTGGCGCTGTGTGGCACGCGGTGCGCCGTAGCGTCCGGTATAGTCGGCCGGACGGTTCATGCGTGAGCCGCCAAATGAGTTTCGCGAAGTTGGGGCAGACCCGAACCGACCTGTTGGAGAGGACGAACCAGGCGCAGTGCGCGAAGGGGGCGGAGTCTGCCGTGAGCGTGACCCACCGAATGAGCGGCCGCTGCTGGGCGAGCGGTAACTGCGGCCATAACTGCGGCCGTATCCGCCGCGACTGCCACCGAATGAACCACCGCCACGGCGCTGGGCCAGAGCATCGGTAGGGATGACCCACGCCAGCAGAGCCAGCACGAGTGTTGAGAGCACAAGAAAGCGTTTCATTGTCAAAAGACTCCTTCGGTCGTCAGCGACCCGTCAATTTCTCGATAGGTGATCTCGGCGGCAAACTCTGCGCGCTCGGGAATGTTCTTCTTTCCGCCAAACCAGGACCGCAATCCTTTACCCTCTTCGACCGAAGGGGCTTTGATGTGCACATAGAGCCGAACCACGCCCTGCTGCTCCTCGTCGTTACGAACAAGTAGGGTCGACTCCAGCGTCCCATCGCTGTCTACGGTGAGCATTTGCAGCGATGCAGCCTCTTCCTCCGAAAAACCAGGGGGCTCGGTGCGGATGTTGTCGAGGTAGTCCGCAAAGATGTTCTTCGTGTAGTGCTGACCATCAGCACCCACGTACATGATCAGCGCGTCGAAGTCCCCGTCCTCACTGATGTGGATGAAAACTTCCCGGACCTGGTCGAGCTGCTGACCGTTGTAGTAAATGGCCGTGCGCTCGAGGCGTCCATTCCCTTCGATACTGAGTTGTGGCATAAGGCAAGTATACGACGAAGCATTGGGCGATTCGTTGCAGTCGGCAGGCCGACTGCCTATCTTCGACCACCAATCAGAAGGATGTGTTTCATGGCAGCTGAAGATGTCGGTATCTGGTTCGATCCGGCCAATCCGTATGAACGACCGAGCTTTACTCTTGGTATCGAAGAAGAGTACATGGTGCTCGACCCGTCAACGTTCAACCTCAAGTCCCATATCCAGTTCGATCTCCTGGGGCAGGGCGAAAAAGTTCTGCACGAACACATCAAGCCCGAAATGCACGGATCAATGCTCGAGATCGGAACGGGCATCTGCAAGAACACCACCGAGGCCTTCAATGAGGTCCGCAAGATCCGCAGTATTGTCTCGGGTCTGGCCTCTCAAAACGGTCTCTGCATAGGCGCTTCATCGACGCATCCCTTTGCCCGCTGGGAGGATCAGGAGATCTACCCCGACGAGCGCTACCGCATTCTTGTCGAGGATATGCAGGTACTGGCACGCTCGCTGCTGATCTTCGGCATGCACGTGCACATCGGCATCGAAAACCGTGAGACGCAGATCCAGCTGATGAACGAGATGCGATACTTCATGCCGCACATCCTTGCCATCAGCACGAACTCGCCCTTCTGGGAAGGCATTGATACGGGGCTGAAGTCCTTCCGTTCGAAGATCTTTGAACGCTTCCCCCGCACGGCCCTTCCCGATGCGTTCTCCAGCTACGGTGAGTACGAGAACTACGTTAGTCTTCTGATCAAAACCGGGTCCATCGACAATGCCAAGAAGATCTGGTGGGACATCCGTCCGCATCCGTTCTTCCCAACACTTGAGGTGCGTATCTGCGACCTGCCGATGCGTATCGAAGAGACCGTGGCTATCGCCGCCATTTGCCAGGCAGTTGCCGCCAAGCTCTTCTCCCTCTACGAGAAGAACCTGTCGTTCCGCACCTACCGCCGGTCGTTGCTGATGGAGAACAAGTGGCGCGCCGTGCGCTATGGTCTGGATGGCAACCTTATCGATTGGGGACGCCAGCGCGAAATGCCGGCACGGGACCTGATCCGCGAGCTTCTCGAATTCGTCGATGACGTTGTCGATGAACTCGGCTCGCGCCAGCATATCGAGTACATCCATACAATCCTCGAAAACGGCTCCGGGGCCGACCGTCAGCTGCGGGTGTTCCGTGAAACGGGCAGCATGACCGAGGTGGCCAAGTACATCCACGAAGAAACAACACGAGACCTTGCATGAATCGCTTGCCGACACTGCTTCTAGCTGCCTTGTGCCTTGCGCTGTCCGCGCCTGCGTCACGAGCAGCCGATTCGACAAAGACCGAGATCGCGATCTTCCAGAAACCGGTTACGACCAAGCATAGCGTGACGATCGACGGAAAGAAGATCGACTATGTTGCCACTGCTGGTCACCTGACGCTTGTCAAGGAAGATGGGACTCCACGGGCCAAGGTCTTCTACATCGCCTACACAAAGACCGGCGTTACCGATCCGGCGCAGCGCCCCCTGACATTTTCGTTCAATGGCGGACCCGGATCTTCGAGTGTCTGGCTGCACCTGGGTGTTCTTGGCCCACGCCGCGTGCTCATGAACGACGATGGCTCCACCCTGCCCCCTCCCTACAAGCTGGTTGATAACGATCAGTCATGGCTGGACATGACCGACATGGTCTTCATCGACCCGGTGAGCACGGGGTTTTCCCGCGCCAGTGACGAAAAGGACGCCAAGCAGTTTCACGGCTACAACCAGGACATCGAATCTGTTGGTGAGTTCATCCGTCGCTGGACGTCGGACAATAAGCGTTGGGCCTCACCGAAGTATCTCATCGGCGAATCCTACGGCACCACACGGGCCAGTGCGATGTCCGAGCATCTTCAGAATCGCTACGGAATGTATCTCAACGGCGTGATCCTTGTGAGCGCGGTTCTAAACTTTCAGAGTATTGACTTTGCCGACGGCAACGACCTGCCGTTTGCGACGTTCCTACCGACCTATGCAGCAACGGCATGGTACCACAAGAAGCTCGGTCCCGAGATGCAGGCACTGAAGCTCGAAGACGTTGTTTCCCGCGCCCGCGAGTTTGCCATGGGCGACTACACTCTTGCCCTGATGAAGGGCAGCGCGATGAGCGATACCGAACGCCGTTCGATCATCGACAGGATCTCGCGCTTCACGGGGCTCTCCCCGGAGTACATCGACAAAGCAGAACTCCGTCCCGTGATCTTCCGATTCTGTCAGGAGCTGCTGCGTGACAAGGGGCTGGTGGTCGGCCGTTTTGACAGTCGCTATACCGGAACGATCTCGGACCGGCTTGGCGAGTCAATGGAGCGTGACCCGTCGCATCATCCGACAATTGCCGGTTGCTTCTCCACCTGTATCAACGACTACCTGGCCCGTGAGCTGAACGTCACGACAACGCTTCCCTATGAAGTCCTCACCGGACGCGTCTGGCCATGGGATTACTCCAACGTGCAGAACGAATACCTCAACGTAGCACCGCGCCTTCGCAATGCCATGCAGATGAATCCGGCACTGCGCGTATGGGTACTCAACGGGTACTATGATCTTGCCACGCCGTTCTACGGAACAGAGTACACGTTCGATCATCTTGGTTTGCCGGGACCGCTACGTCCGAACATCAGCATGACGTACTATCCGGCCGGACACATGATGTATCTGCTCAGGAGTTCTCTGGTGCAGATGAAGACGGATGCCCGTCGCTGGTACGAGTTGAAGTAGTCGACCCATAGCTCTTGCGCGTTCCCTCATAGAGCTCGAATTCGAGAAGGCGGCACTCGACGTCGGCACTCCAGAACGTCATACGCCTGGATGATCGCAGGCCTATCTCCTTGGCCAGCGCAAAGTTGCCTGTGAAGATGTAGCCCGTGTATCCCTTGAAGCGCTGCTTGAACAGATCGCCGATGTCGTGGTACACGCCGCGCAGTGCACGCTCGTCGCCCAGACGCAGTCCATACTCCGGATTGACGATGATAACAGGTCCGTGCTCGCCCCCTGGCAGTTCCGATGGCATGGGCTTAACCTCGCGGAAGTCCGACACCTTCACCGCAATGTCAACGCCGGCGGCACGTGCATTCTCCCGTGCCTGTCGGACCACCCGCGGATCAATGTCTGAACAGACGATCTTCAGGCTAGCGCTTCGGTGCTGCTCCCTTGCCTGGGAGCGCATCTTCTGCCACGCCTCGGGCGAGAACGGCAGCAGATGCATAAGACCCATGTTGCGACGGATCGACCCGGGCGCGATGTTCGCCGCGATCAATGCTGCTTCGATGCCCAGAGTACCACTGCCGCACATCGGGTTCACAAACGGGTACTCCGGCGACCAGCGTGTGGAGAGGATAACCGCAGCAGCAAGCGTCTCACGCATAGGTGCCTTCGCCGGATGCATGCGGTAACCGCGGTCGGAAAGGGGCTGACCCGACGTGTCGACATAGACCATCAGCGCCTCGTCGTGCCAGTAAAGAAACACCACACTCTGCGATGTGTCGGGTCCGCTATCAGGACGTTGTCCCTTGCGCTGTCGAATCTGATCAACGATCGCATCCTTACAGCGCATGTTGGCATACATCGTGTTGTCGATCTGTGGCGTGTCGATCGAACTCACCACGCTTAGATAGCCATCAGCGGGGATCCACTCGTGCCAGGAGATGCTGTTAATCGCCTCGTACATAGCGTCCGCTGTCCGAGCATTCCACGAGCCGAGTCGCAGAAGCACGCGATGGGCTGTTCGTAGCCAGAGGTTAAGACGCATGCAGTCCTCGAGCGTGCCCGAGGTCTCAACGGCTGCGGGCAAAGTGGCATGCACCGGCAGACCGAGTGCTTCGACCTCCCGCGCAAGGATCGGTGGGATCTCCCGCGGACAGGTGATCAGGATTGGGTAGGTCATGCATTCGGCCGCGAAGGCCGCGTCTGAATTTCGAGATGTGAAAGGATCTGCAGTGCCTCATCACGTGAGGTGCCACACATCTGTTCATGCGGTTGCAAAGTACCGCAGAACGCCGGACGTTCCGGCTTGCCGAAGAGTGCACAGCGCAGATCGTCTGTCAGCTGAACACATCGCTCGCCGGCCGGTTTGCCATGAGGCATGCCTGGTATAGGCGAAGTAATGGACGGGGCGATGCAACACGCTCCGCAGCCCGAGCGGCACGTCATGCTGCAGAGAACACGGCGATGAGTGCCGCGTGCAGCTCATCAACATCGCTGCGCGTCATGATGAATGGTGGCACCAGCCGGATAACGGTGCCGGCCGTAGCATTGGCGATCACTCCACGTTCGAGCAGCTTGGGTATGAAGGGGGCTGCATCCTGCGTCAGGACGATGCCCTGCATGCATCCGCGACCGCGGATCTCCCGCACGAGGTTCGGGAATAATGAGTGTATCTCGCGAAGTCGACCGTTGAGATACTCGCCAACCTCGCGCACATGGGCCATGAGTCCCGACGCAACCTCATCCATGACGATGCTTCCGGCAACACAGGCAACAGGATTACCACCATACGTGGTGCCGTGCATTCCTTTGTCGAGGAGGGCTGCCGCCTCATCCGTGGCAAGGATACCTCCAAGCGGCAGTCCCCCGCCCATGGCCTTTGCAATGGTTACGATATCCGGGCGCACACCGTAGCGTTCAAAGGCAAAGAAGTCTCCGGTGCGGCCAATTCCCGACTGAACCTCGTCGGCAATGACAAGGAATCCATACTGCTCTTTCAAACGCCAAATCGCATCCACAAACTCCTGTGTGGCCTCGGTGATGCCCCCTTCTCCCTGGAGAAACTCGATCATCACCGCCGCCGTGTTCTCATCAACGCGCGACTCGAGCGCATCAACATCGTTGAACGGAAGCACGAGCGTGTTGGGCAGAAACGGGCCCATGCCATCCTTGTAAAGGGGCTTATCCATCACCGACAATGCGCCGAAGGTGCGTCCGTGGAAGCCCCCTGAAAAGCCGATGATGTCGTAACGTCCGGTTGCACTGCCAAATCGACGGGCGATCTTCATGGCACCATCGGTCGACTCAGCGCCCGAGTTGCTGAAGAACACGCGCGGGTAGCCCGATGCCTTCACAAGCTGTTCAGCCAGCGCGACCTGCGGTTCCTGGTAGAACACGTTGGAGACGTGCATGTAGCGTCGGATCTGTTGCTCGACGGCTTCGATGACTCGCGGATGACTGTGACCAAGAGCATTGACGGCTATACCTCCGAGCATATCGAGATAGGCCTTCCCATCCAAGTCATAGATGCGCATACCCTCAGCCCGGTCGATAGCCACATTGATGCGACGATACGTCTGGAAAACAACCGCATGCTCGCGATCTATGATCTCGCTGCTGGTAAGAGTTAATGTCATGGTCTTTACTTCTCGAGGATCGTGAATTCGACACGCCGGTTTTTGGCGCGTCCTTCGTCGGTATCGTTCGTTGCAAGGGGGCGGGTTTCTCCATAGCCCCGTGCCGTGATCCGACCGGAATCAACACCGCCAATGGTCACAACGTACTCCTTGACGGCACGTGCGCGATCATCCGACAGCTGCTGGTTGTCGGCGTCTTTACCCATGGCATCAGTGTGACCACTGACTTCGATCTTCATCGTCGGATTGTCTTTGAGCAGGTTCACCAGCTGCTGGAGCTCGGTGGTTGATTCCGGACGCAGGGTGGCCTGCTTGCGATCGAAGAAGATATTCTTGAGTTCGATGACCACACCCTTTTCGAACGGAACCAGCTCAAGATCCCGCTGACGTTCGGCATACTCGGTTTCGGCGGTCAGGTCAATGTTCTCGCTGATAGCCACGAAGTCCTTCGCCTCGGCACGCAGACCGTAGGAAACACCTGCCGGAAGGGTGATCTTGTACTCACCCGTTCCGTCAGCCGAGCGAGCCCGTCCTACTTCGGTACCGGAAGTAAGATTGACGTAGATGATATCGGCAGCTACCGGACCCTTGGTCTTCATGTTCAGGACGCGTCCTGAGAGGAGCACCACCGGACGCGGCCGAACCTTCTCAGGGAGCCGCACGCGATAGATGTCGCCGCTGAGCGTATCGACGTACGAAACAAAGTAGGCGAATTTTCCATCGGCCGGGATCGTGTAGGACAGGTCCCAGTCGGCCGTGTTGATCGTCGGACCCAGGTTTTCGGGCTCCGACCAGTTCGTCCAGGTTGAATCAAGACGGCGTGACACATAGACATCGAACGCGCCGTATCCTTCACGTCCATCAGTTGCGAAGTACAGCGAAGCGTCGTCCGAGGCCAGAAACGGCGTGGCTTCCTGTCCTGCCGAGTTGATCACCGAACCCATGTTGACAGGGGGCGCATAGGATCCATCACGACGGCGCAGACTGACGTACAGATCGCGGCTACCGCGCGAGTCGGCACGCTGAATGGCCAGGATCAGTGCCTCACCGTCATTCGAGAGGCAGAACTCAGAGTACTTGCTTTCATTCGAATAATCGGCAATCTCGAGTGGCTTCGGCACCGACCAGCCCGAGGACGTCCGCCGGGAGATCGCCACGCTCCGTAGACGCGCCGATGGATCGGAATACGAATCCAGCAGCAACATGGTCTTTCCATCCGGAGAGATCGAGCACACGCTGTTGTTGCCGCGGTTATTGAGGACGCCGCCGATATTCACGGCCTGTCCCCATGTACCGTCATCCTGCAGTTCACTGACCCAGATGTCCTCGCCCCCTCCTCCGATATTGTCGGGCGATCCCTTGCGGCACAGAAACAACGTCCGCCCATCCGGTGAGATCACCGGCTTGAGGTCGTCATACGGACTGTTAACACCGTCTCCCAGGGATTCGGATCGCAAGGCGGAGTCGGCAGGAAACAACGAGGTTCCGGCAGAGGCAGACGTGGCGATGCACAGGGAAGCCACAAGGAGAGGCAAAAAGACCATCATCGGCAAAGGGGCTACTACTTACTTGTTCTTTGTGATCTTCATCGAAATCTTTTCGATCGGGTTGTTGCTGTTGTCCTGAGGAGCCGCCACGATGGCATCTGCTACTTCCATGCCGCTGACAACTTCACCGAAGGTCGTGTACTTCCCATCCAGCCATTCGGCCTTTGCAACGCAAATGAAAAACTGACCACTAAAGCTGTTTGGGTCGGAGGTGCGTGCAGCGGAGAGCACACCACGGAGATGCGGATTGCTGGAGAATTCAGCCGACACCATATCCTTGTAACCACCGGAGCCCCAGGTGTTACGCGGACCGTTCTTGCTGTTTGGGTCGCCCCCTTGGATCATGAAGTTGGGGATACAGCGGTGAAAGGCCGTGCCATCATAAAATCCTTCGGCAACGCGGGCTTCAAAGAACGCAACGTGCTTCGGTGCAACATCAGGCCACAGGCGGATGACGATTTTCCCGAGGCTGGTGTTTCTTTGCGTGACTTCGATGGTGTACATGGGTCCGTCACCGGCATGTACAGGTCCACTCGGCTCAGTGTCAACAGCGCAGCCCGAAGCGACGATCAGGGCAAAAACCGTGAGGGCAAGTGCAAAACGTCGCATGGATAGCTTTCTCCTATCGAATATCTGTCATGGCGCAGGGCCGGGTCAGGCCCCACCGCTCTCCACGAACG
>JBEIIK010000074.1:0-11476 GCA_040380835.1 Ignavibacteria bacterium | reverse complement strand
CTTCGCGTAGGGGGACGCTTCGCGTAGGGGGACGCTTCGCGTAGGGGGACGCTTCGCGTAGGGGGACGCTTCGCGTGGAGGGACGCTTCGCGTGTATGGAGTAGGGGTAAGTTAACGAACATAGGTTCCTTGCGCTTGCAGGCTGGTAGAGCGTGCCGTTATGTTGCGTTTCGTTCATCACCACTTCACTAAATCGTCGGAGAACAGCGATGCGAACTGGGTACGTCTTCATCATCATCACATTGGTCATTATCTCAGCACAAACTGAGCTCCGAGCTCAGGGTTGCGTGGCAGTTCGTGGCGGCACTATGTGCGGTACAAACACCGGCAATACATTTAATCTCAAGGCGGGGGAATTCAACATCGTCACCGGGGCAAGGTACTTCAGGTCGTTCCGTCACTTTCGTGGAGATCATGAAGAGGCTTTCCGCGTAGAGCAGGGGACGGAAGTGATCAACAACGCCGGATCGATCGATCTGGCACTGAGCTACGGAGTGACTGACAGGCTCTTCGTTAATGCGGTGGTGCCGCTCAATTACAACGATCGCACGTCGCTTTATGAGCATGGTGGTAACCCGCGGTTTGATAGCACTGGCGCTCTCATCGGTACATGGGCTGGAGACAGACGCATGACATCATCGGCCGGACTTGGGGATGTGCGCCTGTCGGTTGGTTACTGGCTCTTCGATCCTGCAACGTCGGAATCAAACTATTCAGTTGGTCTGGGTGTGAAACTTCCGACAGGCAAGTACGACGTGGTGGACGACTTTTACAATCAAGGGCCGCAGAAAGATCAAACTACTGCCGGTGTTGTGGACCAGTCGATTCAGCTCGGTGATGGTGGATTCGGTGTGACGTTCGATGCGCAGGGAGTCCAGACGTTGGGAACGGATCTTGTTCTCATGAGCAGCCTATTCTACATGTCAAATCTGACCAATACCAATGGCATTCGTCTTCGCACCGCGACAGCAGCGGGTACTGTAGACTCTTCCGAGTACTCAAGTGCCGACCAGTTTGGTGTACGTCTGGGAGTAATGTATGGCATGTTCAACGGCTGGACGGCATACATGGGGGCACGTGCCGAGGGTGTTCCGTCGTCTGATCTCATCGGCGGCAGTGCCGGTTTTCGACGTCCAGGTTATGCAGTGAGTATTGAGCCGGGAATCGGATACTCCACGGCTGCGCTTTCCGTGTTTCTCAGCACACCGATCGCTGCTTACCGCAACCGCACGCAGAGCCACATTGACAAGCTCCGCACCCAGGTTCGAGGTGTTGAGGTCATTGGTGACGCTGCATTTGCCGATGTGCTGTTCAATCTCAGCGTCAGTTACCGTTTCGGTGGAGAGCACAGCATGTAAGGGGCCTGTCGTAGTTTTGTTGCCCACGAACTACGGAGCCCCTTGCCATGAATCTTGCTGACCTGCGCGCCGCCCACCAGACAACGCTCGAAGCTGCCGTCAAAGCTAATGCCCAGCGGACATTTCATGCTCACTGGCCTGAGGCCCCAAGCGGCAAGATCTACGGAGAGACTGCCAATGACGATGCGTTGGCCCGCTTCCAGTCTCAGCTGAATCGCCCGTTTGACCGGCTTGGAGAGGCCGAATCATGGATGGGCGAAGAAGCGTCTCCGTATGGGTTTGCTCTCGGGATCACCTACCCGGCCGTCGACGTTGATACGCTCGTGGCACGTGCTAGTGCGGCACAGACGGCATGGCAGTCGCTGACGCCGGTTAACAGGGCCGCCATACTGGTGGAAGCTCTGGAGCGCGGCGCAAAGTCGTTCTTCGAGATCGGCTATGCGACGCAGCACACCACGGGCCAGGGGTTTGTTATGGCCTTTCAGGCATCGGGTCCGCACGCATTTGACCGTGCGCTAGAGGCCACGGCCCTTGGTCTGGCAGCGCAGACATTGTTCACATCCGGAGTTTTGTGGACCAAGCCGATGGGGAAGATCAGCGTAAGCATTGACAAGTACTATCGGCTCGTTCCGCGCGGCATCAATCTTGTGATTGGCTGTTCAACGTTTCCGGTTTGGAACACCACGCCAGGAATGTTTGCCGGACTCGTTACCGGCAATAGCGTGATCGTCAAGCCGCACTCGGGTGCTGTCTATCCGATCGCCATTGTGATCGCAGCAATGCGTGATGTCCTTACCGAACTGGGCATGGACCCGAACGTCATTCAGATGGCTGTTGATACGGCTGAAAAGCCCCTTACACTCGACCTCATCAAACATCCCGCTGTGGGCATCATCGACTACACAGGCGGTCCATCCTTCGGGGCCGTCGTCGAGCGTGTTGCCTCCGAGCATCGAAAGGTTGTGTTCACAGAAAAGGCCGGGGTTAACTGCGTCATCCTTGATTCCACGGATGATCTCGACAAGGCGATGGACAATCTGGCCTTCTCGCTGACGCTGTACTCGGGTCAGATGTGTACGGCACCGCAGAACATCTTCATCGCGAAAGAAGGCATGCTGGTAAGGGGCGAGCACGTCCCGGTGGAGGCTGTCGCTGCAAAACTTCGGGAGAAGATCGACGCGCTGGTGTTCAACGAAAAGGCGGGACCGGGTACGCTTGGAGCCGTGCAGAATCCGCTCACCGCTGCACGCGTCGAGGAGGCCCTGAGGCTTGGCTTGAACGTCATTCGCAGCAGTGCACCAGTGACGCAACCCGGCTTTGACGGTTCAAGATCCATTTCGCCGCTTGTACTGCATGCGGACACATCCCGACGCGACGTGTACGCCAGGGAGTGGTTCGGTCCGATCTCCTTCATCATCGAAACCGACTCCTTTGAGGACTCCCTCAACGAAGTTGTCAGTAGCGTCCGTGAACATGGTGCGCTGAGCAGTCTCGTCTATACCACTGATGCCGTGCACATGCAGCAGGCCGAAGATGCCATCGTTGCTGCCGGTGCCCCGGTGGCATTCAACTTCAACAGCTTCGTCTGGGTAAACCAGTCGGCTGCCTTCAGCGACTTCCACGGCACAGGCTGCACTCCCGCCGGCAACGCCACCTTTGCCGACTGGCAATTCGTAACCAATCGGTACAATGTTGTGGGTGTGAGAAAGCAGGCGTAGTGCCTCCTCTACGACGATGTAGTCTCTTTCAGCTAAGCCGATTATTGCAGCGCAGCTTCCAGGTCTTGTAGCAGGTCCTCGACGTCCTCAATGCCGCAGGACAGGCGGACGAGGCCGTCGGTGACGCCGAGTCGTTCGCGCTGTTCTTGCGGGATGGAGCCATGCGTCATGCTCACGGGGTGGCACACCAGAGACTCCACACCGCCGAGTGATTCAGCCAGGGTGAAGAGCTTGAGCTCATTGGTGACCTTAATGGCTCTTTCCTTGGAGCCAAGTTCAATGGAGATCATGCCACCGAAGACCGACATCTGGCGTTTGGCAAGTTCGTGTTGTGGGTGGCTTACCAGGCCGGGGTAGTGCGTGGCCAGGATAGCTGGATGTCCTGCGCAGAATTCGGCGATCGCCTGGGCATTGGCACTGTGGCGGTCCATGCGCACGGCAAGAGTCTTGGCTGAACGCAGCAGCAACCAGCAGTCGAAAGGTCCGGGCACGGCACCGGCGGCATTCTGGATGAATCCGAGTTGTTCGGCGATTGCCTCGTCATTCGTGGTCACGATGCCACTGACAAGGTCGCTGTGTCCGCCGAGGTACTTGGTAGCCGAATGTACCACGATCGAAGCTCCGAGTTCGAGTGGTCGCTGAGCGTATGGCGTGGCAAAGGTGTTGTCAACCACCATGTGGCAGGTTGCCTGACGTGCGATTGAAGAGATTGCCGCAATATCCGTGATGGTCATCATCGGATTCGTGGGGGTCTCGGTGTATATCATCTTCGTATTTGGGCGGATCGCGTTGGCAACATTGGTTACGTCGCGCATATCGACGTAGGAAAAGTCCAGTCCGAACCGACGCAGTATACGCTCAGCTAGGCGGAACGTTCCGCCATACATGTCCTCGGCCATGATCACATGGTCGCCTGACGAGAGTAGGCGCATAATCGCATCGATGGCGGCAAGGCCGCTACCGAATGCGAAGGCGTCAACGCCCCCTTCCATCGCCGCCAGATTCTCTTCCCAGGCAAAGCGAGTCGGATTCTGCGTGCGGGCGTACTCAAAACCCGTGTGATGACCGATCTCGTGCTGGGCATAGGTAGAGGTCTGGAAGAGAGGAACCGTCACGGCACCCGTTAGCCGTTCTGGATCCTGACCGACGTGGATAGCCTTGGTTGAGAATTTCATGGGTGTTCTCCAAAACGAAGCGAGCCACCAACGGCGGCTCGCATATTGATTCTCTGAATGAACGTCTTAACGGCTGAAGAAGAACTTTTCCGCCTTACGGAAGTTCGTACCCTGCATCACACACATGTAAACGCCTTCAGGAAGGTCAGAAACAGACTGCGTGTGTTCATGGATTCCACGAGTTGAGGTGCCCTTGTAAACGTCCATAACGCGCTTACCAAGCATGTTGAAAATTGCGATGTCGACAAGGGGCTCATCGGACGCCATTTCAACGCGAGCGATGAACACCTCTGATGCGACGCGTGTAGAAAGAATCCGCGGGGCATTGATTGCAGAATCGCGACCAGTTGACGTCTTGGACTGTGACCGGATATCGGCGGCGGCCTTGCGCGAGGTAAGCGTCTTCAGGGCAGAACTTACGGCCCGCGTCATCGGGGACAGTGAGGTTGACTTCGTTGAGAGCTTTGGTGATGCCGTCCGCTTATCGTTTTCCGCGTGTGCAGAAGGGTTCATGGCTACGGCGAAAACCGCAGTCATGACAACCAGTGAGACAGAAACGATATGTCGTGAAAGGCTTGACATTACACTCGCAATCTAATCAACCACGCGTAAACAACCAATAATCATGCCAGTGGTTACTCCTCAGGTGGCCAACGAACGAGATTCAACGAAAAACGGCAGCCCGTTTGGGCTGCCGTTTGGTTTCTCTGCAGATGACGATGTTGTCTTGCTTGTAGACTAGTCGGCAATGACCAACTGCTGCGTCTGGTCGAACTCGACTGTTCGCATGCGGACGAAGTATGCACCCGGAGCCAGGCCCTGGGTGTCAAAGCTGAGGTCATAGTCGCCGATTTGCATGCGCGCGTTTACGAGTGTCCGAACGACGGTACCTTGCGAGTTGACGAGCTCGATCGTTGCCGGCGCGGAAATCCCAATTCCAAACGATAGCGTTGCAAGACCGGAACCGACCGGATTCGGGGAGACCGGGGAAATTCTTGAGCGACTCCCGGCGAGATCAATAACGCGCTTTGAAATTGCGCAGTTGAAGATACCGGTCGAATCGCCAGTTGAATTAGGTATCACGCACAGTTTGCCCGGGTCGAACTCGAGGTCCTGCTTTGCAACAAACCTGTCTGACAGAAGCAGCACGGTGCGGAAGGTAAAGACCGGCCCATTAGCGGTCAGACGGCTTGGACCCGAACAGGTGAATGTCATCTTCGAAAGGTTTGCATTCACGGCGCTGAACGCTGGAGGGCTGATGGTCCAGCCTGGTGCGGCACTTGCACTCTGTACCGATCGGTCGACGTATGATATCGTTGCCGGATCATACAATACCGTTGCCGTGAAAGATGTCAGATCCGCACCGTTCCAGTCGTTGGAGACACCGCTAACCGAAAAGACAGATTGCGTTCCGGGAGTCGGAGCCTCGGAGCCCCTGACAACCGTGAGATCGTTCGACAGGTTCATTGTCACAGGGGTTACATACCCTACGCCGGTGATCTTTGCGATCACCGTCTTGAAAGGCTTGGCCTCGCCCTGAGCGTAGCCGTCGATCTCAAACTGCGCGCTGTAGGTGTAGTCATTCCACGGAGCAGCATTAGGCAGCGTTGGCGAAAACTGCACACGTACCGTTACACTCTGGTTCGCAGTCATCACCAGAGGGAAGCTGCCGATTGGCTGGCTGTTTCCATCAAGAATCTCAACGATTCTGAATGCTGCCGAATCGGCGCCCGTCAGGCGGAGTTCTTTGATTTCAAGGGGCTTAAGCGAGCCGCTCGGGTTGGTGATCTTGAACTCTCGCACAGGCTGTCCGCAGCTTGCGCGGTTACGGCCAAAATTAATGTCTTCTGTTGCCAGGTCAGGTGACGAGCACGATGCAACCGAGAGACGTTGCGCATGGGGCTGAACATCAACAAGGGTGGTCTCATCAGTACCTGCTCCCGGCGTTGCGTCGTGGACTACTTCGATGGCAGCACTTGTGGCATTACCGAAACCGAACGGACGGGTGTAGGCGATCGTGACCGGCAAGACTCCGCCATTTTCACGAACGGTCAGTGGGAAGGTCGGAGTGGCCACCAGGGCATAACCAGCGGGAGCACCTGCGGCCAGACGAATGTCGGTGATCGTCAGAGGCATAGTACCGCCGTTGTTCAGAACGATATCCCGACGCACTTCATCACCTTCCGGTGTTTCGGCACACGTCAGGGAGATTGGCTGTGAGCTGATCTTCGGGATGATGCCTTCACCAATCAAACGAGCGGTGCGAGCGTCCTGGTTCGTAGCCCAAACCGGAGTGATCTCTACGTTGTAGGTCTGTTCAGCACCAGGGCGGAAGAACACTTCGACGTCCGCCGAGTCACCGCGCAGTGGTGTGGACGTAACAATGTTGCCGCCCTTGCGGATGGCGCCGATCTTGAATACAAAGTTGCCATCGTTAGAGCCGGCAGGGAAGAACTTGCCCCCTGTTGAGAAGTTTACGTCGTTGAGGACGATCTCCTGGTTGCCGGTGTTATAGACCTTGACCGTCCATGGGTGTCGCGTGCCGACGCGGCGCTTCAGCCAGTCATAACCGGTGATGCCAGGTCCTGGCGTCTGTGTGTTGCCGGTCCAGTTCGATACTGAATCCGGACCGTCGCCGTTGTTGCCGAACGTGACATCCTTGGCTTCGTCAACGACCTTGTCACTGACAAAGCAGACTTCCTTAAGCTCGACTTGACCCTTCGGAGCCACGATGATCGGAAGTGCAGGTGTGAAGTTGGCAGAGAGCGAGAAGGACGAATTCTCAAAGCCGGTGATGGTCGTGATAACGAGAGTGTCAGAGCCCGGGTTTTCGATAAGCAGACCTGCACAGTACTTTTCGTTCAGACCGCGTGTGCCGGCATCAAAGTCCCGAACCTTGATGCGCGGGATTGCCGCAACGCCAGTCAGGCCGTGCTTAAACTGTCCGCAACCGGTCGTGACGAGGAGCGTGTCCTTGTCCCAATCCTTGAGAATGTCCGTCGTCTCGCGTGTTCCGGTGTACTGAATGTCGAATGTGTACGTGCCGCGCGCAGGGATCTTGACTTCCTTACCCTCGGCAACATTGCCGGCAACAAGGTTGAAATATGTACCGAGCTTGATCTTGGAACTCGTGAGGAGCACCTCGGCATCGGAATTGTTCGTTACCGTCAACGTGAGCGTCTTGTTCGACCCCAATCTCAACTTACCGAACGAGAGCGGGTCGGGTGTAAACACGATCTTGTCAGCGAAATAGTAGCAGGTGTCCACCGTGATGTTGCCGGCGAAGTCAGCAACGAAGTAGATGACCCGAGCGTCCTTGCCCTTATCGATAACGTTCCACTCGTAGCGGAAACGCTTGTACGAATTCGCCTGCGGGAAACGCTGATCCGTGATCAGGTCAAGTTTGTAGTTGAAGCTGTTCTTGCCGGAGACTGTATCGATCTGAGAGATTCCGGTTTCAACCTGATCGGTGTCGATCGGTGGAGTCTTTGGCGGGTCCGGGATGTTGCGTAGCTCGGTTGTCTCAAGCTTATAGTCTCCACAAAGCGAATCTGCCTTGATCTGCGGTGGTAGTGTATCGACGGATGTCGTCGGACGGAACCCAGCTGCAGCCGGCCAACCGTAGGCATCCACGGCACCGAAGCCGTAGATATACCCTCCGAAACTCACCAGGCCGTTGCTCTTGATACGGTGGGCAATAGCCTCGGTGCCAAACTCGATCGAGGCCCAGTACATACCGTTGGGCATCTTGGTGAAAAGAAGCGATGGCTTCTCGGCCTTTGGATTGTTCCAGACCGGCTTGCCGTCGATCTCAAGTGACTTCAGGTTCTCAATGAGGTTGGGATCAGAAGTATCGGTCTTGACAACAAGGTTGAGGTAGTGCTTGGTGAACTGCGCCTGCGTTGGCGACTGGAAAATGGTGCTGGTGATGAACTGTTCTTCTGGTGTCACATTGAACATGAACGGGTCTAGAATCTGGTCGCCATCCCACGTTGATGAGCAGGAGTACTGCATCAGAAACACCGGCTTGTTAGCCTCCCATACAGAGAATCCCTCAACAAGAGCGGTTGGTTGCGTTGCCTGTGTTTCATCTTGAAAATCACCGGCCTTTTGCAAAAGTCCGCCGCGTTGGCCAAGCAGCTTGCCGCTTGTCTTGTCGTAGTATTTACACGTCCACTTTGTCTGGTCATCTTTGCCTATGATGCGGAATACGTCCCCGCGTCCAGCCAGCAAGCGAGCCCGTTTGAGTTCGAGAGAAGCATAGCGCTTGCCCCATGCCGTGATCGGAGGCGCCATCTCACAGAGGTGGTTGCGCCCGTTGCCGTTGATCAGGAGATTCGGCATCGTGGTACGCATGTGGAAATTGATGAAGCCGATGGGCTTGTCGGCGGTGATCAGCGAGCCTGTGAGGTCAAACTCTCCGCGTGTGGTTCCATCGCCATGGACCATATAGACTTCACCTTCATCAAGAGTGACGGTGAATCGCTCGCCGATCTTCCGTCCATTTGACGTAGTTGCCGATCCTTGCCCGCGACCACGCAAGAGGATGTTGACCGTGGTCGGCTCCTTGGCAATGATCATGAAGCCTCCTGGCCACGGCTTGACCTCGCGGAAATCGGAGTAAGTGACGCAAATGTAGTCAGATCCCCAGCCGTTGGTTGGGACTGCCATGTAACCATCCGTGGTGGTTGTCTTTGAGTTGATGACATACACGGAGATGGGCTTGTCAGCCTTCAGCCGCAGTGCTTTGCGAACAGGAATTTCAGCTTCTCTGATCTCCATTGACCAGTTGAGCTCCTTGCGGTCGCTCAGAGTCTTGACCTCGTACGACTTCAGCTTGAAGCGCGTTGAGCGGTCGCCTGCATAGTCGAAAAGCTCCACGTTCGTGTCAAAGGCCGATGCGACGTAGATCTCGAGGCCCTCGACCGGGAACGGAAGAATCTCGTTGGGCGGAATGGCGAAGTAGAATTCCGTCCCCTGGCTGCCAGTGTTGAGAACCTGGTCCACCGAGACCTTCTTCCGCTGAGCCACAGCTGAAGTCGAAAAGCCGACTACAACGGCGACCATGAACAAAAACAGGTAAGCGTAGCGCTTAAGCATGAAGCCTCCAAACGAAAAAATGTCGTCGTTAGAGCGGACGGGGACAACGATGCACCGCCACCTCGGGCGCTGTTTTTGACGCATAGCCCTAGGATGTGGCACCTAATCCACGCCCAATAACCCGATAATACAGAAAAAGTTGCTTCGCGAGTTCCGTCAAAGTCGGCCAAATTTTCACCACCTGACGGCCGCTGGGCCGAGTTCCTATGGGCTTATCACGATGCTTTGCCCGCATCGGGTAGACACACCGTTATACCTAACCACATATAAGCCAGATTCTAGGGGGCCGATTCGAACAGGGACGTTCATTTCGGCGAATGTCGGACGGGTAGCAACAACCTGGCCCCGAACGTTGGTGACGGTAATGCTGCCCGCTTCGGGTGCATCGGACCATCTGACAGTGATGAACGGCCCGCCTGAAACGATGGAAATGCCCTCGCATGCCCCTTCACGTCGAGTCTGAGGGTCCCGAGCAGACGTCGAGGGGGAATAGCGAATGGTGTCAAGTTTGATGTTCCCTGCTCGGTCCCGGACGGTCACTACCCCCAACCCATCAAGCCGGCTGTCTTCGACGGCCAGCGAGAACTCCGCCCGTCGCACGAGCGAGTCGCGATGGAATGACAGCTGATTTCCGATGAGTCTCATGTTCGTGCACAGACACGTGATGCTGGCGAGTCCTTGGTCGATCTGATCGCTGTCAGATGGGCACTGCCTTGGCGGGTCAGGCTGAAACGTCTCTTCAGTGGCAGAAAGATCCCACAGCGTCGGACGGCTGACAAGCCGTTCAACGGCCGGTGCTGCCGTATCGATCGTTGAGGCTACCCGGTAGCTTAGCGTGTCCGTGGTCACATTACCGGCGAAATCCCTTACGGAGTAGATCACGAAGGCGTTCTTTGACTTGTCGATCACCAGCCAGTCGAAATCGAACCGCTTGTATGACTGTCCTATCGGGAATCGTTGATCAGTCACAAGTCTGAGGCGGTAGTTCTGCGGACGAGTGGCGACCGTCGTATCAATTGAGGCTAATCCGGTTTCGACTTGGTCATTTGGGTTCGGCATGGTCAGCGGTGGATCGGGAATGTTCCTGAGCTCCGTTGCCGTGCAGCGGAAGCTGCCACAGTCTCCATCGATTGCGCGGTGGGCGATCATGGGGCGCATGGTGTCGATTGTCGGAGAACTCGCACCAGAACCAAGTGGCCATCCGTAGGCATCAACCGCACCGAAGCCGTATAGATAACCCGAAAAGCTCAAACGCCCGTTACTTGAGATGCGACTGGCGCGGGCTGTTGTTCCTAGCTCAATGCTGGCGTAATACATGCCGTTCGGCATTCTCGCGAAGAGCAGAGAGGGCTTGGCAGTTTTGGGATTGCTCCACACTGGCTGTCCATCAATTTGTAGGGACTTGAGGTTGTCGAGGAGATTGGGATCAGTAGTGTCGGTCTTGATGACAAGATTGAGGTAGTGCTTTGTGAACTGCGCCATGGTTGGGGTCTGAAACACTATGCTTTTGAGAAACTGGTCTTCAGGCGCGATGCAGATCATGAATGGGTCCAGGAGCTGGTCACCATCAAAGGAAGACGAGCAGGAGTACTGCATCAGAAGAAACGGCTTATCAGCCTCCCAGACTGAGAACCCTTCAACGAGAGCTGTCGGCTGGCTTGTTTGAGCTTCATCCTGGAAATCACCAGACTTCTGCAAAAGGCCTCCACGCTGTCCCAGAAGCTTGCCCGTAACCCTGTCGTAAAACTTGCACGTCCAGCGTGTCTGGTCTTCCTTAACCACCACTCTGAACGCATCGCCGCGTCCAGCAAGAAGCCTGGTCCGCTGAAGCTCCAAAGAAGCATACTTCGTACCCCATGCGCTTGTCGGCGGCAGCATCTCGCTCAGGTGGTTTCGCCCATTGCCGTTGATAAGCAGGTTCGGAACGGTTGTGCGCATGTGGAATCCGATCAAACCGATGGGCTTGTCAGCTGAAATGAGCGAGCCGGTAAGGTCAAACTGTCCGCGAGTGGAGCCGTCACCGTGGACCATGTAGACTTCTCCCTCGTCGAGGCTAACGGTGAAACGCTCGCCGATTTTACGCCCATTGGACGTTGTCGCCGCCCCCAAACCAGTGCCTCTGAGG
>JBEIIK010000073.1:0-11573 GCA_040380835.1 Ignavibacteria bacterium | reverse complement strand
TCCGTGTGCTGCCACTCGAGCATCACGCAGGGGTAGATCATGAAAAGGTTTCGCTTGGCCCGTGTAGCTGCAACGTAAAGCAGGCGTCGCTCTTCTTCGATCGACTCTTCGCTCTCGGCGCTACGGGCCGACGGAATACGTCCTTCATTCACCCAGAGGATGAAGACTGAGTTCCACTCCAACCCCTTTGCTGAATGGATCGTCGAGATCGTAACGAACTCTCGCTCGGCATCATCCGGGTCGATATCATCAAGCGTATCCGACGGGGGCTCCAGGGCGATGTCTGCAAGGAATTCCGTAACGCTACCGTAGCGCGAGGCGATGGAGACGATCGTCTCGATGTCCTTCCAGCGTTTGGGTGCATCGTCATAAGTCGCATGCAGGATTGCCTTATACCCTTCGGCGATGGCCGAGGAGCGTTCTTCGGCGCGTAGAAGGGCCCGAGCCTTCGACAACTCATGCACCAGGCCGGCCACAGCCGATGCGGCTTTGGGTCCGACCCCGAATGAGCGCTCCGAGCGGGCTAGCGGATCGGCCTCGGCAAGAAGTGCTTCGATCACCTGTTCGGCTGTCTTCTGCCCCACTCCTTCGAGCTGCACCAGCGCGCGGTGCCAGCTGATGACATCACGCGGGTTCTCCGTAAGGCGCAACCGTGCGATCACGTCCTTGACATGTGCCGCCTCGGCAAAACGCAGTCCCCCGAACTTGCGGAACGGAATATTGGCCTTCTGAAGCTCGATCTCGAGGTCGAACGATAGAAATCCGCTACGAACCAGCACGGCGATCTCGGAAAGGGGCACTCCCGACTCGCGCAGGTCCAGGATCTGCTGCGCCACGAACTGTGACTGCTGACGTTCGTTGACGGCGGAGACGAGCATCGGGAGCTCCCCCGGCGGCGTGGTGCTCTGCAGCTTCTTATTGAACATTCCGGGTGCGGAGGCGATCACTGCGTTACAGACATCCAGGATCTGTTGTGTGCTTCGATAGTTCTGCTCTAGACGGATGATCGTGCACGGCTGAAACGTCTCCGGAACCTGATGGATGTTGCGGACATTGGAGCCGCGAAACGAGTAGATACTCTGGGCGTCGTCTCCCACCACCATCACATTGCCGGAAGAACCCACAAGTCCCGTTATGATGCGGTGCTGCAGGTTATTCGTGTCCTGGTACTCATCCACCATCACGAAGCGAAACTGCGCACGCAATTGAGGAGCTATCTGTTCATCACGCGTTGCAGCAAGCAGGTACAGCAGCAGGTCATCGTAATCGAACAGGCCGTTGTCGTGCTTGTATGAACTGTACAGCCGTATGATCTGGGTGATCGCTTCAAGGTCGTCAATGAATTGAGGATACTGGCTCGCAACGATCTCCTCAATCGGCGTGGACATGTTCACGGCCTTGGAGTACATGTCGTGCAAGGTAGACTTGTTGGGGAATCTCTTCCGACGTCGGGTCACCTCCGCACGTGAACGAACAAGACTCATCACATCTTCGGCATCGGACTGATCCAGGATCTGGACTGGCGGCGCGGAATTGTCGCGGCCCGGCACACCGAAGCGCCGAAGCGTCGTCCATGCGAAGGCATGAAAGGTGCCCCCTGCCACGCGCTCACAGCGTCCGTCCAGAAGTGCCGAAGCCCGACGCAGCATCTCCCCTGCCGCCTTACGTGTAAAGGTCAGCAGGAGGATCGAGGCCGGGTCAATACCATCCTCGACCAACCGCGCCACACGGTAGGTCAGCGTGCGGGTTTTGCCCGTACCGGCGCCGGCAAGGAGCAACGCCGGGCCATCAGTATGCATCACGGCCCGCAGTTGCTGCTCGTTCAGAACCTGCTCGTAGGGAATGCGATAAGCCTTCCCGGAGGGGGCCAGCGCTGCCGGCCTGAGCACGAGCTTCTTCATGAACCAGGCGTCAGTAGGCCAGTAGCGCTCGAAGGTCGGACGCCACGCGCTCTACCGTCGGGATCACCGCATCCATCATCCCCTTGTTGTAGGGGATTGGCACATCGACCGTTGCAAGCCTGATAACAGGTGCGTCCAGCCAGCTGAAGCACTCGGCGCTGATCGTCGCGGCGATCTCGCCGCCAAAGCCGGCCGTCAGGGTGTCTTCATGAAGCACCATGCAGCGGTTGGTGCGGCGAACGGAGGTGATAACAGCCTCACGGTCCCACGGGACGATCGTTCGTAGATCAATGATCTCGACGTCTTCGCTGATCATTTCGACGGCTGTCTTGGCGCGGTGGACCATTTCGCCCCATGTGACGATCGTTGCTCGCGTTCCCGGCCGAACAATGCTGGCCACACCAAACGGCACCAAATAGTCATCACCTGGGTAAATACCACGCCCGGGGGCTGTGTCCTGAATTGCCCGGTGCTCAAGGAAAAACGTTGGATCGTTTCCACGAAGGGCTGAACGAAGAAGACCCACGGCGTCCTGCGCGTTGGATGGCATGGCCACGCGCCAGCCGATCGTGTGGGCAAAGACGGCTTCGCCGCTTACGCTATGCCAGGGGTCACCAGTGCGCTTGGAAAAGCCCACAGGTATGCGCACCACCATAGGTGCGGCAAAGTCGCCATTAGTGCGCCAGCGCAGCGTGCCGCAGTCGTTAACCTGCTCGGTTGCCGGATCAAGGTACTTACGGAACTGGATCTCCGGCACCGGGACAAGTCCGGCGGCTGCCATACCAACGGCCCGGCCGATGATACCGTCTTCGTTAAGTGATGTGTCGAAGACACGTCCGGCACCATGGCGCACCTGCAGATCGACCGTTGCGCCGTGCACGCCCCCTTTCACTCCGACGTCTTCACCGAAGACCACACAGCGGAGATTGACAGAAAGTTCGTGATCAAGCGTGCGCTTGACGGCTTCAATAAGGTTCACTCGCGGACCGTCCTCGACCTTCTGTCCCGATGCGGCCGGGGGCTCTATGCCATCACCCATCAGACCGCCATGCTTGGGCGCCGTGCCATCATAGAACACCCGCGTCAGGGCGTCCTGTGGTTCGGGTTGTGCCTGCTCCAGCGCTGCATCACGTGCTTGCAAAACCTCCTCGTTTATACTGGCCACGAAGGCATCCCAGCCCTCTTCGGTCATGTACTTTTTACGGATGAACATGGCACGGAGCTTGTCAACGGGGTCGCGAGCGACGTCGTCCTGACGTTGCTCGGGAGTCTTGTAGGATTGATTGTCAGCACCGCTGTGGCCGCAGATGCGGGGAACCCGCACGCGCAGCAGTGCCGGACGCTGAGACTCACGCACGTGGTCAATGGTCTTGTTGATCAGACGGTCCGATTCTTCCGGATTTGTGCCATCCACCTCCACAATACGCAGCCCGCCGAATGCAGCCAGGTTCTCAGCGATGTTCCCTCCGGGCGTCTGCATCGTTCCGGGCACGCTGATGCCGAGCTGGTTGTCTTCGACGAAGAAGATCATCGGAAGCTTGAGCGTTGTAGCAATGTTCAGGGCGGCCCAGAATCCGTTTGTCGCCGTCGAGCCATCGCCGCCAAGGGCCACGGCAATAGCCCCTTTCCAGTCTTCGTTTTGGAGAACGCCCGCATGATAGGTGATGGCCTGAGCCCACCCCACGCACGGTGTGTACTGCGCCCCCACGTCGCCCGAAGCTGGCAGTACGGTTACGCCAAGACGGTTCGGCAGCGAGTGGACCACGCCGATGTCACGTCCACCGTTGCGGCTACCGGAAAGTGCAAGGGGGCCGGCAAAAGCCTCCTCGTAGGACATTCCGGCGGCAAGCACAAACGGCCGCGAGCGGTAATAGACCGTTGCGGCATCGTTGCCTTGTCTCATGGCATGACCCAGTATGGCCTGAGCCAGCTCGTGTCCACGTGCGGAGAACTGATACGTCACCCGTCCGGACGGTGCCAGTTCGGTCTCTTCGATCGTATCGATGATGCGTGACGCCACGACCGTGCGCGCCACTTCCATCCATTCGTTCTTGGTCATGCTGCCTCTATTTTTGATACCGTCATACGGGCAAAACTACGGACCGTGGTAGATTTGCAGGCCGATACGTTTCCCACTATACCGGATCCCGGTCATGAAGAACCTCATCATCTCACTCAGCGCCGTTGTGCTGATCGCCGGCACCGCCTCGGCACAGCTTAGCCTGCCCACCTTCGAGCCCGGACAGTGCGTGAGCACCGCTAAGAATGCCATCACCGGTGCCACGGACGGTGAGATCATCGGTATCGTTGCCGTTGGAATCGAAATCCCGCTCGGTGCGACCTCCATCAGCCTTGCCATGAATAGCAAGGATGGCAAGTCGGCCGCCTGGATCTACATCGTCCGCAGTCCAAGCAAAGACACAACGGCCATCGTCCCGCTGGTTCGTATCCTTTTCTCATGCTCGCCTCCGCCCCTACCGGCCGGCACCGAGCTCCCAGCCGATGGACTTACGGACGGCTTGGGCACAATTCCACTTCCGGACAAGTTCACGCAAGGGGCTGCCCTTATCACTGCGCTCAAGAAGAGTCCGAAGTTCACGGCATTCTCAACTGCCTACCCCGACAGCTCGGCCAGCCTTGCGGTGCTGACGTCGGCCATTGAAAGCGTGCCCGGCTTGTTCGAGGCCGGCAAGTTCTATTGGATCCTCAACTGGTCCACCACGGGCGAGCCCAATCAGGGTCCGGGTGCCTTCAGCGGCCTGCTCTGCGTTAACAATATTGCCACCGGCGAGACCACCTGTCTGGATTCGGCAGACTTCACATCCGTTGCTGAGTATTCGCAAGACGAGCGTTTTTCGATTGCTCCCAATCCTGCAACGGAAACTGCCGTGCTAACACTGCCGCAGAGCCTGGTCAGCAGTGTGGTGGATATGGAAATCGTTTCCGTCACTGGTGCCAACCTTCCGGTTGCCCGCCGTCGCTACATCGAATCTGCTGCCATGGTGGTAGACGTCAGCAATCTTTCCTCGGGCATGTACTCGCTTGTGATCCGTTCAGCCACGCAGAACTACGTCGTGCCTCTTGCTGTTAGCCGCTAAGGCCTGAGCACAGAACACGCTGACACTTCATCGATCATCACCACCAAACGATCATGTACTCCAATCTACACGCTACCGACCCTGAGGTCTTTGATGCCGTAAGGGGCGAATACACGCGCCAGTGCGACAAGATCGAACTCATTGCAAGTGAGAATTTCACCTCGCTGAGCGTGATGGAAGCTCAGGGTAGTATTCTCACAAACAAATACGCCGAGGGCTATCCCGGCAAGCGCTACTACGGTGGCTGTGAATGGGTTGATGTGGCAGAGAACATTGCCATTGAGCGTCTCAAGACGCTCTTCGGTGCAGAGTACGCCAATGTGCAACCCCACTCGGGTTCGGGTGCCAACATGGCGGTGTACTTCACATACCTCAAGCCCGGCGATACCGTTCTGGGGATGGACCTTGCCCACGGCGGACACCTGACGCATGGCTCTCCGGTGAACTTCTCCGGCATGTTCTACAACTTCGTCGGGTACGGACTAGATAAAGAGACCGAGCGCCTGGATTACGACGTTGTGGAAGATCTGGCCAAACAACACCAGCCGAAGATGATCACCGTTGGCGCCAGTGCATACTCACGTGAGATCGACTTCTCGGCCTTCCGTCAGATCGCCGACAAGGTGGGTGCATTCCTTCTGGCCGACATAGCGCACCCTGCCGGGTTGATCGCCAAGGGGCGCCTGATGAGCCCCGTTCCCTACTGCGATATCGTCACATCCACGACGCACAAGACCCTGCGCGGTCCGCGCGGCGGGCTGATCGTCATGGGCAAGAACTACGAGAATCCATTTGGCAAGGTAGCTCCGAAAAGCGGACGCAAGAAGCTCATGGGCGAGCTGATCGATTCCATGGTCATGCCCGGTATCCAGGGCGGACCGCTCATGCATGTGATCGCCGCCAAGGCCGTTGCCTTCGGTGAGTGCCTCACGGACAGTTTCGATGAATACACCAAACAGGTGGTCCGCAATGCTGCGGCTATGGCCGATGAGCTGATCAAGCTCGACTACAACATCGTTTCCGGCGGCACAGACAACCATCTGATGCTGATCGACCTGCGCAACAAGAACGTCACCGGTAAGCAGGCAGAGAACGCCCTTGATGCATCAGGCATCACCTGCAATAAGAACGCCGTGCCGTATGATACGCAACCACCGCTGGTGACAAGCGGCATTCGTCTGGGCGCGGCTGCGATGACCAGTCGTGGTATGCTGGAGGACGACATGCGCCAGATCGCCAGGTTCATCGACCGCGTGATCGGCAACATCGGCAATGAGGATGTCTATGCATCGGTGAAGGCAGACGTTAAGACCTTCTGCAACGCCTTTACACTCTACCCGACACTGTAACGCCCCTTATCGGGTTCGAATAGCCTTGGGCTCAATGGTGAAGTCCTGAGTTGGTAGTGCTGTGCCCTGCTCGATCTTCATGAGAGCCACATGAGCGATCATCGCCGCGTTATCAACGCAGTACTGCATGCGCGGGGCAACAAAGCCGATTGCGGCATCCATGCACTGCTCATGCATGCAGCGACGCAGTTCAGAGTTGGCGCTCACGCCCCCGGCGATGGTAACGGCCGTAACGCCGTGGGCTCGGGCCGCGCGCATAGTCTTATCAACAAGAACATCGACGATGGCGCGCTGAGCCGAGGCGCACAGATCATCCACTGGAAGTGGGCTTCCTGATTCTGTCAGGCGTTCAATGACGCGGCGCACGGCGGTCTTCAGACCACTGAACGAAAAGTCATACGAATCCTCATTCAAGCGTCCGCGTGGGAAGTCAAATGCGTTCGCATTCCCCTGCGATGCATGGCGGTCAATGGCGGGTCCACCGGGATAGCCGAGCCCCATCATCTTGGCGATCTTGTCGAAGGCTTCTCCGGCGGCGTCATCAGTGGTTGATCCGAGTATGCGATACGAGTCCGGTCCTTCGACAAGAAAGATGCTGGTGTGTCCCCCGCTGACGACCAGCGTCAGACTTGGGAATGCAAGCGTCGGATCTTCCAGGTAGCCCGAGTACAGGTGCGCTTCGATGTGATGGATCGGGTACACCGGCACACCAAGTGCAAGGGATAGCCCCTTGGCAAAGTGGCATCCAACGAGTAGCGAGCCGGCAAGCCCGGGACCGTTGGTCACGGCAATGGCCGTTAGGTCGGCATAAGTCACATCTGCCTTGTTAAGGGCCGAGGCAACGATCGGAGCGATCAGCTGAACGTGTTCGCGCGATGCGAGTTCCGGTACGATGCCACCGTAAAGGTCGTGGACGCTCTGTGACGAGATGACGTTGCTGCGCACGAGGCCATCGATAAGTACCGATGCGGCCGTATCGTCGCATGATGTTTCAATGGCCAGGATCGTCACGCAAGCTCCTTCCATAGCATGGCAAGAGCCGCACCGACGCTGCGCTCGCGGTTAACGTGACGGTCGTTGCCAAACTGGAAACGAAGGGGCACGCACCGCGCGGGCGATGCCACGGCGATGTACACCGTTCCAACGGGCTTCTCGAGGCTACCGCCGCCGGGTCCGGCCACTCCGGTGATGCCGACGCCATAGGTGCTTCCGAAGCGCTCTCGCACGCCGCTGGCCAGCTGGGCTGCTACTTCCTTGCTGACGGCGCCATGGCGCATGAGCGCGGCTTGATCGACATTCAGGTCACGCACCTTTGATTCATTGCTGTAGCACATCACGCCACCGAGAAACCAGACACTCGATCCGCTGACATCGGTCAGCCGCGCGCCCAGCATGCCACTTGTGCAGGATTCGGCGATCGCCAGAGTCTGCCCCTGTTGTCGCAGCTTCAGACCGATGACCTCGGCCAGCGTCTGCTTGCCTTCGCCAAAGACGTGCTTGCCGACGCGCTGCATCAGCACATCCCGAACGCGCCATAGCTCCTGCTCCCTTTCCAGGGGGCTTGCCGAGCGCGCACCGATGCGAAGACGCACGCCGTGATAGCTCGGCAGAAAGGCAAGCGAGCTTGATCCCAGAAACTCCGCTGGGTTGCCGATAATATCGGCTAGCGTGCTCTCGGCAACGCCGGTGGTGAGCAGCGTTGTGTACTGACTTTGTGCCTCGGCATCCATGCTGATACGCTCGTTCAGGATCGGAAGCAGATGCTGCGCAGTGATCTCCTGCATCTCCCTGGGTACGCCCGGCAGCATGACGAAGGTGCACCCGTGATGATCAAGAAGAATTCCGGGGGCAGTACCGATCGGATTGGGCAGTAGGTGCGCGCGAGATGGCACAAGAGCCTGTCCGGCATTACGATCGGTGACCTCTCGGCCGCGCTCGCGCATCCACGCATGCAGATGTGAGAGCCATGCTTCGGAGACGACCAGCTGATCACCGGTATAGCCAGTTAGCACGTCCTTGGTGATGTCATCATGCGTTGGCCCCAGGCCCCCTGTCATCACGATCACATCGCTGAGCGGACGAAGCCGGTCAAGTGTTGATGTCAGCTGCTCGCTATGGTCTCCGATCGTCACATGCTCAACCATCGTACACCCGATGAGTGTGAACTCTTCGGCCAACCAGGCCGCATTGCGATTGACGACCTGACCGATCAGGACCTCGTCACCGATGGAGATGATGGAAACGCGCATGATCAGAGTTGCTCAAAACAGGAAGGCCCCGCGGTTGCAGGGCCTCAAAAATGGACATTTTCCAGTGCACCGATCGTTCGGTGCAATTACGACAGCTTTTGGCGGATCTTCTTGTCGCTCATGCCGCGCAGATAATAGAGCTTGGCGCGGCGCACGGTGCCGGACTTGATGACCTGCATCGACTGGATGATCGGTGAGTGGATCGGGAAAATCCGCTCGACACCAACGCCGTTGGAGATCTTCCGCACGCGGAACGTCTCGTTCATGCCGCTGCCGCGACGGGCGATGATCACACCCTGGAAATTCTGGATACGTTCTTTTTCGCCTTCAACAACGCGGACGGCGATCTTGACGGTATCGCCCGGCCGGAAGTCAGGGATCACAGGAGATGCATCGCCGGCCTTGGCCGAACGCTGCTCAAAGGCCTCCGTGGCAGCCATGGTTTCGATTGCTTTTACTTTGGGGTGCATACCCAGTACTCCATTGTCAGAATTGGTTGTCGATTTTGTCGGGCCGCAAAAATACAAAATTTCTTGGACGATGCGCAAGCCCCTTGTCCGAAACGAGCTTAGCTTCGGTCCAATACAAACACCCGGTCACTTCAAGGCTGTCAGCACCACGGCGTCACCGCTCTTGGGCGTCAACGTCAGTGTAGCTCCGTTGCGCTCGACGGTCCACGTACGTGGCTGACCCTGCGTCGTCGTCAGGCGCACCTGAGGTGGGGTTCCGGTAAATGACAGCTGATAGGCCGTCCGCTGTCCGTCGATGGTGGCCGTCAGATCATTGGAAAAAACATACGTCTGCCCCGTTGAGGTCTTCCAGGATCCCGAGAGCAGAGACGCGTTGACCATGCGGCGGAGGATGAACATCGGTTCGGGATTCTTCGACGGAAGGGCCCCGAGGACGATGGGCTCGCGAGCAAGGCTGTCAAGGGGCGTCAGAGCGATGTATGATCGCTTCAGAGCATCGTGCGTCAGTACCCAGATCGGCTGCTCCAACAAGCCCAGAACCCATTTACGACCAACACCACGCACGTCCATCTGATTGATTGCCATCGTATCGGTGGTGTTCAGTCCTATGCCCACAAGCACCCGAGCGGTTCCCTTCGCAGAGTCAAGACGCACCCAAAGGGGCTCCTTGGTGCCGAGTCGAGCGATGGCCTTGCCAAGAGATCGTGATGTACTGAGCTCTTCGATAAACTGGCCGTTGAACCAGGTTCCATGTAGATCTACAAGTGTCGGCAACGGATCCGCCCCGGCGCGAATCTGTGCCTCGGCAGCAGATGACGTTGTCATGAAACCCGTGAACGTGACGCTAACGAACAGTACGATTCGCAGAATGATATGCAATCGAGCGGTCATCACGACACCTTGGTGGCAACGGATTTGGCCTGGAGGAAAAGCAACAGATAATCGTGTCCACCAGCCTTGGAGTCGGTACCGCTCATGTTGAAGCCTCCGAAGGGATGTCCACCGACCATTGCACCCGTACACTTACGATTCAAGTACAGGTTCCCGCAATGAAACTCCCGGCGGGCGCGGGCCAGCTTCTTGGCACTCCGGGTATAGACGGCACCTGTCAGCCCATAGATCGTATTGTTAGCGATCTCCAGCGCATGGTCGAAGTCCTTTGCCTTGCATACCGCGAGCACCGGACCGAAGATCTCTTCCTGCATTATGCGGGCGGTAGGCTTAACATTAACGAACACCGTCGGCTGGATGAAATAGCCATCACGTCCGGCGACTTTTGAGCCCCCTGAGATCAGCTTGCCCTCTTTCTTCCCGATCTCGATGTATTCGAGGATGGTCTTTTCGGCCCGCGGTGAGACGACCGGTCCCACGCGGACGTCGTCCTTGGGGTCGCCGATCTGAATAGCATCCACAGCGATCTTGAGCTTGGCAACAAACTCATCGTAGATCTTGGCATCAATGATTGCTCTCGAGCATGCAGAGCACTTCTGGCCCTGGAATCCAAAGGCAGCCGCCACAACACCCTGGACAGCCGTATCGACGTCCGTGTCGGCATCGACGATGATTGCGTCCTTACCACCCATTTCAGCCACCACGCGCTTGATCCAGATCTGTCCCGGCACCGTCTTGGCAGCCAGTTCGTTGACGTGCAGTCCAACTTGCATTGAGCCCGTGAACGAAATGAATCGTGTCTTAGGGTGTGACACGAGATAATCACCGGCCTCGGCCCCCGAGGCCACCACAAAATTGAGCACGCCAGCAGGCAGTCCGGCCTCTGTCATTATCTCCTGGAACAGCCAGCCCATCATTGGTGAATCACTCGACGGCTTCAGTACAACCGTGTTACCCGCAACGATGGCTGCCGAGGACATTCCAGCCAGGATGGCAAACGGGAAATTCCAGGGCGGAATCACCACGCCGACGCCAAGCGGAATGTAGAGAAGTTCATTCTTCTCACCCGGCTGCGGCACGATCGGCTGCGGACCATTCAGGCGCAGCATCTCGCGGCCATAGAACTCGAGAAAGTCTATCGCCTCACAGGTATCGGCATCCGCTTCCAAGTAGTTCTTCCCAACCTCGCTGATCATCCATGCATTGATCTCAAGACGACGGCGTCGAATGATATTGGCCGCTTTGAACAGCACGCCGGCACGCTTCTTGGGATCGACGTTCTTCCATGTCTCAAAGGCCTTCTGAGCTGCCTTCATCGCCAGTTCGGCGTGGTCGATACCTGACTTCTGAAACACACCAACGGTTTCCGACGGAGCAGCCGGGTTTTGGCTGATCGTCTTCTTATCGGTCTTGACCTTGCGGCCATTGATGATGTTCGGATACTCCTTGCCAAACTTGGCGCGCACGGCATCAATGGCTGCGCGCTGCTTTCGGGCAATAACAGGCTTGGTAAAATCGTGGTATGCTTCGTTGACGAAGGGCTTCATGAACTCCTCGGATGTAATGAATCGCAAATTTACATCGTCATTGTCGTAGGTTCGCTCACTATCACACC
>JBEIIK010000072.1:0-11632 GCA_040380835.1 Ignavibacteria bacterium | reverse complement strand
AGACGACGTAGGGGCGAGACGCAGTCTCGCCCGTTAGAACAGAATATTGCGAGACGCAGTCTCGCCCGTTAGAACAAACCATTGTACGACGATGAATCCATCCAAATGTCACGTTACTAGGCTGGTAATGCTCAAAGGTGTTTTCAAAAACATCTGGAGGATCCCATGCCGGACCGCAATCATGACCAATATCCACAGCGGAGATCAATTCGCTTAAAGGGGTACGACTACTCAAGTGCAGGTGCATACTTCGTCACTATCGCCACACATCAGCGCCGACGAACTCTCTCGAGGATTGTAAACTCCAGTGTAGAACTTCGTGCCCTTGGAGAGATTGTGAAGGCCGAATGGTTGTTGGTACCCTCGATTCGTCCTTTCGCATCGGTAAGCGAGGAGTTCCTCGTCATAATGCCCGACCACATTCATGCTGTGATTTGGCTGGAGCCCAGTCGGATCATTGCAAGTCGATTGCAAACGAACGCCCACAAAAACGATCGTACTAGCGGATACCATCCGATGTCCCTTGCAAGCGTAGTTGCGGGTTTTAAATCGCGTGTGACGGTCAGGTGGAGGCAGTTAGCTGGCGACAAGAGTGCAACGGTCTGGCAGAGGAACTACTACGAGACCGTGATTAGAAACGCGGGTCATCTGATTGCGGTACAGAAGTACATTATGGATAACCCATCCAGGTGGGCGAATCGAGGATTATAGATCCGGATTGCAACGGGCGAGACTGCGTCTCGCCCCCTACAATTTTCGTCCTAGATATCCAGGTTCTTTACGTACTGGGCATTGCGTTCGATGAACTCACGGCGCGGTTCGACAGCTTCGCCCATCAGCGTTTCAAAGACATGCATCGCTTCGGCCGCGTTCTCAATGCTCACGCGCAATAGGGTGCGTGTTTCAGGATTCATGGTCGTGGCCCATAGCTGATCGGGATTCATCTCTCCAAGCCCCTTGAAGCGATTGATCACAATTCCATCTGCAGTAGCCCCTTCCTCGACAGGCGCCTCGGCAGCTTCCTCGGGAACGCCCGCTTCGGCATTCTTGGCGGCCTTGCGGTCTGCCTTTTCCTTACGGATCCGGGCAATGGCCTCATCACGCTCGGCGTCGTTATAGGCATAGACCTCGGTCTTGCCCTTTTTCAGCTTGTAGAGAGGGGGCTGAGCGATGTACAGACGTCCATCGTTGATCAGATCCGGCATGTGCTTCCAGAACAGCGTCAGCAGCAGCGTTCTGATGTGAGAACCATCAACGTCAGCGTCGGCCATCAGGATGATCTTACCATAGCGCGCCTTGGCCACATCGAAGTCGTCGCCAAAGCCGGCTCCGATGGCGGTGAAGATCGTACGGACCTCCTCGTTTTCGAGGACCTTGGTTAGACGGGCCTTGTGGACGTTCAGGATCTTGCCCTTCAGTGGGAGGATCGCCTGGAATCGTCGGTCACGACCCTGCTTGGCCGAGCCCCCTGCAGAGTCACCCTCGACGAGGAAGATCTCCGTGTCCTCGGGCGTACGCAGCGAACAGTCGGCCAGCTTACCCGGCAGTGAGCCGCTCTCGAGCGCACCCTTACGACGGATAAGGTCCTTGGCCTTTCGTGCAGCAGCACGAGCTTCGGCGGCCTGGGTGGCCTTTTCGATGATATGCTTGGCGGCACTCGGGGTGGCATCAAGGTACTTGCCGAGTTCCTCGTTGATGATCGAACGCACGATACCCTCTGTCTCGCCGTTGCCGAGCTTGGTCTTGGTCTGTCCTTCGAACTGTGGTTCGGCAACCTTGACGGAGATGACCGCCGTAAGACCCTCACGGAAGTCTTCACCCGTGAGGTTGATGTCCTTCTTCGTCATGTTATTGGCCGCCGCATACGCATTGAGCGTGCGCGTCAGGGCGCTACGGAAGCCGGAGACGTGCGTGCCGCCTTCAACGGTGTTGATGTTGTTGACGTAGGAGAGCAGGTTCTCGCTGTAGCCCGAATTGTATTCAAAACATACGTCCACCACTGTTTCGACGCCGGACTCGTTGGCCACGACGCCGCTCATCAGGATCGGCTTGGTGATGGCCGTAGCGTTGGAGTCCAGATGGCGGACGAAGTCCACCAGACCACCACGGTAGGCAAAGACGTCCTTCTTCCCGTCGCGTTCGTCCTCAAGAGTGATAGTGACATCCGGATTCAGGAATGCCAGCTCGCGAAGACGTTCCGAGACCTTTTCATAGCGGAACTCCACCGTACGGAAGATGGTGTCGTCGGGATAGAACCGGACCGTTGTGCCGGTGCGCTTCGAGGTACCCACCTCTACAACCGCACCCTGGGGCACGCCGATGCTGTATGTCTGCTCGTACTTCTTGCCTTCACGTTCAACGGTGACGAGCATCTTCGTCGAGAGGGCGTTGACGCAGCTCACGCCCACGCCGTGCAGGCCCCCTGACACTTTATAGGTGTTCTTGTCGAACTTACCCCCGGCGTGCAGTGTGCACATGACCACTTCAAGCGTCGAGATCTTCTTTACCGGGTGCGGTCCGACCGGGATACCCCGGCCGTCATCGGATACCGAACAGGACCCATCGGCATTGAGCGTGATCATGATGTTCTTGCAGTAACCGGCCAGCGCCTCATCGATCGAGTTATCGACCACTTCCTGGATAAGGTGATGAAGGCCGCGCTCGCCCACATCGCCGATGTACATGGCCGGACGTTTACGGACGGCCTCAAGGCCTTCGAGGACCTTGATGCTGTCCTCGGTATATCCGGGTTGAAGGGGCTGCTGATTAGCGTCTGACATGGAGTTCTCCTGGGTTTCGAAGTGGGATCAGCGGATGATGATCTCGCGGACGAGTTCTTTACCCGCGCGGTGGTTGATGGAACGGCGCAACTCGTCGCGCCGCAGGGACAGTTCGTGTCGCCACGATGCCTCGGGTACATGCACGCGCAGGACGCCGTTGTCGAATGACCTGATCTGGGTGCGAGTGGCAAGCCCCTTGCCGACCACTTCCTCCCAGTATCCGGGAAGCCGTGAACGGTCGAGCTCACCTTCGAGGTGGCGCGAGGTAATAAAGGATTTGAGAAGTTCAGACAGCTGGATCATGCTGCCTCCCTGGCTTCGGAGCGTTCGCTGGATGTGACACGTCCGGAGTCGATCGTGGACATCTGTGTACTGACCGAGCGTCCGAGCTGACGTTCGACAGAGTCCAGCACTCCCCGGACCTGGGAGCCGTCGGTGGTGGTGACGAAGCACTGCATATTCAGGCCTACGACGTGGTCGAGTACGCGCCGGCAGCGGTCGGCATCGAGCTCGCTGAAGACATCATCCAGCAGCACGACGGGGCGCTCGTTACTGACCTCGTGAAGGATCTCGGACTCGGCGATCTTCAGGGCAACAAGCAGGGACTTATGCTGACCCTGCGAGGCTGTCTCGCGGACAAGTCCACCGTTGATGAACAGCGCGACGTCATCTTTCTGGGGTCCGAAGAGGGATGACTGGCGGCCGACTTCACGGGTGTGCAGTGAGCGGGCGATCGAACGGTAGGCGTCGGCCACCGATGTGGCCGACAGCAGATTGGTATCTGGCAGATGGTCATGCACATCCGGACGGTAGAGAACATCGATCTCCTCCATGCCCCCTGTCACCGATGCATAGGCCGTTCGCACGCGCTCTGTCATATCAGCAAGGAAGCGAGCGCGATGCTCAACCATCTCTGCGCCGACGATGATGAACTGCTCGGTCCAGACTTCCAGATCCTGCCGCGATGCACGGCCTTCAGCCAGGGCCGAGAGGATGGCGTTGCGGTGCTTGAACAGACGGCGGTGTTCGAACAGAAGTTCCGTGGTGCGCCGGCTGGACTGGGCCATGACGGCATCAATGAACGATCTGCGTTCCGACGGAGCACCGAAGGTGATACCCTTGTGATCCGGACTCAGCACCACGATCGGCATTTCGCCAATGATGTCACGGGGCGAGCACGACGTCTGAGTGGACGTCGTGATGCGTTTGCGTATGCCGTGGCGCAGCGTTATACCCACCGAGTAGGGAACACCTAGGTCGCGCTCAGCAGTGACATGCGCCGTGCAGCTATCCTGTCCGTGAGTTATCAGTGCCGGGTCGGGCACCGGAACAAAGCTCCGTGCGATAGCACACAGACTCAGGGCTTCCAGGATCGACGTCTTGCCGGAGCCGTTTCCTCCGGTCAGGATGTTCACTCCCGGCACGAAGGACAGTTCCGACTGCTCATGATTTCGAAGGTTGTGCAGATGAATGCTGCGGATGACCACATTGATGCCCGTCAGATCTTCACGGGCATGACGAGCATGAGGAGCGAATCATCTCCGGCAGCAGGCGTGATCAGCACGGCGCGAACCGGTGAGGAAAACGTCATTTTGACGTTCAGGTCCGGGTCATCTTCTGTTGTGATATTCTTGATCGCTTCTTCGAGATAGCGATAGTTGAAGCCGACTTCGTAGTCACTTGCAGAAAACTCACACGGGATGTTTTCCGTGCCCTTGCTACCGGAATCCTCGTCTTCTGAATGTACTGACATCGACGATGGCTCGATGCGGAATCGCACGTGCTTGGTGTTGGTGTTGGCAAAGAGTGAGACGCGCTTGATGGCGCTCAGGACTTCGCGCTGATGGACAATGAGTGTTTTGTCGTTGTCGGCCGGAATAACGTTCTGATACGGCGGGTACTTCTCGTCGATGATGCGCGTGGTGATGGTTAGCGATCCGATCGAAAAGCGTGCGTGAGTACGGGAGATCTCCATCGTAACGTCGCTTTCGACGCGGCGCAGGAGTTCCACGGACCGCGACGGGACAATGGCCTCGAGTCCGTCGGGGAATGTCTCATCGCCGGCACCCACGATCACGCGTGACAGTCGGAATCCATCGGTAGCGACTGCCGTGACGCTATCGGATCGAAACTGGAAGAACACACCTGTCATGCTTGGACGATACTCTTCGGTCGAGACGGCGAACACGGTCTTATTGGCCATGCGCATGACGTCCTCCTTGCGCAACGTTGCCAGCTGAGCTTCGGGAAACGGCGGAATGCTCGGAAACTCATCGGCATCGAGAGCCTTCATTTCGTAGGAGCCTGTTGGCGTGCGTAGCGAAACCGTCTGATTGCGCTCGTTGGCCGTGACTTCCACCGAGCCTGACGAGCCGAGCTCCTTGACAAGGTCATTGAACTGCCGTGCCGGGATCAGCAGGGAGCCGTCGCGTTCGCCCACGACAACCGTCGTCAGCGAGATCGAGATCTCCTGATCGGTGGCCGTGAACGTCAGCTCACTGCCACTGAGTTCGGCCAGCAGGTGCTCAAGCACGGGCATGGTGCTCTTGACGGGGATGGCAGGGAGGACCTTCTGAAGGGCCTTTTGCAGGTCCGTCAGCGCTACGGTAAACTTCATGGTGGATTCCGAAAGAAGATCGCGCCGAGAGGCTCGAAAGTGCTAGTTTTGACGGGCGAATCTACGAACCTCCAGAGGACCAGACAACGCAGAAATGTTCAGAATCTTAACCCCTTACGGCTACGACAACGCCTTTCCGATGCTCGGTGTGAGTCTGGTGCTTCTGGCCCTGTCTTTTGGCTTTCTCGACGGCATCTGGAGTGTTCTCACGGGGCTTCTCGGAATGGTGCTCGGTGTGTTTACAATGTGGTTCTTTCGCGATGCCGAACGCCCCCTTCTCAAGCAGGCCGAAACCGACACCCGGCTGGTTATGGCTCCGTCCGACGGACAGGTTGTGAACGTGATCCCGCATGACCACGATCCACTTCTGGGAGGTCCAGCGGTGCAGATCAGCATTTTCCTTTCGCCGGTGAACCTGCACGTCAACCGCTATCCGGCTTCGGGTGTGATCGAATCGGTCGAATACATCCCGGGCAAGTACCTGATGGCCTTCAATCCGAAGTCAAGCAGCGAAAACGAGCGATCGGTGTTTGTTCTGCGCACCGCTCATGGCCGTATCGCCTACCAGCAGATAACGGGTTTTCTGGCGCGACGCATTGTCTATGACACCAAGCCGTCTGATGTGGTGCGCGTGGCAGGGCGTTTTGGCATGATGAAGTTCGGATCGCGCATGGACGTGGTTGTTCCGGCAGGCAGCCAGATCATGGTCCGTCCGGGTGACCGTGTGGTCAGTGCCCGCCACATCCTGGCAATCCTTGACGACGCCTCCGGCGGCTCATGATGCGCGTCACCCGCTCGGTCATCCCCAACCTGTTCACATTGGCCAACCTGTTCTGCGGCGTAGCCGCCATTGTTGCCGCGTTCGAGCAGCGTGTTGACGAGGCCGTTGCTCTGATCATCACGGCCGGCGTGTTCGACATGCTGGATGGGGTGGTGGCACGCCTGACCAACAGCACGTCGGAGTTCGGTGTGGAGCTCGATTCGCTCTGTGATGCCGTCTCCTTTGGCGTGGCACCCTCGATCCTGCTCTATGTCTCATACCCTGCTTCCTGGCAGCATACCCAGTGGACGCTTGTCATTGCCGCTTTGCCGGCACTGGCCGGAGTGCTGCGCCTGGCGCGCTTCAATGTGCAGCTGACGAGTATGGAGGACAAGCTCTACTTCCGGGGCATGCCGATCCCTGCCGGCGCCTTCACGATCCTGTCCTACATTGCCATCTGGCACAAGCAGGTGCCCGAGCAATGGCATGGTCACACGCTGGCTGCCGTGAGCGCGATCACTGCTCTGGCCATGGTCAGCACCGTCAAATACGACAACCTTCCACGGCCGTCTGTGCGGGCATTCCGCCAACGTCCCCTTGTGTTTTCCGTATTTTTCGTCGGCACTGTTCTGTGCATTGTCACCAAACTGGCGGCGATGTTTCCGTTAATGATGCTCTACCTCATCGGGGGTGCGCTGCGCCACGCAGTTGTCTTTGTGCGCGATCACAGCGACCGGGACGACTCGATCGATGAAGGCGATCCCGATCCGTTCACTATGTAATCCCACTGCGAACTCATCTGAACTATGAAGACTTACACCGCACATATCACTGTCACGCTCCGCAAGGCCATTCTTGACGTGCAGGGCAAGGCCGTCGAGCAGGCCCTTCATTCGCTGCACATGCCGTCGCTTGGCAACGTCCGTATCGGAAAGCACATTGAGCTCTCGGTTTCGGCCGTCGACGAAGAGTCGGCCTCAGCCAGCGTGCGTCAGGCCTGCGATAAGCTTCTGACGAATCCAGTGATGGAGGATTATCAGTTCACGCTCACCGAACTTGCCGCTACGGAGGCCGCATGAAGGTCGGCGTGGTCACCTTTCCGGGCTCGAACTGCGATGCCGATGCCCGCTATGGGGCTTCCCTGGCAGGCGCGACGGTCCATTCGCTCTGGCACAAGGACACCGAACTGCCCGCCGGACTGGATGTGGTGATCCTTCCGGGCGGGTTCTCCTACGGAGACTACCTGCGAACAGGCGCTATTGCGCGTTTTTCGCCCATCATGAACGAGGTCGTGAAGTTTGCCAATGCCGGCGGACTGGTCTTTGGCATCTGTAACGGCTTTCAGATCCTGTGTGAATCGGGACTTCTCCCGGGCGCCTTGATTCGCAACCGCAACCTCAGTTTTGTCTGCAAGGATGTCCATCTGTGCGTGGAGAACCCCGACACGCCGTTCTCAAATACGTGTCAGCCCGGACAGATCCTGCGCATTCCCGTAGCTCACGGCGAGGGACGCTATACGGCATCCGAAGACGTGATCAGGGGGCTTGAAGATGCCGGTCAGGTCCTCTATCGCTACGTCACGCCCGACGGCCATGCGACCGAAGAAGCAAACCCCAACGGCAGTCTTGCCAATATCGCCGGCATCACCAATGCCACACGCAATGTTATGGGCCTGATGCCGCACCCGGAACGGGCCTGCGAGCCCCTTCTCGGTTCGGCCGACGGAATGACGGTTTTCCGTAGTCTGATGCGTCACTGCGACACCGAAGTAGCGTAAGTTTGCGCTCTTGACGAACCACACGAATCATCTCTCCAGGAGAATCCGATGGGAAGGTTAGGCCCACTCGAGATCGCAATTATCGTCCTTGTTCTGCTTCTGCTGTTCGGCGGACGCAAGATTCCTGAACTCATGCGGGGTCTGGGCTCCGGTATGAAGGAGTTTAAGAAGGCCGCCTCGGGCGAGTCGGACGATCAATCCACTCCACCGAATCAGACAAAGTAAGACTCGACGACGCAATGTTTGACGTTGGTGGCGCCGAACTGATCGTCATCATCCTGGCGATCCTTCTGCTTTTCGGACCCAAGAGCCTGCCACAGTTTGCCCGGCAACTGGGCAAGGGGCTTCGGCAGTTCCGCAAGGCGCAGGAAGACCTTACCCAGCAGATCCGTGATATCTCGGCTGATGCGGCCGTACGCGAGGCATTGGACATGACCCCCACTACCGTGATCCAACCGCCGAGCGCAGGCATGCCGGTCTCGCGTGGCGGAACCGAAATGCCCCCTGCCGAACAAGGCGCGGCTGTGCCGGAATCACCTGAAAGCTCGGCACCCGATGCCGGACCCGACGCCTCGCTGCCATCATCACCGGAAACACCTGAATCATCTCCAAAACCATGACGTATTCCATCGACCGATCAGCATTCATCAGTGGCACCGGCAGTGCTGCCGAGCGCTGTGCAGAAGCCCTCGAGGTTGTCCGCAACCGCGCTGATCTCGGTGCATTTCTCCATGTCGATCGCGAGGGGGCTTCTTCGGCCGCCTCCGAAAGTGACGAGCGCTTCGCCGCCGGCCTGGCGCGTCCGCTGGAGGGTCTGGTCGTTGCGGTCAAGGACAATATCTCGGTAACGGGTCAGCCCCTTACCTGCGCCTCTCGCATGCTCGAGGGATTCCGTCCGCTCTACAACGCCACTGTGGTCGAACGTCTCAGAGATGCCGGCGCCGTGATCATCGGCAAGACCAACATGGACGAGTTCGCCATGGGCTCGTCGAACGAGTCATCTGCCTTTGGTCCGGTGCGCAACTCGTTTGATGCCGATCGCGTTCCGGGAGGCTCCTCCGGCGGATCGGCCGTGGCCGTTGCGGCCGGCATGTGCCATGTGGCTCTGGGCTCGGACACCGGCGGATCGATCCGTCAGCCGGCAGCCTTCTGCGGCGTCTATGGCCTGAAGCCAACCTATGGCAGAGTGTCACGTCACGGACTTGTGGCCTTTGCTTCCTCGCTTGATCAGATCGGGATCTTTTCCCGCACCGTTGAGGACATGCAGGAGGTGTTTGAGGTGATCGCCGGCCCCGACCCGATGGACTCGACCTCGGCCCAAGAGATCCCGCCAGCTGCCGAGATGCCAGCTAGGCCGCGCATCGCGGCCCTGCCGCTGAAGCAGCTCGATGGATGTGCTCCGCAGATTATCAGTGCCTACACTGCCTATCTCGAGAAGCTTGCATCAACTGGTGCGGTAATCGAGGATGTGGAACTGCCACACTCCCAGCTCTGGATCCCCACCTATTTCATTCTTGCAACCGCCGAGGCATCGAGTAATCTGGCGCGCTTCGATGGCGTCCGGTACGGACTGCGGGTGGAAGCCGAAGACGGAGACATTACCACTGCCAGCCGTACGGCCGGGTTCGGTGCCGAAGTCCAACGTCGGATCATGCTTGGAACATTCGCCCTGTCCAAGGGCTATGGAGAGGCATACTATACCAAGGCCCAGCAGGCACGGATGCTTATCCGCCAGTCATACGACCGGGTCTTCGAAACCTACGATGCCTTCGCCTTGCCGACCACGCCCACAACCGCGTTTCAACTCGGGGAGAAGAGCGATCCCGTGAGCATGTGGCTTAGCGACTACTTTACCGTCTCGGCCAACATCGCCGGTATACCGGCGTTGAGTGTGCCATTTGGTGAGGATGAGAAGGGGCTCCCCATTGGCATGCAGCTACAGGGACCCATGTTCAGCGATGAGCGCCTTATGGAGCTGGCCGCGCGCCTGGCAGGCTGATGCTCTCGGTACAGGTGATCGTCACCGGCACCTGAATGCGCTCGGAAATGCTTTCCTTCACCGGACAGGTGATGACGGCCTGTTCGATCAGGGCTAGTTCGGCGTCGGTCAGTTCCAGCGGGATATGAATCTGCACCGTCAGGCGCCCGATGCGGCGTATAGGGTCTGCTACCATGTCCTTTCGAACGCTCACAGTTGTGCCACGAACGTCCCAGCCATGCTTGTTGGCCGTCAGGCCCACATACGTCAGCATGCAGGATCCCAGCGCCGTGGCCAGCAGATCGGTAGGCGAAAAACTCTCGCCTTTACCGTGATTGTCAACGGGGGCGTCCGTGATAAGCCCCGTTCCCGACGGACCATGCAGTGCACGGGTCCGAAGATCGCCGTCGTATGTCAGGGAAATCTCAACCATCGTTTAGAGCCTTCGGTGTGGTTCATCTTCCGTAAATTCGCGCTCTCTTTACCACAGGACAAGCAAGCATGAGCGTACTGGTCAATAAAAATTCCAAGATCATCGTCCAGGGCATCACCGGCGGGGAGGGCACGTTCCACACCTCGCAGATGCTGGCCTACGGCACGAACGTCGTTGGCGGTGTGACGCCCGGCAAGGGCGGCACAATGTACGCCGGAAAGGGCGATGATACATTCACGCATCCTGTTCCGGTGTTTAACACCGTTTCGGAAGCCCGCTCGGCAACCGGCTGCGATGTGTCGATCATCTTCGTCCCGGCTCCCATGGCAGCCGATGCCATTCTCGAGTCGATCTCGGCCGGCATGGACGTTGTGGTCTGCATCACCGAAGGTATCCCGGTCAATGACATGATACCTGTACAGGCCGCCCTGCAACGCTCACAGACGCGCCTGATCGGCCCGAACTGCCCGGGCATCATCACACCGGGTGAATGCAAGATCGGCATCATGCCGGGCTTCATCTTCACACCGGGCGGACCCGTTGGTCTGGTGAGCCGCTCCGGAACACTCACCTACGAAGCCGTGCGCCAGCTTTCGGATGTCGGCCTTGGTCAGACGACGTGCATCGGCATCGGTGGTGACCCGATCATCGGCACACGGTTTATCGATGCCATCAAACTCTTCAATGAAGATCCCGAGACAAAGGCGATTGTCATGATCGGCGAGATCGGCGGCAACGCCGAGGAAGAAGCCGCAGAGTACATCAAAAAGCACGTCAAGAAGCCTGTTGTGGGCTTTATCGCCGGTCAGACCGCCCCTCCGGGTCGCCGCATGGGTCATGCCGGCGCTATCATCTCAGGGGGCAAGGGCACTGCCGCCGATAAAATGGCAACCATGCGCGACTGCGGCATTCATGTAGTTGAATCCCCGGCCTCGATCGGTGTCACGATGAAGAAGGTGCTCGACGGCCAGAAGCCAAAGAAGAAGAAGTGAGTGATGACTGATGACTGATGACTGATGACTGATGTCTGATTACTGATGACTGATGTCTGATGTCTGATGACTGGCATTCGAAACCACAAACCTAAAACCTATAACCACAAAGCTAAAACCTGACCTGGAACGTACCCTTTGCATTCTTAAGCCGGACGCAGTCCGCAACCAGAACCTTGGCAACATCGTAGCGATGATACAGGCTGCGGGATTCCGCGTGCTTGGCATGAAGCTCACGCGCATCTCGGCCGACGTTGCCGGTGAGTTTTACGCCATTCACAAGGAGCGTCCGTTT
>JBEIIK010000071.1:0-11964 GCA_040380835.1 Ignavibacteria bacterium | reverse complement strand
GTGGCACCGATTACTTCCTGGCCTTCTCGCCCGAGCGGATCGATCCGGGCAATAAAGTGTGGACGACGAAGAACACGCCCGTTGTGGTTGGCGGTGTGAGTGCGGCCTGTACCGACCTTGCCATTGCCATCAACCGCCGCATCATCGCCGAGGTTGTGCCGGTGAGTACCCCGGCTGTGGCCGAAATGGAAAAGCTCCTCGAAAACATCTTCCGCAGCGTCAACATTGCGCTTGTCAACGAACTCGCCCAGCTCTGTGACCGTATAGGCGTCAATATCTGGGAGGTTGTTGAAGCAGCGAAGACAAAGCCCTTCGGATTTATGCCGTTCTTTCCCGGGCCCGGCATTGGCGGACATTGCATCCTGATCGATCCGTACTACCTTTCGTGGGCTGCGCGCGAAGTCGATTTTGTGACAAACTTCATCACGCTGGCGGCCGAGGTCAACGAGTCCATGCCGTTCTACGTGCGGGCGATGATCGAGCGCGAGATCGCGCGCCAGCCGGTGACGCTCAAGAGCGCCAAGGTGCTGCTACTGGGAATGGCATTTAAGAAGGACGTAGATGACCTTCGGCACTCGCCTGCGCTCAAGGTGGCTGAGCTTCTGCTCGAGGATGGCATCGAGAATATCTCGTACTTCGACCCCCTACATTCCGAGTGTTCGGGTGCACGATCGCACATTGACCTCGCGCAAGAATCTTACACCGGCATACATTAAGCGTCATGATGTGGTTGTGATCACCACTGATCACTCCTCATTTGACGTTGACATGATCTGCCAGCATGCCAAGGTCGTCATCGATACGCGTAATGCTACAAAGAATGTGCGCGGCCAGCGCAAGAACATCGTCCTGCTTGGAGACGGCAAGTGAAGCGCGTTATCAGCGTCGTCGGTGCGCGACCCAACTTCATGAAGGTCGCGCCGATCCACCGCGCGTTTGCGGCCGATCCCGAGAACTGGGATCACCGCATCGTGCATACGGGCCAGCACTACGATGCGAAAATGTCCGATGCCTTCTTTCAGGATCTTGATATGCCGCATCCGGCATGGTTCCTGGGAGCGGGCGGAGGCAGTCATGCCGAGCAGTCGGCCAAGGTGATGGTCGGCTTCGAAAAGGTCTGCCAGGAGGCGCAGCCCGACTACGTCATCGTTGTCGGTGACGTCAACAGCACCATTGCCTGTGCCCTGGTCAGCGTTAAGATGGGCGTCCGCACGGCCCATGTCGAGGCAGGTCTGCGCTCGTTCGATCGCGGCATGCCTGAAGAGATCAACCGTCTTGCCACCGATGCCATCGTCGACGATCTCTTTGTCACGGAGCAAAGTGGTGTTGACCATCTGCAGCAGGAGGGGGTCGATCCTTCTCGAGTGCACTTCGTTGGCAACACCATGATCGACTCGCTGTACTACGCTATGCCAAAGGCCATGCAAAGCCCCATACACGAGCGACTAGGTCTTGAACGGGGCTCGTATTGCCTGCTGACGATGCACAGGCCGAGCAACGTGGACGATACGGAGCAGCTGGCGGCTCTGCTGAACGTTATGGGTGAGATCGCCGCCTCAATGCCTGTGGTCTTTCCGGTGCATCCACGTACGCGAAAGAATATCGACGTCATGGGGCTTGCGGTTCCTGCCGGCGTGATCATGATCGATCCGGCCGGTTACGTGGACTTTCTTGCGCTGATGACGCATGCCCGTCTGGTGCTCACGGACTCCGGCGGTATTCAAGAGGAGACCACAGCCCTTGGTGTGAGCTGTATCACGGCCCGCACGACAACCGAGCGTCCAAGCACGACCTCGATCGGCACGAACGTCCTGGTCGATCCTTCTCGCGACGGTATCATGGGGGCATTTGAGCGATTTCTCGGTGGCAAGCACCCGCTCGGGAGCATTCCACCGCTCTGGGACGGTCATGCTGCCGAGCGGATCGTGCAGCAGATCGGCGTGTTTCTTTCGGTCGTCTAGGGCACACTATTCGTAATTTTGCCGCGTCCGCTTGGACTTCTCCACAATCACTGGTTCCGGATGGCTTCTCTTTGCCGTGTCCGCCAGCTAGCGCTGGTCGGCCTTCTCCTTGGTGTGGTTTCTCATTCCGTGGCGCAGACCTCGTCGAATGCCTTTGACCTGAACGGGCTCTCGACCTCGGGTCGCGCCTCGGCGATGCAGTCTGCCGTGCTCACGGGCGACCAGATTCCCACCGACGACGTTGTGGACCCGACGCAGTACCGGCTGGGCCCGGGCGACGTGCTGGCGTATCAGACAACCGGGCTGGACCTGACCGAGAAACTGCTCGTGGTGACTCCCGAGAACATGGTGCTCATCGAGCGCATGGGGGCGGTGTCGGTCGCCGACATGACGCTTGCCGAGTTTCGGACCCGGCTACAGGAGATCTTCCGTCAGCGCTCGGCCAACCTAGAGCTGACCGTCTCATTGCGCCGCGCACGGCTGATCTACGTTTCGCTCAGCGGTGCCGTTGCCTATCCGGGAACGTATACGGTTCCGGCATCGATGCGTGTCTCGACCTTTCTGAACGTCACACGACACCCGTGGACGCTCACGCGCGACGGATCATCGGCCGAAATGGCTCGTGCTGCTGGTAGCGGCGGCCTGACGGCAAAGTCAGCGGAAGTTGCCCGTACTCCGGTGCAGGCCTACGGACCCTATGCCAGTCGCAACATTGTGATCCGTCATCGCCGTGGTGCTTCGTTGGCTGACCTTGCCAGCGCACGTGCCGGTGATGCTGCGAGTGACCCGCACCTGCGCGAGGGCGACGAAGTGTACGTACCGATCGAAGACCCCACAAGCCCCCTGGTAAGCATCAGCGGTGCCGTGGCTCAGCCGACAGTGCTTGCCTACAAAAGCGGGGATAAGCTTTCCATGCTACTTGCCGCATGTGCTGGTCTTACCTCCGATGCAGACCCCGCAAAGGTCGTCATCGTGCACCCAGACGCTTCGGAGCCAAGGAGTGTGACGATCGACGCTGTGACACTCATGCCGGCAGAAGACGTCGATCTGCGTCCCGGAACAATGGTGATCGTCGAGCGCAAGGGGCTTGCCGGAGCACGTCATCAGCAGGGAGTGGTGCATGTTCACGGCGAAGTCAACCGTCCCGGTTCGGTGGTCATCACGCCGGGCGAGACCCGTCTTTCGACTGTGATCGACCAGTCTGGAGGCATTACCTCTCGCGCCGCGCTTGGCCTGTCGTACGTGGTGCGTCCCGAGAAACTTCCGCCGACGCTGGCACAGATGCGCGACGATGCCAATCGCTCATTTCAGTACTCTGACCTCAAGCTCGAGGACACGACGCGCTATAACTACGACCAGAAGTACAAGACTCCCTATGTCTCCTGCGACATTTCTCAGGCCGTTAAGCGTCCGAACTCGACCGAAGATCCGGCCTTGCTCTCCGGTGATGTCGTCGTTATCGTAACGAACCCGGAGCGCGTCTATGTCTACGGCCAGGTGAATCGTCCGGGATACCTACAGTTTGTGCCCAACAAGCCCATGGAATGGTACGTGGAGATGGCTGGTGGGTATGCTACCGGTTCTGAGCAGGACCGTGCTCGGATCATCCGAGGACGCTCGCGCGTCTGGGTGCAGGACGATGATGGCGTGGTTGTTGAACCCGGCGACGAAGTCTATGTCCCGCGTCCGCCGGACGTGCCGATCGGCACTGAGATTCAGACGTTCTCGGTCGTTGCCAGCATTGTCACCAGTCTGGCCGTGCTCGCGATCACCGTCATCAACGTGTTCTTCAACAAGTAGGGGCACCGAGGGTGACGCCACAGGACACCCCGTCCGGCTCGGTCTCCGCGCGCGTGATATCGGCCAGCATCTGGGTGTTTGGCTCCCAGCTGCTGTCGCTGGCCCTTGTCTTCGTTGCACAACGACTGATTCTTTCTGGGCTCGATCCTGAAAGCAACGGTACGCTCTTCCTTGAGAGGCGTCTGACGGAGGTGTTTGTCGGACTATTGGCAGACTTTGGTATGAACGGCATCGTGGTGCGCCGTGTTGCTCAGCAACCGCATCGTGCAGCTGAGATCCTTTCCTCTGCCTTTTGCGTCCGGCTGGGCCTTTGGACTGCCTGTACACTCATTGTTGCGGTAGCTGGATGGATGAGCGCGCTGGCGATCGTGGATGTGATCCTGTGGTGCGTCTACATGCTGATCGCCTCACGGTCGGCCCTGCTTCGCTACACCCTCGAAACGCGTCTGCGCGCGGCTTCGGATTTCCGCCTGCCATCGGTTCTTGCCATTATGGACGCAGCGATCTTTGCGGCGCTGATAACCATTTGGCGCAGCGTCTTAACTCCAAGTGTGGTGATTCAGGCATTTGTTCTGAGTGCGATTCCTGGCTTCATTGTCCTGTTGATCATCGATCGGGGACGTTCAACTTCGTGGTCTACCGTTTCTCGTGGTGAGATGATGTCGATCGTCCATGAGGCATTGCCCGTGGTTATGGCAACATTGTTGATTGCCGTCCACGACAAGATCGATGCCTTCATCGTCGAGTCATTTGCCGGTCGGGCGCATGTTGGCATTCTCGGTGCGACCTACACCACCCTGGGTCCGCTACTTGCCGTGATTCCGATGGCCGTCTCCTATGCAGCCATGTCGGACGTGGCCCGCCTTATCCCGGACGACCGTGCGAAGGGGCTTGACGTGGCAGCCGGGGTCATGAAGCACCTCCTCGTTATCAGTCTCGTCGTCACCTCGGCCGCCACGATTGTCATGCCGTTGTTTGTCGAGATTGTCACCGCCGGACGCTATGCGGGCTCGCTTGACCAGTTTGTATGGTTTGTCTGGTCAGCCCCCTTCGTGGCGCTGCTTGTCTATGCCCAGGAGCTGAGCGTGGCTGTAGAGCGACAGCAGAATCTTGTTCGTATTGCCACCACGCTGGTCGTCTGCACTGCTGGCTTCGGACTTCTGCTGATCCCGTCGTTGCAGTCGCTCGGTGCAGTAGTGGCCAAGATCATCACGTCGGTTGCCGGCGCGGGGGTCAGCCTCTGGCTGCTGCAGGCCACACTAGGCAGTCGCATTGGTCTGGGCTTTGGACTGCGATGCCTGCTGCTGACGCTCATCAGCTGCGCTCTTGCCGTGATACTGATGCCGGCTGCACCGCCAGCGGAGGTTGTTTGGTCTTCTGTTCCGAGCCTGCTGTGGCGTCTAGTGGTGGTGATCGTCGCCGTCCCGGTGGCTGCCATTGCCCTCCGTATACTTGACGGTCGGGATCTGCGCCGACTCAGAAATGGATTTGCCGGAACGTAGCAGCACGAATGTCCGAATCCACGTCACATCTCGCCCCCTCCAACGGCCGCATGCTGCATGTGCTTTTGCGTCCGCAGAACATGCAGATCGCTGCCGATCTCACTGGTCTGACGCTCAGCTTCGCACTGTACCAGGTGGTGCGGTCATGGTCGCTTACCGACGTGAGGTCATTCTCACTTGTTGACCATACCCTTGTGGCGTCAATCTCCTGTCTCTACTGGACCATTGTCTTCTGGATGGGGGGGCTGCACCGTGACTTCTACATCCGATCGCCGCTTGACGAGATCTCGGCCGTTTTCCGGCAGACGTTTATCGGGTCGGCACTGATCTTTCTGGCCATCACCACCACTTCGTCGCTTGCCGTGCGGCCGGTGTTCATCGTCTACTGGGCTGTGTTGTTTGGACTTATCACCGTCGGGCGACTTGTTGCGCGCCAGGTACAGGGGCGGCTACGCGAGGCCCGGTTGATCCGCATCCCGACGCTGGTTGTTGGTACAATCTCGCACGTTGAGGAGCTTCTTGATGACCTGAAGAACGAACCTGCCTGGGGTTATGACGTCCGTGGCATCATTTTGCTCGACGCTTCGGCTACGACGACGTCGTTCGGTTCGCTGCCAGTGCTGGGTGGTGAAGATGCTTTGAAGGGGGCGATACAGTCTGGCCGGATTCGCGAAGTGCTGATCTCTACCGACGGTGCCCACCACAATCGGTTGTTGAATATTACTTCGGAGGCGGCCGAGCTCGGTTGCATGGTGAAGATCGTGCCAGATCTCTACGAGATCGTCTCGGGGCAGGCCCGCACGCACCAGATCTACGGGTCGCCCCTTATCGACGTGAGTCCACAGCTTATGCAGCCCTGGGAGGAGATCGCCAAGCGCACAACGGACATTATCGTCAGTGCACTTGCACTTGGTGTCGGCGCTCCCGTATGGCTTACGGTTGGGCTTGTGGTGAAGCTCACATCGCCCGGATCAATGTTCTTTGTTCAGGATCGAGTGGGCCGCAACGGTAGGGTATTCCGCATGGCCAAGTTCCGGTCAATGACAGTTGATGACAAGCGTGGTCCGACGTGGACCGACAAGAACGATCCGCGCGTGACGGCATTCGGGAGGTTCATCCGCAAGACGCACCTTGATGAGATCCCGCAGCTGTGGAACGTGCTTAAGGGCGAAATGTCACTGGTGGGGCCGCGTCCGGAGCAGCCCTTTTACGTTGAAAAGTTTACGGCTATGCTTCCGTATTATCGACGTCGCCATAAGGTGCGTCCGGGAGTCACCGGCTGGTGGCAGGTCAAGGCAAAGTCCAATCCGGAGTCGCTCGAAGAGATTCAGCAGCGTCTGCGGTACGACTTTTTTTACATCGAGAACATGTCCTACAAGCTTGATCTGGAGATCATGGTGCGGACGGTGTTTGTCATGCTGAAAGGACACGGCAAGGCGTGAGAACGATCATCTGCATTCCCACATACAACGAAGGCGAGAACATCATTCGGATGATCGATGCCGTTCATGGCATTGTGCCCGAGGCCCATGTTCTTGTCATTGATGACGGCTCACCGGACGGTACGGCGCGGCTTGTCCGCGAGCGCATGACGTCGGACCCACGGGTTCACATCATCGAACGTGCCGGCAAGATGGGGCTTGGCACGGCGTACTGTGCAGGATTTGCCTACGCCCTCGGGCATGATTATGAGCTCATCATGGAGATGGATGCCGATTTCTCGCATGATCCAAAGGACACACGTAGGCTGCTTGAGGCTGTAGCTGATTGCGACCTGGTGATCGGATCCCGCTACATTCAGGGTGTGAATGTGATCAACTGGCCGATGAGCCGACTTCTGCTGAGCTGGTTTGCCAATCTCTATACGCGTGTTATCACGGGCATGCCCGTGGCCGATGCGACGGGCGGATTCAAGTGTTTTCGTGCTTCTGTGCTACGGGGGATCGATCTGACAAAGATCCGCTCCAACGGATACGCGTTTCAGATCGAGATGAACTATAAGGCATGGCGAGGGGGCGCGCGCATCAATGAGATTCCGATCGTCTTCACAGACCGCGTCAGCGGCGTGTCGAAGATGAGCAAGAACATCGTCTATGAAGCCGCCTTTCTCGTCTGGAAGCTTAAGCTCGGCACGATCTTTTCGTTCGGGAAGCGCTAAGCAATGGGGGATGAGCTGACATCGGACCGAAACGGGATCGACCTCAGCGTCATCATCGTCAATTACAACGTCAAGGACTACCTCCTTCAGTGCCTGCGCTCACTTGATGAGGCATGCAAGCCCCTTGAGACAGAAATAATCGTTGTTGACAACAACTCTTCCGACGGAAGTGTCGATTACCTTCGCAGTGAATTCCCGCATGTTCGCTGGCACGCATTGCCGGAGAACATTGGCTTTGGCCGCGCCAACAACGTGGGTCTTGAAGGAGCTCGCGGTCGCTACGTCCTGTATCTCAATCCTGATACGATCGTCGGCCCGGAAACGCTCACGGCGATGGTCAGCTACCTCGACGCTCACCCGGCCGTTGGGATGGCGGGCTGCAAGGTGCTCAACCCTGACGGATCTTTCCAAGTGGCCTGTCGAAGGGGGCTGCCCACACCATGGGCATCGTTCTGCAAGCTGTTTGGTCTGCAGGCGCTGTTCCCGTCGGTGAAGTTATTCTCCGGCTACAACCTCATGTATCGGTCCATCGATGAAAGCTATCCAGTCGATGCCCTCATTGGGGCATTCATGATGGGGCGGACGGCACTGATGCACACGCTTGGTGGCTTCGATCCGGAGTTCTTTATGTACGGCGAGGACATTGACCTATGCTACCGCGTCAAGAAAGCGGGGTTCGAGGTTCATTACGTCCACGAGACCAGCATCATCCATTACAAGGGCGAGAGCACCAAGCGTTCATCCCTCAATGAAGTGCGCGTGTTCTACGAAGCCATGGAGATCTTCGCCCGCAAGCACTTTGGCGGCTCACGGATCTTTCTTGCGTTTTTACGGCTTGGCATCGGCGTGCGCTCGATCATGGCGCGCCTGGCGCGGCGACGCATCGAGCTTGCTACGTGGCTCGTCGATATGCTGTGTGTGAATGCTGCACTGCTGATGGCGACCACGGTGCGTTTCGAGCGTCCGTTCGGGTTCCCGGACTATGCCTATCCGATCGTGCCGATCATGATCACCCTGATCAGCACGCTCTCGCTGGTGGCCGTAGGAGAGTATGTCGAGTATCGTCCTACGATCCGGCGCAGTGCCGTCGGACTGCTTTCGACGTTCTTCGTCCTCTCGTCTCTGACCTATTTCTTCAAGGACTTCGGATTCAGCCGCGGTGTGCTGCTCATGACCATGGGGCTGAGTGGTGTGATGTTTGCCGTGACCCGGGCCATCACGTCATGGCTTGACGCGAAGGGGCGCAATCGAACTCGACGCATCCTGCTTGTGGGTCTCAATGAGCATTCGGCGCGCCTGGCAGAGGCTCTCGGGAGCGTCGAGCGACGTCATGCCGACGTTGTGGGAGTGGTTGCCACGAAGCCCTTCAGCGAGCGGACCTATGCAGGCCTTACAGTTCTGGGAGATACGTCGTACCTGGGTCGCATCCTCGATGCGACCGGAGCACACGAAGTGATCCTGACCGATGGAAGCATTCCGCGTGACCGTGTGATGAATCTTATGATGGCTTCATCATCGTACCGTGCACGGTTTCACATCGCCCAGGACTATGATGATGTCGTCACTGCACGTATCATCAACGACGTGGCAGGTCTGGAGCCGACCGTTGCCGTAGTGCCCCTTCTTCGATTCCGCAACCGCGTGGCCAAGCGCGCAGTAGATCTTACCGCAGCGCTGCTGGTTTTGACGCTCACTTCGGTGGCTCTAATTTTGCCCCGTTCGCGCTGGTGGCTCCGGCCCTGGTGGGAGGTGCTGTGCGGACACAGGAGTCTTGTGGGCCTTTGGCCAGACGGTGTGACGCGTACAAGCGGAAAGCCAGGTCTTACTGGCCTTGTGCACATCTCGCGTCCCGAAACACTGTCGGCCTCGGCCACACAGCAGCTCAACGACTATTACGTCGATGCGTATTCACTTGCGCTCGACGTTGAGATCATTCTGAAACAATTATTCCGGCGAAACCGTGCCAACGACAACCGCTCTTGACTTTGAAAAGCCCGTCATCGAACTCGAGAAGAAGATCGAGGAGATGAAGGCGCTTACCGACACGCTGGATATTCAGCCGCAGATCGAAGAGCTCGAGCAACAGGTTGAGCTCCTGCGCAGTGAGATCTACCGCAACCTTACGCGCTGGCAGCGCGTGCAGATCGCGCGTCATCCGGACCGTCCGTATACGCTGGACTATATCACGCACTGCTTCACGGACTTTGTGGAGCTGCATGGTGACCGCACGTTCCGGGACGACCCGGCCATTGTGGGCGGACTGGCCAGCTTTGACGGTCGTCACGTCATGGTGATCGGTCACCAGAAGGGGCGCGACACCAAGACCAACGTCCACCGAAACTTCGGAATGCCCAACCCGGAAGGGTACCGCAAGGCATACCGCCTCTTGCAGATGGCCGAGAAATTCTCTCTGCCGGTGATCTGCTTCCTCGACACGCCTGGAGCCTATCCCGGACTCGAGGCCGAAGAGCGGGGTCAGGCCGAGGCTATTGCCAAGAACCTCCTGCTCATGTCACAGCTCAAGACACCGATCATTATCGTTGTAATCGGAGAGGGGGCCAGTGGAGGCGCTCTCGGCATCGGTATCGGAAACCGCGTGCTGATGCTTGAGAATGCCTGGTACAGTGTCATCGCCCCAGAGTCATGCTCGTCGATCCTCTGGCGCAGTTGGGACTATAAAGAGCAAGCTGCCGAGGCCCTTCGTCTTGGTGCAACGGACCTGATCGACGTAGGTATCATCGATCGCATCGTGCCGGAGCCCATCGGCGGAGCCCACCGAGACCCGGAAGTCATGTTCGCAACCATGACCTCTACTCTTGCCGATGAGCTCAACCGTCTCTGCGCCCTTGATTCCGAAACGCTTGTCCGTGAGCGACGCGAGAAGTTCTACGCCATGGGCGTCTGGACGGAGCAGTAGGTTCTCATGGGATGCAGGATACGCCAGGCACTCGTTCATGCAATCATTGTGCTTGCCAGTGCGATTCCGGTCGCTGCAACCACCTACTTCGTCAGTCCTGTAGGTATTGATGCCAATGAAGGCACGTCGCCGTTGAAGCCATGGAAAACGATTACCAAGGCCAACACCGTGATATTCAAACCCGGTGACAGCCTGCTTTTTGAGGGTCAGGGTACCTACACGGGCAACCTTTATCTCGATGACAAAGATGCTGGCCTCGTTGATGCCAACATCGTTATCGGAGTCTATGGTTCAGGCCGTGCAGTAATCAGTGCGGGTGACGGCGCCGGTATCAACATCTATAACGCCGGGGGCTTCCGTATCGAACATCTTGTTGTCGTTGGTAGCGGCATGGCCAATAACACGAGGAGCGGAATTGAAGCCTACGCAGACCTGCCGGGTGACGTGCGGCTCCCGGGCATTCGCATCAGTGACGTCAAGGTGCACCAGTTTGGGCGTGTCGGTATTCGTATTGGCGCATGGGCAGGTAAAACTGGATATGACGCCATCTTGATTGAAGATGCCGAGGTTCACCAAAACCAGTGGGACGGGATTCAGGTGTATGGTTTCTTTCCGATGGACGGGTACTCGCATCGAAACGTCGTCATTCGGCGATGCGCGTCCTACCGAAATCCCGGTGTTTCGGATCCGAAGGCTATCCGTGGAAGTGGGATCACCGTCGCGTCGGTCGACGGTGCGCTCATAGAGAGCTGTGTAGCGTATGAGAACGGCGAAAACAATATTCATTGTGGCGGTCCCGGTGGGATATGGGCGTATGACGCCAATGCCGTCATCATCCAGTATTGTGAGAGCTACAACAACAAGTCCAAGAGTCCTTGTGACGGGCTTGGGTTTGATCTCGACGGGGCGGTGACGAATTCCATAATTCAGTACTGCTACTCGCATGGCAATACGGGCGGTGGCTACCTGCTGGGACAGTACCCGGGTGCTCGCCCATGGCGGAACAATACGTGCCGATACAACGTCAGCGTCAATGATGGACGCACGAATGCGAGTGCCATCACGCTGTTCAAAGGATCTGCAGACATTGTAATGGATAGTGTGTTCGTATATAACAACACAGTCATTGTTACACCATCGACAGATAACCCAAACGTTGGGGCATTTCAGATGACGCTTTGGAACTCTGGAATCACGAACGTGCTGGTGGCCAATAATGTCTTTGTCGCCCGTGGAGGTGCTCCGCTTGTATCTGTTCCAATAGGTTACCAGGCCGCGTTACGTGGCAACTTGTATTGGACGGAAGGTGCCCCGTTTGTCATCGACTACGATGGTATGAGGTACCCATCTCTGCTGGATCTGCAGGCATCCTCGGTCAATGAAACCGATAATGGTACGGGTACGGGTGTGCAAGCCGATCCGCGACTGCAGGATCCTTCGTTTCAAGGAACAATGCATCCGAGATCAGTCCGGGATCTGAGTGCATTCGCGATCTCAAGCTCATCGGTTGCATGCAACGCGGGGCTTGATTTGCGTTTGATGTTCGGCATTGATGCCGGACGAACTGACATACGCGGCAATCGTATCCCGATGGATGGCGCATTTGACATTGGAGCATTTGAATCT
>JBEIIK010000070.1:0-12220 GCA_040380835.1 Ignavibacteria bacterium | reverse complement strand
TCCCCACTGAATCCTGTACCCGATTCTCTTGAAAGCCCCCTCCTGGTTTCACCCATCAATGGGGAAGAAGTAGGAAACAGGCCCTTGTTTTCTGTTTCTCCCCAAGGCCAAACCACACACATCACGTTTGCTATTCCACGATTGGCAGGCTTTTCTGATACCACAACAACCACAGATGCACTGCTGGCGCCCGACACGCTGCCAGTAGGAAATTATACCTGGTCAGCCCGTGTGGTACTTCGTACTCCCAGCGGCATTCAACTCACACAATCTCCACAGTCACAGCAACAGAGTTTTATTGTGCGGGCCCCTTTCATAGAGATTGATTCGGCAAAAGTTCAGCAGACATGGAGACGGGGTCGTTCGTATCCCATCTCCTGGAGGTCAAACATAACGGGCAATGTCCGCATAGAACTCATAAACAATGAAACAATTCTCGTAGCGGAAAACATTAAAGCTTCTTCCCGAGGTTTCCTTTGGTCTGTGCCGCAGACCGTACCGGTCGGATCTGGCTATAGCCTGCGAATTCGTCAGGATGGCAATGCCCTGGAAGATGTGACAGAGAAGAACATCACCATTGAAGAAGCTTCGAGCGTAGCGTCGGATGATTGGGGCCGAGTTCTTGTTGCACCGAACCCAGCATCGGATCAAGTATTCATAGGCGGGACGCAAGACATTTCTCGCATCCTGGTGTTCACTGCATCAGGAGCGATGGTAGCTTCATACACTGTTGCTGGTACAGGCACATCGATTGACACCGCAGCTCTTGCGCAGGGACAATACGTAATGGTCTTGCAAGGGCCAGGTCTGTCGATAACCAAACAGCTTCAGATCATTAGGTAGTCGAAATATTACCGCAGATATAGAGCAAGTATCGACACATCAGATGCCGATACGCCAGGAATACGTGAGGCCTGTCCGAGTGATACAGGTCTGATGCGTGTAAGTTTTTCCCGTCCTTCAGACGAGAGACTCTGCACAGCCCCGTAATTGAATGTTTCCGGAATCATCATCGATTCCTGCTGACGGAATCTCTCGATATCCCGGTGAAGCTTCTCGATGTATCCCTCGTAGCGAATAACCGTATCAACACGATGGATTACATCGGGGTGTTCGCTGTAGATCGAAAGCTCCGGTGATGAGGTATCCAGGAACATGGAAAGAGTAACGCTGGGCCGGCGCACCAGAGCACGAAGAGTTGTCGTTTCACTTATCGGTTCTTCGCTCACGTGTGAAAGTTTAGGATTTGCCACAGAAGGTGAAACCTTCACCGTGCTTGTGTATCCTTCAAGACGTTCAGTCAGTTGTTCAGTCCGCTGTATCCTGTTCCACATCCCGTCGCTTACGAGTCCGAGCGCGTGACCATATCTTGAGAGGCGAGAATATGCGGTATCGATGCCTAGTAGTAACCGATACTCAGCCAAAGATGTAAAGACTCGATATGGTTCTTCGGTGTTCTTGTTGACGAGGTCATCAATCATCACCCCGATGTAAGCTTCCGAACGTTTGAGTGCAAAAGTTCCTTCGCCCCGCACAGATAGAGCGGCATTGATTCCCGCGATCAATCCTTGTGCTGCCGCCTCTTCGTATCCGGACGTACCGTTGATCTGGCCGGCAAAGAAGAGTCCCTTTATAGCTTTGGTCTCAAGGCCAAACGTCAGTTGATAGGGAAAGAAAAAGTCGTACTCTACGGCGTATCCGTGACGTAGTATCTGGGAATTCTCGAGTCCGCGGATCAACCGAAGTCCCCGCTCCTGAATGTCCATTGGTAAACTAGTTGAGAAACCGTTAACATACACCGTGTTCGTGTTCAGACCTTCAGGTTCAAGAATGATCGTGTGCGAACTCTTGTCCGAGAACCGATCGATCTTATCCTCGATCGACGGACAGTACCGGGGACCGGCACCTTTGATACGACCCGTAAACATTGGCGATCGTTCAAAACCTTCCCGTAGAACATCGTGTGTCGCTTCACTGGTTGACGTCGCGTAGCACGCGAGTTGATTCTTAACCTTCGCAGTATGGAGCGAGAAGGGGCGAGGGGATTCATCACCGTTGTGAGGCTCAAGTCCTCGTAGGTTGATCGACTCCATCGATATACGTGGCGGTGTACCTGTCTTCAGCCGTCCCTTCACCAACCCATGGCTTGCAAGAAGATCCGATATCCGCTCAGAAGAGCGCTCCCCGACACGTCCACCGGAAGTGCACGTATCACCGGTCCACATCACACCGTTCAGGAAGGTGCCGGAACAGAGAACTATGGCTGAAGCCAGAATTTCCTCGTTTGAAGCCGTCTTGACCCCTCGAACACGGTCACCGGAGGTCAAGATCTCCACAGCCGTCTCGGCAATGATTGTTAACCCTCTCTGCTGCCGAACAAGGTGTTGCGCAAAGAGGGGATATAGGTCCTTATCGTTCTGGGACCTCGGTGACCATACAGCAGGCCCTTTCGAGGTGTTTAGGAGTTTGAACTGGATCCCGCTGGCATCCGCTATTCGAGGCATTACACCCCCAAGGGCATCGATTTCAATTGCAAGATGACCCTTAGCGCTACCACCAATGGATGGGTTGCATGATAGGCGGCCGATCGTCGTAACATCCATGGACAGCAGACCAACCCGCAATCCCATACGAGCTGCGGACGTGGATGCCTCGATGCCGGCATGCCCGCCACCGATAACCAGTATGTCGAAGTGCTTGTTCATCAATGGCTTACAGAGGGCTTTCCTAGCGAAGTAGCCCATTCGTATAATGTTTCACGTGAAACATTACGAAACAACGAATCAGAAACGGTGAAATTGGTGATGCGGTGTTCCACGTGGAACACTATTTTAAAAACTTGACCATGTGATACTCATCGACGTACGAATCACCAATTTTTCGTGCATGAAGCTCAGTACCAAACACGTTGAAACCAAGTCGAAGATAGAGACCATACGACGCATCATTCTGTGTACTAATGGTTAACTGGACTTGCTCGACATCGAAAAGATCACGTGCGGCATCGAGTACGGATTGGACGAGCCTCGTAGCAAGACCTCTGCCTCTGTAGGGGCGGCGGACGAAGAGACCCCATAAAGTACCTTTATGTCTGGTTTTGGAAGAGTCGAAACTTGAAAATCCGATCATTCCAACTATAGAGCCATCTGCCTGCACGGCACCCAGGATGAACTGATAGGGGAAGTTCATGTATTTCTCGTACCGCTGTTCTTTTGAGAGGATGGAGAGGCTTTCGAACCACTCGTAGTCAGAACCAAAGACTTCCGGTGATTGGAGTAGGGCTTCACGCTGGATCTCAAGGAATCGCGTAAAGTCATCGATCTCCATGGGGCGAATGATCAATTCCGGAGTCATGCAGCTACTTCCCTATACAGAAACGTGAGAAAACAGTGTCAAGAACGTCGGGATTCCAAGTTTCACCGGTGATTTCCCCTAGTAACCGAATACACAGACGCAGATCGACGGCTAGTTCGTCACTACTCGACTTGGCATCCAGGCCACCAATAACCGAAGAAACAGCGTCAGCAATACCCAATAAGAGCCGCGCCTGACGGTCATTAACCAGAACATCGGATATCTCGTCGGTCCGCGTTCGGATGGCGGAGACGATAAACTGCCGCACGTCATCAAGTCCCTCGCCCGTCAAAGCCGAGCAGTAGAGTTGACCCGGCACCATCTCGATGTGTTCGATACGATCGACCTTATTCTGAGCAACACACACCGGGGTTGATGGGAAGCGAGCAGAAAGATCGCGGGCCAGGCCGTAGGAGTGATCGGGGCCCATACTGACATCATTCACCACAAGAACAAGATCGGACTGTTCAACCAGCGATACGGTTATAGCGATTCCTTCGAGTTCTATTGTGTCTGCTGTGGTACGGATTCCGGCAGTATCGATGAGGTGGACGGCGTAACCGTCCAGGAGGAGTGATTCCGAAAGGTAGTCGCGGGTTGTACCGGGACGATCACTGACGATCGCACGATTACGTAGGAGCAGTGCATTGAAGAGCGAACTCTTACCGGCGTTCGGAAAGCCGACCACGGCAACATGGAATCCGGAGCGGAGCAAACTCGCACCTCTGGCGGTATTTGCGGTGAGAGAGACCTCACGCAGGATGGCGCCGAGACGATCTCGTAGTTGTTTGCGTGAAACAAACTCAACGTCCTCTTCTGAGAAGTCCAGTTCAAGTTCAAGAAGACCAAGGATTTCGAGCAGAGTACTACGGAAAGATTCCAGGCGTTTGGTAAAGCCCCCTGCCAACTGTCGTGCCGCAGTCTGAGCGCCATGTTGGGTGGCAGCGTGAATCATGTCCGCTACGGCTTCCACCTGAACAAGGTCAAGCTTTCGGTTAATGAATGCCCGACGCGTAAACTCGCCCGGATCGGCCAGTCGTGCGCCTGCATTCAGGAGGCCGGTTATGATCTGGTCCGAGATGAATACCCCACCATGGCACCCGATCTCCGCCACGTCTTCACCTGTGTACGACCGCGGACTTCGGTAGACCATCAGCGTTACAGAATCGATGCGACGATCACCATCATCCCACCAACCGAAGGTGATGGAATGGTCCGCAGCGTTGTCAGCGCCAACAGAGCCGCGAAAGAAGACGTCGCACAGCTCAAAGGCCCGAGGTCCGCTGATGCGCACCACGGCAAGCCCGGCAACACCGGGCGGTGTGGCAAGTGCACATATTGTATCGGTCATCATATCACTTATTTCCCAGAGTACAAGATAGCAGACGCGAGGACAATAGGCGGTATTCTTGCAAATGAGGCAACCGGACAGCAGAGACTTTCAAAACATATTTACTATCAAAAACGGTGATATTCACCCATCGCATTCACATTGATGTTGTCGAGTCCACGAATGACGTGGCACGCGAGCTGCTTCGCAACACATCCTCGGTTGTCGTGTCTGCACATCACCAGACACGGGGCAGGGGACGAAGCGGCCGTGTCTGGGATGATGAGCACGGAAAGAGTGCATTGGTATCATTTGGAATTAGGCATGATCGGGAAAGATCATCTGAAGATATCGCTACAGACATGGCACGCGGAACGCTGGCGGTGATGGATGTTATCGGTTCATACCTTCCGAGTGGGGTCTATCGTTGCAAGTATCCCAATGATGTTCAGGCCCTAGAAAGCGGGATCTGGTGTAAACTTGCAGGAACGCTCGTAGAGCACGAGTTTCTAGGGTCAAGGTGCACGACTACGGTGATCGGCATTGGCGTGAACGTGTTGCAGCACACCTTTGCTGATACTATCACCCAACCATGTACGTCACTGACACGGTTGAACCTTCCAATTCAACCACACGATGTGATTGATGGACTGATCGACGGTATGCAACGGCTTATCGACATGCCTGCCGAAGCGGTCCACAGAATCTGGTCCTCAGCTCTTGGCATCGGACGAGTTACTCTTACTCTTGTCGGGGAAGGGGGCATATGGCATGCCTCGGAGATCAGAAAAGACGGTCGGCTGAAGATCATCAACACAACAGATGCAACAACAAGGATCATCGATGATGGCGACAGTATCCGATACCTCGATTGAGCTGAACAACGTTTTGTACGGCATTGCTGCCATCGACGTGGGGAATAGCCGCGTAAAGATCCATCACGACGATGTGCATCTGTCCTTTCCATACGATAAAGACTGGAAGAAGAATGTACAGCTACACTTTCGTGATAATGTAAGCCGTCGCTACCTTATCGGCCTTTCAAGTGTGAACCACAAGCAGACAACAGCAATCGTGAAGGTTCTGCAGCGGATACCCGGACACCAGGTGTTGAACGTTCACACGCTACTGATGCGCAACGCCGACGAACTCTCTCTCGAAGAGATCGAAAACGCCGGTATTGATCGCATGCTAGGCACGATCGGAGCTCTTGGTTACGCAACGCCCCCTCTCATTACGGTTGACTGCGGTACTGCTGTCACTGTGAATGCTGTCTCGGCTGACAGACACTTTCTAGGTGGCGTGATCTTCGCAGGATTTTCCACCCAGCTCTTCGGGTTGACCAAGCAGACGGCAGCGATTCCAGAAATGACGTACACGCCACCGACACAGGTGATCGGCGTAAATACAGCACAGTGTTTGATGTCTGGTGTTACAGCATCTGTTATCGGTGGAGTCCATCGCACTATTCAATCGTTCACAGGTGCGATGGGCACAAAGGATGTTCCAATCGTCGTCACAGGTGGAGAATGCCAACCGGTTGTCGAAGGACTCAAAGAACACGGGTTGAACGTGGAACACCGACCACATATCGTAACTGAAGGAATCCTGATCCTTCTCTCCAAGGCAACACGGGAGAACCTTCAGGATTCGATCATTGGAAAACTTCCGAACTGAGTCAATGACGAAAACACCAGCGTTGGCCCTGCATGGCGGGGCGGGAGATCTAGCCCGGTACAAGGGTACCGGACGGTTGCCTGAAGCAGAGAAGTTCATGGGCGAGCTTGTAGATACAATGTATGCGCGATTGAAGGCAGAAGAGAGTGCCCTAGCCATTGCCATTGCAGCCGTGGAGGTGATGGAAGACTGCGGTCTGTTTCATGCCGGAAGGGGCTCATCGCCAACAACAAATGGACGCGTGGAAATGGACGCATCGATCATGCACGGACGGGAGCGACGCGCAGGAGCTCTGGCAGTAGCTCACACACTCAAGAATCCGATCCGTGTGGCCGCTCACATCATGGGATCATCAGTAGTGATGCTCGCCGGTGAAGAAGCCGATGCACTTGCCCACGAAGCCGGATGCGAACTCGTCGGGTCCGACTACTTTCTACCCTGCGACGATGTGGGAGCTTGGTTACCTTCCTCCGGCACCGTCGGTGCGGTTGTCATGGACGTTCACGGTGATATCGTAGCGGCAACATCAACCGGTGGGACGCTGCGCAAGCGGGCCGGTCGCATTGGAGACACGCCAGTGATCGGTGCCGGTACTTATGCCGACAATTCCGTTGGTGCGGTGTCGTGCACGGGCGTCGGTGAGTACTTCCTGCGCACGAGTGCTGCATCACGGATCATTTCCCGCATGCAATACCTCCACGAAGAACCACTTGCCGCATCAAGTGCCGTTCTCACGGAGATCGGTGAGTTGGGCGGTTTCGGTGGCATGATCGTGCTCGACCATCTTGGTCGCGTGGCAATGCCATTCAACACGTCCGGCATGTACCGAGCGTCGATCGATGCTGAAGGCACACGGGTCGTTGGCAGCTGTGACGAGTGACCTGTAGGGTCACAGCATGCTGCGACCCCACAACCAGTGACCTCACACCTAAAACCTAAAACCTAAAACGCATGCCCAATACCAATGCTCAGCTGCCAGTTTGAGGTCATCATAACGCCGAGACGGTCGGTAATCCATCGACCTTCCGAGCGGGTGGGGTCATAGACGTTTGTCGCATAATCAAGGCGGAAGGGGCCAACCGGGGTTTCGAATCTGTAGCCGACACCGAGAGCCACCACGCTGCCATAGAGCAGGTCTCGAGGAGTAACACTTCCGTAAAGGTCCGTTGTGAAGCGATTAAAGGCGTTGCCAATATCCGTGAAAACCGTGATACCGCTGCGTTCGATGATACCGGCCCAGAGTTCGTTCACGCCTCGTGGACGTGGGAAGGTGTAGCGTAGTTCGAAGCCGAGTTCGATGAGCGAACCCGAACCAATGACGTTCGACAGCACTATAGACTCATCTGCATCGACATTGCGGATGGTTCCGGAATTTGGGTCATGAAGACGTCGGGATGGAAAGGAGCGAATGCTTGCCGGGCCGCCGGCAAAGAACTGGCGATCCAGAGGCACGTAGGTGTTGTTGCGGATCGAGTCGCCGCGGGCAAAATCCACGAGCTGTATGTGGCCCAGCTTGACCTTTGTGGCGGCAACGAGACGATTGCCCGCAGGGAAGGCCGTGGAGAAAAATGCCTGTCCTCTGACATAGCGTCCAGCACCCCAGCCCCATTCAAACGAAATACTCGACAGTGTTCCACGTGTAGGGTTGATCTGGCTGTTACGATGATCCCCGCGCAGTGTAAAGCCCGCAGTAAGCCCCGTAAAAATAGTGTTGGAAGTTTTCAGGTAGTTGTTAAGAACGAGAAACTGGTTGTACGTGCTCCGTACATAGGCCGTGTCTTCGGACGTTTGCGCCTCGTTCAGAGCAGAGTTGATAGCGAAATCGAAGTTGATCGGAATCTGCCTATCGATGCCCACACTCAGGTCGATGGCATTGAAAAACGTGTGCGAGTAAAACGCGATCGGTGCCTGCGCGCGGATACCTGATGCCTCGAGACGAAATGGTGTTATCAGCTGACGGTTCGAATAGTATGTCGAAGTGCTCAAATCGACACGCTGGGAGAAGAGACGTCCAAGATTGGGCCAGAAAACGCTCAGTGTTCCGAGGAACTCCCGTTCCAGCTGTTGGCCCTGTGCGAAACGTGAAACATCCTGCAGGATATACTGAAGCAACAGCGAAGTTATCTGCGCGCCCCCGAAGGTGTTCCGATACTGGGTTGACGCGTCGATACCAAAATTTAGGAAATTATCGATCGCGGTCTGGTAGGGACCGAAATTGAAACCAACGTCGTAGGGCTTGGAGTTACGCGTGAAGACTCGCATTCGTACCGAGGTGTCGCTGCCGTGATAGACCGAATCGTGAGCAATGGTATCGATAAGTACAACTTCAAACGTACCCAATCGCATCAGATTCGCACGCGATTGTTCGATCAACTCCCGACTGTACCACTCCCCAGCCTCAAAGTCCAGCTGACGGACCCGCGTGGAGAGATTCACCGAGGGATAACCACCATCGTACTCCACAAACTCGATGCTGTCAATACGAACCCGCCTACCCGGCTTAACAACGACGATCACGGTGTCATGGGTACCTTCGGTGCCGATTCCAACAACCGGCCTGTCAAACGTTGCCTTATAGTATCCGTTGTTCTGAAGCGTAGATACAATGTTCTTGATGTCTTCGTCCACAAGCGATTCAGAAAAGGGGCTTCCCTTGCGAATCTTCATTTGCCCGAGCGCTGATGCCCGGACTTCGGGTTCAACGGACTCCAGACCATTAACGACAAACGTATCGATTGTGGCACGCCGACCCTCGTTGATCAGAAACCTCAACGTGAAAAGACGCGTGTCGCGGTCATACCCATACCCGAACTGTACATCAGCGTTATGGAACCCGTTCTGCACCAGGAATGTGTGCAACGTCGCACTGTCGTCTCGTGCAACAGCAAGCTCAAAGTAGATACGCTCTTCATCGTAGCTTCGACGGATCGATGTAAACCGCCGTAGAATCGTTTGCGGAGCTGCTGGATTACGTCGTAGTGCCTGTTCGAAGAACACCGTCAGTTTCCTCCCAAGCGAGTAGTCGCTCTGTCGCGATGCGATGATCGCTTTGAGATCTTCCGCAGAGGTCTGCTCACACCCGACAATCTCCACAGTACGTAGTTCGGTCAGCTGCAGAACCCGCGATCGCTCACCGGCCAACTCCATACTGTCCCGATAGGTGTTCTGACCGAACACCGATACCGACGTCAAAGCCGCGATCGCCAGAGTAGCAAGGAACCAGCAAAGTCCTGCACGATATGGACGTCTCGTGTTCACGAGGTGCAAGTTACCGACCCCCCAAGCACATTGATACAGTAACGCCCTGTGTGCCGGGGGCATACAGGGCGCTGAGAAACGATCGTATGAGAAAGGGGCTTATGACTCGTAACCCTCGTCATCTTCACTGAAGAACATATCATCAGAGCCCTCTTCATATTCCGGCCACAGATCTTCAATTCCCTCGTAGGTGAGCTCTTCGGAATCATCCAGCTCTGTCAAGTTCTCGATCACCTGCAACGGGGCACCCGTTCGGTTGCAGTAGTCGATCAACTCTTCCTTTGTAGCAGGCCACGGTGCATCCTCGAGGAACGTGGCCAGTTCGGGCGTCCAAAACATCGTTGAATCCTTAAAACAACAGTGAGGATAGGGTGAGCGGCGCGAATATACACGCACAGTGCTACTGACGCAAAACAACCGCTATCGCCGGATATAGTTACGTTGTCACAACAGCGTCCCGTTTAGCAACAACGATGCCAGAGCACGATCGAACGGGGTCGTGATCTTGATGTTGTGCTCTTCGCCAGCGATGGTATGGACATCCACACCTGCCCGCTCACACAACGCGGAGCAATCTGTTGCTGCCTCTGCCCGTTCGAGCGCCGAAGCATATATCTCTCTGATACGCTCACGGGAGAACCCCTGAGGCGTCTGCGCGCGGCGCATCGAGGATCGATCGACGGTATCGATAATGACGCCGTCCTGATCGATGCGCTTGATTGTATCGGTAACAGCGATGACAGGGATGGCCGCACCATACGTATATGCAGCCTGTGCTATAGCATTGTAGAGTGCTACACTCGCTAGTGGACGTACTGCATCGTGAATCAGGACGACATCGGCCTCGTCAAGTGAGGGGTGTGCAAGCCCCCTGGCAACAGAGAGATGCCGCTCAGCGCCGCCTTCGGTGATATGAATACGCGAATCCGTACACCCATGCATTCTCAGCAGAGAATGAACGTGGTTCAGCTCTTGAGACTGTACGGTAATAACCAGTGAACAGAGTCCATCCGCCAGGAGAGCAGTCTGCACCGTACGTATCAGGATCGGTATGCCCCCGAGCTCGAGATACTGCTTAGGGATATCCGTGCCGAAACGCGTGCCACGTCCGCCAGCAGGTATGACCACTCCAACGCGAGACGATGCGCTCATCGGACCTTGAACGATGCCATCGTGATGATGGCCAGCAGAACGGCAATGATGTAGAAGCGAGTGACGATCTTTGATTCGTGCCACCCGCTCTTCTCGAAGTGGTGATGTAAGGGGGCGATCTTGAAGATGCGTCGGCCTTCGCCGTACTTCCTTTTCGTGTACTTGAACCATGACACCTGAAGGATCACCGAAACGGTTTCGGCAAAGAACACGCCGCCGACGATCGGCAGAAGAAACTCCTTCTTGATGAGCACGCAGAGAACACCAATCGCTCCACCAAGAGCAAGCGAACCCGTATCTCCCATGAAGACCTGTGCCGGATAGGCGTTGTACCACAGAAAGCCCAGCGATGCACCAACCATGGCCGCACAGAAGATGGCCAGCTCGTCGGTTCCGCGCAGGTGCGCGATGTTGAGGTAGTCCGCAAAGAAGGCGTTGCCGCTGAAATACGCGATAACGGCCAGTGTGAGAGCGCTGATTCCAACGGTGCCGATACAGAGTCCATCAAGACCATCGGTGAGATTCACCGCATTGGATGTAGCTGTGATGATGAAGATGACCAGCGGGATGTAAAACAATCCGAAGTCAAAGTGGGACATCTTCTGGAAGGGGATCGTCGTCAGAGTATTTGTTGTGTGGGTTAGTCCGAACCACTCCGGTGCAAAGTACAGGCAACCGCCAACGAACAACCCGACCCCGACCTGACCCACGATCTTGTAGCGTCCGATAAGCCCCTTGGGATACTTCTTGACGACCTTCAGGTAATCATCGAGAAACCCCACCGCGCCCAGTGCGGCTGTTGCAACAACGGCCAGCACGACATACATATTCTGGATGTTGGCCCACAACAGCGTAGGAATGAGTACAGCAGAAAGAACGATCAGTCCACCCATCGTGGGCGTTCCGGCTTTGTTGACGTGCAGACCAACCTGCTGAAGCTCGACCTTTGCCTGTTCGCCTACCTGGCGACGCTTCAGCATGGCAATAATCCGCGGACCTACAATGAAGGAGATCAACAGAGCAAAGATTGCGGCCGAAGCAGCACGAAATGTCACGTAGCTGAACAGGTTGATCCCCGGAACATCCGTGATCGACCGTATCCACAACGCAAGCTGATAAAGCATGGTGTTATTCCCCGTTCCCCTCGGAGAGCAAATCTATGACCTGTTCCATAGCCATTCCGCGTGATCCTTTCACAAGGACGACGCAATTGCCTGTGGAAACCTCATGGATGTGATCCCGGCAACCATGCATCGTCTCTGCATGGATCACATGGGGGAGATCCAGCAGTGAACCTGCCCGGCGAAACTCCTCTCCCATGGTGATCACCACGTCGGCCAGCTCGTGGGCTTCAGACAGGATATGCATGTGCTCTTCTTCAGCTGCCGCACCAAGCTCTCGCATGTCACCAAGAACAGCGATGTGTTTCGTAGCCGGAAACTTCTGCAG
>JBEIIK010000069.1:0-12251 GCA_040380835.1 Ignavibacteria bacterium | reverse complement strand
GGTCTTGGTAGATGAACAAAGCTTGCTCATTAGATCAGCCGTGGAGGGCCAATCATTGCTCTTCGAACCAATAGAACCCATCGCTAGAATGACGCCCTCGCCGCTAACAAGGTAATAGAATGGTGTGTTCAGAAGTCCGAACCCCGTATGTATAACACCTAACGGGTCACCAACGACATCAAATCTCCATTTATACTTCGACTTCAGCGCCTTGACAGAGGAATCATCAGGAGCAGCCAGGAACAATCTCATCCGAACACATTTGAGCTGGTTTACCCATTGTTCCATTGACTGAAGGCTCTCCATGCAAAGGAAACACGAACTTTCCGATGCAAAGCATAGGAGATTGGCACTTCCATTTAAATTGATCGTAGATGGAAGACGCTCGCCAACACGATACTTCGTGTAATGCGAAGTGTCAAATTGTGCATGGGTAGTAATGCAACAAATTGCAAGAACGAGGCATACAAGTGGAACTCTAGCCATATTGAATGATTATGCTTGTGAAATAAAATGTGGGGTGTCTCGACGAGACACCCCAATCGCAACGACACTGAACTTCGAAAACTACTGATAGACAGGGACGAAGACGGTAAACAATCCACTTCCGTTTGTTGTGATACTGTTAGCCGAGACAGTAACCCCATTTAGGAAAGAGTATTGAGTACAGCCACTAATTCTGATTTGATACTCGCCGCTTAGGAAAGAGACATTTGAGCCCCCTGTGCTAAACGAATCGGGCGGAGAAATGCCAACACTGACGTAGTCAATTCCTGTAATCTTACCACTTAATGTGTACCCACCTCCAGATGCAGGAACTACTGTTGTTACTGCGGGGTCACAGTAAATGTCAGTGCGCTTACATGTTCCCCCAACGTCAAAGCACCCCATCGTTTCAGAGTCGTTCCATAGGCGATTACCGCCACTCGACACCTTTTCGAAGATTACTTGACAAAGTTCAGCTTGTGCGGTGCCCATTGCAAAGAGAGTAAGCAATGTAGCAAAAACGAGTTTATTCATTTTCCCCTCACTATGGAATGTAAACTGTTAGAATTCCACTCGAATTTGTCGAGAGATTCCCGAGGTTAACCGTTCGACCAACCAACGCTGGGTAGGCCGAGCATGTTGCGATCCTCATTTCAATAGAGCTATCAAAAGTATGATTCGCGCTAGAAATTGTGTGGATGTCCGAAGGGTCAGCAACAGGCCAGGCTTGCATATTAGAAACGGACGTGGTCAGCAAGTAGCCAGTTCCGTATGTGGTTATCGAAAATGACCCAGGTGGGGGTGGGTCCCTTTGGCATGTCAGAAGAACGTTCGTCCAACAAATCACCGTTCCTCCTACCCACTCCATATTACCGCCTGACTTGACCTTGGTATACGTTACGGTTTCAGCCTTTGCAAACGAAACCGTAGTCAGAACCAAGGCCAGGCAGCATGCTAACATCTTCATACTAACCTCCCAGAAAAATGGATTGAAAACACTGCTTGCTCAACAAGAACACACATGCACAAGTTATTTAATCATAAATACTGACTGATGCCAGTTATTTTTAGTGCTCTATTCCTAGAGATTCGCATGCGATGAAAGCCATAAGTGGAGATTCCGGAGCATAGTGACCCCCCAATTCCGGAGTATACTGACCCCCCGTACCGGAGCATACTGACCCCCTGAGGTGGTTGGTCGCATGACATTCCGGCAGATACTGACCCCCTAGGTCAGATCAACGACGCCTCTGGTTGCTTCTTTGTGGATTCATCACCCTGGGGTCCACATGGCAGGTCGCAACATTGCGAGGCATATGTTCAAACAGTTAATCCAGCACTACCGGCAGTCGGTGGCCATCAAGGAGGTCTCGCGGCGTCTGGGCTTGAGCCGCAACACCGTCCGGCGATACTATCGCCAGCTGCAGCAGAGCAATGCCGATTTGAGCCAGCTGCTGCAACGCGAGGAACCAGAGCTACAAGCGTGGTTCAATCCGCCGGTAGAGAACGATGTGGATCGGGATCGCTATCAGGATCTGGTAGCCCGAGCGCCGGGCATCCTTATGCAGCTGGGCCAGACAGGCGTGACCAAGCTGCTGCTATGGGAGGAGTACCAGGCAGAAGTCCCTAATGGCTACGGTTACAGCCAGTTCTGTCATTGGCTGGGCGTGCTTGGTGCGCCACGCAGAGCGAGCATGGTCCAGGACGTGCCCGCCGGCGAGGCGCTGTTCATCGACTTTGCTGGCCGTACGATGGAGGTCATCGACCCGCAGACGGGTCAGGTGCAGAGCCGGCAGTTGTTTGTTGCCACCATGGGGTATTCATACCTGACGTATGTCGAGGCCATACCGACGCAGTGCAGCAGCGACTTCATAGCCGCACTCGACCGCGCGATCCGCTTCTTCGGTGGCGCAACCAGGACGATCGTCTGCGACAACTTCAAGGCCGCCGTCGTGCGCTCCGACCGCTACGAGCCGACGATTCATCAGGCACTGGCAGACCTGGCAGCGCATTACGGGACAACGATCACAACGGCGCGTGTGGCCCGCCCACAGGATAAGTCACGCGTAGAGCTGAGCGTGCGCTACGTCACCCTGCGTGTGCTCGGACCTCTGCGGCGACGTCCGTTTTTCAGCGACCATGAGCTCAACAGCGCCATCGGTGAGCACATGCAGATGGCTGATGATCGCCTGATGCAACGCTACGGGGTCTCGCGCAGACATCGATTCGATCTCGACGAGCGACCAACGCTGGCTCCCTTGCCGGCACAGCCATTCGAGCCCATATACCGGCGACAGCTCAAAGCACAGAAGAACAATCATGTGTATCTGGCACAGGATCGCACCTACTATTCGCTGCCGTACACCTGTATTGGCAACACGGTCGAGGTGATCTACACCGCCAGGCTGGTGAAGATCTTTCATCAGGGGCAATGCGTGGCCGTCCATACGCGGACTTATGTACCCAGTGCTAATGTCACCAAAACCGAGCACATGCCGGCAGCGCACCAGGCCATGCTCAATCGCCACACACAGCATTATCTGCACTGGGCCGAGGCAACAAAGAGCAGTGCCGTATCTGCCGTGGTGCAGCGCCTTTTGACCTCACGGCAGTATCCGCAGCAGGCATACAGGAGCTGTGACGGCATACGGACCCTGCACAGACAATACGGCACAGAGGCGCTTGACAACGCCTGCACGATAGCTCTGGAGCTCGATCAATGCAACTATGGCTTTCTGAGCAGACATCTGCGTAGCCATGCCACGGCGCCGCCACCTGCACTCACGGCTGAATCCCCCGAACACCGCACCACACCTGAGCACGACAACATCCGTGGCGCAGCATACTATTCCTGAGCCGCGTCACAATTTTTCACTCTTCTCGAAAGGAACACAACGATGATGATCGATGATCGGCTTACCGCCCTGCGTCTGCATGGCATGCGGCGCACATGGCTGGCTCTGGTTGAAACACGTCAGCACCTGGATCTATCCCTGAGCGATGGCCTCGAGCTGTTGCTACAGTCCGAAGATGACGACCGCGATGTGCGGCTACCGGGTGCTCGACGTAAACATGCAGAAGATCGTGGCACGGGCCAAGGTCGCCCGCGCTGAAGGGCAGTCAGCCAAGTTCTTTGACACGATCCGTCGAAAGCACCTGCTGATCATCGATGACTTCGGCCTTGTCTCGCTCGACGCTCAGCAACGCATATATCTGATGGAGATCATTGAGGATCGGCATGGTCGCGCAGCAACCGTTATCGCCAGCCAGCTTCCCGTATCGGCTTGGTTTGACGTCATCGGCGAGAACACCATCGCCGACGCCATTCTCGACCGCCTTGTTCACACCTCACACCGCATCGAACTCAAGGGTGAATCGATGCGCAAGAAACGGTAATTTTGTCACACTCATTCTGACCTGTGAAGCACCCATGACGCATGGGGGGGTCAACATGCTCCGGTACGGGGGTCAATATCACCGGAATTTCCACCCTCAAAGGGGAGTACTGTAGCACATGAGCTGTTTGCACATGCACGCTACATTATTATGTGTAGGCTAGGCTATGCTGCGGTGGCCCGTCATCATGACGTAAAGAAGGGAGAGAAGCCGAATGAAGTTGATCGTGCAGCAAACCGGGTCGAAAAAGAAGCGGATAGCAAGTGAATAGACAACCCATCATAATGACGTTGCGTTGTGTTCTATTCATGGTGCTGAGCTTCAGTATCATAAATCTCGCATGTAAACGAGAGGATCGTCAAGGGCCATCACCATCGGCAAATACAGGGGACGAAGGGACTGACTATACAATGTTGTTCGGTGATACTAGCCAACGACCTCTTGTGCAGTGCGACGCCAGCATTGATGCGACGTTTGATGACACGGTCCTGTTGATGAACTTAACATTAACGAATCGAGGTGTGGACACAGTAGCTTTTCTACCAACATTCATGACGGTCAGATTTATGCTAAGTGGTGAGGATTTTCTCTTCTTTGGTTCGTGGGCTTTAAGCATCAACTTGGCAGTTGACACGGCTAACAAATACTTGCTTGGCGATGGATGGATAGAGCCCCCCCGTTACTATCAAGTCAAGTCTGCAAAGCCAGAATTCATTATTGTACCACCGAGAGGCGAGGTGGTCGTGGTGTATCGCTATCAGTTAACGCGTGACAATGAAGACATGTATCGCCAGACTCTTGATTTGTTTCTGACCTCGGACGGTCATCTTCCGCTCTGGAGCTCAAGGTCGACCTCTTCTTGGTTACTGATTAGCGATCACTGCATGCGGCGAAGTCATTCGTCAAGGAGATATGTAATGCTCTATGACCAAGCTTACCAGTGGGTTCAAGAGGGAACTCCTGATCAAGGTAGAATCTTGACACTTCCGCAGTATGAGCTTTTGTGCAGTACGGTTTCTGACAACGTCGGGCGTGTCAGAACGAAGAGAGTCATTGATCGACGGTTGCGACGATCGCGACGATGATAGTACTCGATATCAGGATAACGTGACTCTTCGTGGTTCACTGAAAACTGAAACATCGATTGACGAACCATCCGAAGGAAGGGGCGCAGCGTGGGCGATCACATAGGGTCGCCCCTATAGGACGCAATGTCACCTGAAACCCGAAACCTGAAACCTGAAACCTGAAACCCGAAACCTCACACCACCGACTTCGGCAGCATCCTCAGAAACGGCAAGCACCGTTCCCAGTGCAGTGCATAGTAGTTGAAGCCGAGGGCGATGTTGTCATAGTACTCGGGCCGGTGGTCCCAGTAGTAGCGCTCTGACTGGAGGGCCCATGCGGCCGGGCCGAGACAGCGCGACAGGAACCACTTTTCGACGAGTCGTGCACACCGTCCATTGCCGTCGAGAAAGGGATGGATCATTGCCAGCCACAGGTGCGTCATCGACGCGTAATAGAACGCCTCCTCGATGGTGAGCTGTCTGGACAGTAAGCTGTTGATGTCGTCGAATAGGCGGCTCAGTTCCTGCTCAACGTGTTCGGGCTCGACGGCGAGGTAGACCGGCTTCATCGTTTGAGAATCCCTGACGCCAACCTGGTCACGGCGTACGCGGCCGCACAGGTTTTGCGGGAGCAACGTGCTGGCAAGCAGAGCATGGCTCTGGAGAAGGTTGGATAGAGTGAGTTCGTGGTCTGACGCAAACCGGTAGGCGGCAAGCAGGTCTTCGATCTCCTGTACTTCCTTCTTCTTCGGGCTGCTCTCAATTCCACGAAATCGAAAAAAGCTGTCGGCATCGAGTGTATTGCCCTCGATCTTGGACGAATAGAGTGACGAAGCCGTGAGGTAGTAGGTGAAGACCTCGGGGGTAGCACCTGTATTGCCCGACAAAGCGCCTTCGACCCGTGGCCAGTCAATTGACGTGTCGGCAAGGTAACTCGACAGAAAGTCGGTGCAGATCAGGTGCATTTCATCCCTCCATCAGCACCGTCTGCCATGCATCAGAGATGCGGTCCTGGCGGATGAGCAGTTGGGCGACGCGGTGCAGGAGAATGAGGTCGTGTCGTTGCGGAGAGTTTAGCAGCACAAAGAGAGCGCCGTCGGGGTTGCCGGCGGCGAGCTCGATCTCGAAGGAGTCGGCCCGGTAGGACGCGTCAAACTGCGGATATGAGCCGTCGAGCATCGGCAGCACATCCACATAGGCCAGACGGGCAAGGTCATTGCCGGTCAGAATGGGGCTTGTGCGCACGTGCTCGGGAAGCTGATCAATGCCGATGCAGGCGTGAAGGGGCTGGGCAGCTTCGAAGAGGTCCGTCGTGCGCGCGTAGTAATTGCCGCCCATTCGCGCCACATGGTCCAGCCGACGGGGGTCTATCTTGCCCCCTGACATCGCGCTGTCGGCTACGTGGAAGGCAACCACCTCCAGGAGCATGATGTTGCCGTTGCCACCAACGTCACGCCGTAGCTCGATGTTCTGCATGAGCTTGCACTCCATGGCATAGGGAGACTCGGCAACGCTCGGCGGGGCAACCAGCGCCGACGCACGCTTTGTCAGCCCGGCCATGACAAATTCATCCACCTCCGGAGGGTAGTCTCCGGCGGTGATGTTCATGCGGTGGACGATCGAGTAGGGGACCGTGCTGATGGTGCACTCGCCCGTGTCCATGATGTTGCGCCAGGTGTCCTTTACCTTGCCCGTGCGGGCGGCGATGGCCGGACCGATGGCCACGATGGGCGGGTTGGATGCGAAGGCGTTGAAGAACGAATACGGGCTCAGGTTACAGATACCGGCGGCATCCTGGGAGCCGATAAAGGCGATGGGGCGGGGCGATACGCCGCTCAGGACCAGCTGATGCCGGTCCTTGTGGGACATCTCGCCAGGGTAGAAGGTTGGCATGGGCGCAAATTCGCTGATTCTCCCCACCACGGCAAGTATTGGCTGCGCCAAAGGGCAGCGTGTATATTTGCCACGGTCAAAGTGTCGCTTCCGGCACGCACAAATCCGCTTCAACTTCAGGAGTACTATGGTGTCGCCCAATCGTTCCCTCTGGACCCTTTCCATCGCCGGCATTCTGGCGATGTCGATACTGACGATGACCACGGGGTGCGGCAGAAAGTCCAAAAAGGCTGCCACATCCGACATCAAGAACGTCTGGAAGAAGTACGACACTCCGGCCGGCGCTGATAAGTCGATTGCCGACACGCTGGGTGGTGAAGGATTCGAAAAGGTTGCCGAGAAGCTCGGCTTCTCGACCTACGTGATCAAGCCCGAAGAAATGAAGTACTTCGGCGATGAACGGGCTGTCAAGGGCGGACAGATCACGATCGGCGAAATGACCTTCCCGACCACGTTCCGTCCGGAGGGCCAGGGTTCGTCGCTGGTGGTCAACACTGAGATCAAGGGGTATATCTATGAAACGCTCCTCGGTACGCACCCGATCACCCGTGACTACATGCCGGGGCTGGCATCGCACTGGAAGGTGAGTCCGGATAAGAAGACGTTCACCTTCCGCATTGATCCCAATGCCCGCTGGTCCGACGGTAAGCCCGTTGTAGCAGAAGATGTTGTGGCCTCGTGGAAGCTCATGGTTGATCCCGGATTGCTCGAACCAGCGCTCAACCTTGTCTTTGAGAAGTTCGAGCAGCCTGTGGCCCTGAGTAAGTTCATCGTGCAGGTCACGGCCAAGACCGTGAACTTCCGCAACCTGCTCTACTTCGGAAGCGCCATGTTCATCTATCCGAGCCATGAGATCGGCGCGCTTACCGGGAAGGAATTCCTCGAGAAGTACAACTTCAACATGCCCGCCGGCACGGGCCCGTATTACCTCGCTGAAAAAGACATCAAGGCCGGAAGCGGCTGGAAGCTCACACGTCGGCCAGACTACTGGGCTAAGGAGTATCCTACGGCAAAGTACACGGCCAACTTCGATTACGTGAACTATCTGGTCGTTAAGGATAACGCCACGCTCCTCTATGAGAAGTTCAAGGCCGGTGAGATCGACCTGTTCCGTTTCAGCATGGCCACCACCGAAAAGTGGATCAAGGATACCGACTACGAGGCCATCAACAACGGCTATATCCGCCGCTACCGCTTCTATAACAACGGTCCGATGGGCACGAACGGCATCACGTTTAACATGCGCAAAGCCCCCTTCGATGATATCCGTGTGCGTAAGGCCTTCATGATGCTCTATCCGCGGGAGACCATCGTCGAGAAACTTCTGTACAACGAATACGAGACCTTTGATACCGACTACCCGAACACGCCATACGCCAGCACGGACAACCCCAAGATCAACTACGATCCGGCTGCGGCTGCCAAGCTGCTTGCCGAGGCCGGCTGGACAACCCGAAACAAAGATGGCTGGCTTGTGAAGAACGGCAAGCCGTTCGTGCTTGAGATGGCCATCACCAAGCTCGACGAGCGCTGGATGACACCGTATCAGCAGGAACTTGCCAAGGTCGGCATTGACCTGCGACTGAAGCTCATGGACTGGAACTCGATCATCAAGAACATCGCTGAGCGCAACTTCCAGATCTTCACCTATGGCTATTCGGGACTGATCACGCCAAACCCGGAAACATCGCTCAAGAGCTCGCTGGCCGACAAGAACGACAACAACAACATCCAGGGATTCAAGGATGCTCGCGTTGATGAGCTCCTGCCGATCTACGACTCAACTTTCAATGTGGCTGAGCAGATCAAGATCATCAAGGAGATCGACCGAATCGTCTACGGCTATGCGATGAAGAGCCACTGGTGGAATCCGAAGGGCATCCGCCTTGCCGTGTGGGATCGTTTCGGAATGCCGGAGTTCGGGATCAGCCGGTATACGCAGCTGAGCTCTGTCTACGGAACGGCCGGCCTGACCTGGTGGTACGACCCGGACAAGGCCGCTGCCCTTGATGATGCTCGCAAGTCAAAGAAGGATCTTGGCGGAAACAAGGGCATCACCGAGTTCCGTTTCTGGCGCGATTTCAAGGACGGTAACTAATCTCCCGTCATGCTCCAATACATCATCCGTCGTCTCTTACTGGCCATTCCGACCTTTCTCGGGGCCACGTTCGTTGTGTTCTTCATCGTGCAGTTTGCGCCGGGCGGACCCTACGACCAGCAGATGAACGCTCTTCGGAAAGGGCAGGGGGCTGAGGGCGGCGGTTCTGCTCTCGGAACGGAATCCATGGCGATTCCTCCAAGCCAGCTCGAAGCTCTCCAGCGCTATTATCAGGTGAACGAGCCGATCTGGAAACGCTACCTCATGTGGCTCGGACTCTTCCCGCGTCCGGTCAATGACTACCTGGCTGAGGTGGGTGAAGAGCGGAACGTGGGTGGCGGATACAAGGTCGTTGCCCGCAAGGATGCCGCCACGGGACTCTACAAGGTCTATGCGCTGGACGATCCATCGACGCCCCTTGAGGACTGGTTCGTGGACCCATCGCAAAAGCCGAACAGCGTCTGGCTGTACCAGCGGGAGGTTGCCGGCATCTTCACCTTCGACTTCGGAGATTCCTTCCGCTACCGAAAGCCCGTCACTGAACTCATTAGTGAGCGCCTCCCGGTATCGATGCAGTTCGGTCTGATGAGTTTTGTGATCACCTACGTTGTGTGCTTCTACCTCGGTACGCAAAAGGCGCTGCGTCACGGCACAAAGTTCGACGTGGTTTCATCGAGTATCATCTTCATTGCCTTTTCTGTACCGGGCTGGGCACTTGGCGGCGTGCTGCTGGTGATTCTCGGCGGCGGCTCGGGCATCGATCTCTTCCCGACAGGGGGCTTTCAGTCATCGGATTACGATAATCTTACCGCCGTAGAGCAGATCCTCGACAGAGCCTGGTACTTCGTTCTTCCGACAGTGGCGTACACCCTTGGTGGGTTTGCATCCATCACGCTGCTCATGAAGAACTCGCTCATGGAAACACTCGGTCAGGACTTCATTCGCACGGCCTATGCTAAAGGCCTGCGCGAAGACCGCGTGATCTGGCTGCATGCCATGCGCAATTCCATCATCCCGCTCGTGGCCTCCATTGGCGGTGTGATCGGGATCTTTCTTGCAGGGGGCTACCTGGTGGAAACGGCCTTTAACATCGATGGAATTGGTCGTTTGTCGTTCGAGGCCATTGGCACGCGCGACACGAACGTCGCCTTTGCCTTTGCCGTCATCACGATCACCATCAATCTAATTGGTTCGATCATCTCGGACTTCATGTTGGCCCTTGTCGATCCACGCATTCGATTCTCCTGATCATGAGCGTAGCCCCTTCATCGAGTTCACTGACGATCAACCAGCGTCGCTGGCGCAAGTTCAAAGGCATGCGTCGAGGGTACTACTCGATGATCATCCTTTTGACGGCCTACGCTTTGTCGTTCTTTCTTCCGCTGCTGGTCAACAACAAGGCGCTGCTGATCCAGTATGAGGGTAACTGGTACTCTCCGGCAGGACGCGACTTCCTTGGATCACTGCCTCTTGTCTCGGCGCTTACTCCGTCGAGTTTTGACCCGGCTGAGCAGTATGGTGAGGCAGGCAACAAGGGTGAGGCAAACTACCGTGAGTTGCAGGCCAAGTGGGATGAGCAAGGCAGTGAGAACTTCATTGTCATGCCGCTGTACCCGTTCAGCCCGAATGAAGACGTCGGCGTTGCCGGCAACGAGAGCTTCGTCGAGCCATTTGCAGAAGATGGACACGGTGCTTTGCGGGTCTTTGGTACGGATGACAACGGACGGGATGTACTTGCCAGGATGTCATACGGATTCCAGGTGTCAATGTCCTTTGCGATCCTGATCGCCATCCTTGAATACCTGATCGGTATCCCGATCGGTGCGATGATGGGATACTTCGGCGGCAAGTTCGACCTCCTGATGCAACGGTTCATGGAGATCTGGACGGCACTGCCGTTTCTGTTCCTGATCATCATCATTGTTTCTTTTGTGAATCCGACGTTTGCGCTTTTGGTGTTGCTGCTTGTGATCTTTTCCTGGATGGGCATTGCGGCGCAGATGCGCGCCCAATTCTATCGTGAACGTCTGCGCGATTATGTCGCCGCGGCCATTTCGATTGGTGTTCCAACGCGCTCGATCATTCTCAAGCACATTCTGCCGAATACCCTTGTGCCGATCATCACCTTCTTCCCATTTGCTCTCGTCGGTGGTATCAGTGCGCTGGTATCGCTTGACTATTTGGGATTTGGTCTGCCCCCTCCGACTCCGTCCTGGGGACAGATGATCAACGTTGGACTGTCGAACATCACGCGCTACTGGCTTGTGGTGGTTCCGTTCAGTGCAATGTTCATCACGCTCACGCTGGTGGTGTTCATCGGCGAAGGAATCCGCGAGGCCTTCGACCCGAAGGTCTTCTCGCGACTGCGTTAACATCTCGTACACCATCTGATCATCGGAATCACCGTGTCACAGAGCAAACTCGTCGAAGTCAAGGATCTCAAAACGTACTTCAACATTGAAGGCACGTGGGCCAAGGCCGTCGATGGTGTGACCTTCGACATCTACAGTGGTGAGGTTCTTGGAATCGTCGGCGAGTCCGGCTCGGGCAAGTCGGTTACCGCACTATCGCTGATGAAGCTGATCCCGGATCCGCCTGGTCGCATCATGGGTGGAGAGATCCTGTTTAAGGGGCAGGACATCGTCTCGCTTTCCTACGAGGACATGTACACGATCCGCGGTAGGGAGATCGCCATGATCTTCCAGGAGCCGATGACGTCACTCAATCCGGTGTTCCCGATCGGTATGCAGATCGCCGAAGTAGTGCAGGCACATACGAAATGCACCGAGCAGGAGTCCAGGGAGCGCGCTATTGAAATGCTCCGAGCCGTTGGAATTCCGGATCCCGAAAAGCGTATCGATGACTATCCGCATCAGTTCTCAGGGGGCATGCGCCAGCGCGTGATGATAGCCATCGCACTGGCGTGCAATCCTTCGGTGCTCATAGCCGACGAGCCGACTACGGCGCTTGACGTGACCATCCAAGCGCAGATCCTGGACCTGATGATGGAGCTCAAGCAGCGTCGCAGCGAAGCGGCCATCGTGCTCATCACGCACGACCTTGCCGTTGTGGCTGAGATGTGCCAGCGCGTGATCGTGATGTACGGCGGGAAGATCCAGGAAGTGGCCTCCGTTGAAGAGCTCTTTGCCAGCCCCCTGCATCCTTACACTCAGGGACTGATGGCCTCGATCCCGCGTCCGTCAAAGGAGCGTAAAGGTCATGAGTGCCTGAAGGCCATCCCGGGTAACGTCCCGAGCATCATGAATCTGCCTTCCGGGTGCAAGTTCTGTACGCGCTGCGAGCTCAAGATC
>JBEIIK010000068.1:0-12310 GCA_040380835.1 Ignavibacteria bacterium | reverse complement strand
GAGACCGAGCTCGACGAGGAGCTAAAGTGGTACCAGCCCTGCTACACCTATGAAGGAAAGAACGTTGCCATCATCGGCAAGCTAAAAGACAGCTGCGTGCTGTCATTCTTCAAAGGGGCTCTACTGGCGGATAGCAACGGTATACTGGTAGCTCCCGGCCCCAACACACAGTCAGGCCGTGTGATCCGCATTCGCAGTGTCGATGACGTGAATCGTCTTTCGCCAATAATACGTGACCTCCTGCAACAGGCAATCGAAGCGGAACGATCCGGAAAAAAGGTCGTGCTAAAGTCTATTGAAGAGCGAGCTATCCCTCCTGAACTAGAGGAGGCAATTGCGTCACATAAGGGGCTTCGGGAAGCATTTGACGCCCTCACCCCCGGACGTCGGAGGTACTACCTGATGCACTTTTCATCGGCCAAGCAAACGTCCACACGCATTGCGCGCATCGAGCGCGCGATCCCGGCCATCATGGAAGGAAAGGGAAGAGGAGAGTGAGGAAGTGACGGAGGTACAGAGTTACGGAGTTACAGAGGTAGCAACGTCATCCCTGCGAAAGCAGGGATCCACGCATTCAAAGATGGATTCCAACTTTCTATCTGTCCCGCAGTAACTCCGTCACTCCGTAACTCGGTAACCCCGTACCCCGTACCTCAGCTGCTACGAACCCGAAGGATCGTTCCTTCCACCGTGACCGAGTATGATGTGAGGCTGCTCTTGGCAGGACCACCGGTGACGGCGCCAGTCTGAGCGAATGTTGCGCCGTGCTCCGGACAGTAAAAGCGCTTGTTGGTCTGCTGCCAGGTGAGCGTGGCACCTTCGTGCGTGCAGGAGCTTTGGACGGCGATGTAGGAGCCGTTGGACGCACAGACCACGATCACGCTGTTGACGTTGCGCGAGCCCCCTACGGAGCGCAGAGCAGCATTGGCGGCATCATTAAGATCAAGGGTGAAATCAACGTTCTCCGGTGCCGTAGAAGATGAGCATCCGGTGAGGCATGCGCAGGCTGCACTCGCGGACGTGAGGACGGTCAGTCCAACAAACGAACGGTGCAGGAATTCTTTGCGATTCATTGTTTGATTCTTTGAAACAAGATGAGGAAAAGATCGCTCATGCTGCTGGTTCGTTACAGCCTTCGTTCAGGTTATTGGTTCCACCTTCAGTGACCAGTTGTTTGGGAACACGGGGTCACCATAACGGTAGCTGCGTGTACTGTGCCGCTCGCCATTGATTGTATCACAGATGTCCTGAAGAACGAGCCCGTTGAGATAGTACCCGTGCTCCGAGATGCCATCTTCTACAACCCTCGTGCAGTCGATATGCATGAAGGTGCGATCGACAGCCGATGGCCGCGATGACCCGGTGCGACCGAGGCGTTCATGCAAGTGTTTGGTTGTCGTCGAGAGCAGAAGGGGCTTGTCCTGCTTGTTGTAGTATACCGATACGGTCTGACTCAAATGAGCCAGATGGGCAAGGGGCTTGCCGGGCTCCAGTGCATCGGTGGTCACATCAGGAGCACACATGAACACGTTCTCAAACATGCGATCGACCAGAGCATACTCGGGATTGAGTCGCGAAGCTTCCAGTGCGCACTCCAGAACGTAGTTCCCCATGCTGTGGCAGAGCAGGTGAAGTCCGTTGCGACAGAGGATCTTGTTAACGTCGACTTGGCCACTTTGAAGAGCGTTCAGGTATTCCCGGCGTGTCGTATATGCACCACTGATCGTCTCTTTGCGAAGTTCGGATAGCTTGTTCTGCAAGAGTAGCAGCGCTCTGCAGAGGGCATTCCTACTGAATGATGCGTCGTCACGATCAGAGAAGTATGGGATGTAGAGCATCGACTGTCCGTCAGATGGCCAGGTGAAGAGCACAACATTGACGGGCTTCTGCCCCTTTCTGTTCAGCATGATCTGCAGAGCAGCCGCAGCTGATACCGCGTCGTCCCAGTCATTATTGAAGCCATGGATGTAGATCAGGGTGTCACTACCGTCTTGCATCGCCTTCTGCAACTCCGAATAAGCGCGTGAGGAGCCCCTTGTCGACCCATCTCGACTTTCCTGGAATGCCTCTATCTTGGGTCGAGTAGCCGCGTTGGCCACTACATCACGGATGCCAGCCCTGATACGCTCACCATTACCGATTCCGCCGTCAATCACCTGATTAAGACTCGCTTGGATGGTCGCTTCGATCGAGGACAGATCAAGAGTGATACACCCAAACCGAAGGTTCTGATATCCATCGCCACTTGGGTCTTTCCCGTAGCCTGTTGGACTCCATTGGTCTGCGCCTTGGTGGCGTCGATTGGTCATATAGAAAAGCTGCATGGCGTGGTCCCCTTGTGAATAATACGTCAGTAGCAGAGCCCATAGACCCTGAAAATGGAATGGTGACAATCAAGTGGCGTTGGCTGATCGATGTTCGACAACATAAAGGATTCGATCATAAACGTACAGCAACATTCTGTGCAAAATTTCTTAACAAACATCAGGAGCCGGAAATGAAGCATGTGTTAGACTGGAACCCTCGATTCGATGAGCGTTCCAAGCGGTATGCGGCGAAGAAGAAGTCAGCCAGACGTGCAGACCGCGTGTACAAGCGTTGGACGCCCCCTTCCATCGTTCTTGATCAGGGAAAGGAAGGAGCATGTGTTGGCTTTGGCGCAACGGCTGCGATCATGTCGTCGCCGGGCAGCCACGTGCTTAAGAATCCCACGCAGTTTGCCAGTGGACTGTACAAGTTCGCCAAGTTCATCGATCAGTGGGAGGGCGAGCGATACGTCGGGACATCTGTACTTGCCGGCCTGAAGTCACTTCAGAGACTTGGCTTCATCAAGGAGTATCGCTGGTGCTTCAAGACCGCTGATGTGATCGACGCGCTCCTGACGACCGGACCCATGGTAGTGGGTATCCCATGGTACGAGTCAATGTATGAGACAAAGGCCAATGGCCTCGTTGAGGTCGGCGGCGCTGAGGTTGGCGGACATTGTCTGTTGCTCTATGGTTACAATCCAGCCAAAGTTCTGCGTGGAGACGGAGTGCAGGAGGTTGTCTACTGGAGAAACTCGTGGGGTCCGGATTATGGTGTCAATGGAACCGGCTATGTGCCGTTAAAAACTCTCGACACCCTGCTCAAGCGTGCCGAGGCCGCCGTGCCGATCTTCTGATCTCGACCCATGCGGCCGAACGAAACGCCGAACTTCATCGACGTGAAGACGCCCAATCCGTTCCTTCCGAGCGGAGACAAGATCCTTTCGCCAATCACATCCCCGAACCGACTCAACCTCAGTGCAACGTATACGGTGCCGATGTCATGGGATGCCTCGATCATGTGTCGCTACGTTGATGGTTTTACATGGCTCGCAGGAGACTTTCAAGGCTATGTTCCGTCATTTACGGTTGTCAACCTGAATGCCGGTCTCTACGTCACCAATGACCTTCGACTTGGTCTTGCGATCAACAATCTGCTAGACCGCCGCTACTACGAAGTGTATGGTGGCACGATCCTTCCTCGTCTGACGTATTTCTCGGCTACGTACGACTTCTAACCCTCAATACGTTTTTACTGTCTGATCATCCGTTGGGTCGCAGCCATGCTGTGACCCTACGTGCGCTTAGGAGACTTCGTAGTCCCCTCGGACGGGATTCCGAAATAAAACGCCACGCTTCCCATTACCCGACCCGAGCGGTGCTCGTGCGGAACCAAACCGAGATCCCAAGCGTTACCGCCCTTCACTCCATTCATCTTTTGGGATCAATCATGAAAAAGACGCTGCTAATCGCGACCCTACTATCAGTCGTTACAGCTGTGACCACTTTTGCTCAGATGGCAAAGCTCCAGGTCATCCACAATGCCGCCGATCCTGCTGCGGCGTTGGTTGACATCTACGTAGGTCCAGCCAAGGCTCTTGATGACTTTGCGTTCCGCACAGCATCGCCATTCGTCGATCTTCCTGCAGGAGTACCTCTGGCTATTTCCGTGGCCCCGTCCAGCAGCATGTCTGCGGCTGATGCGATCGCGACTTTCACCGTCACACTTGACGCCAATGGTACCTACCTTGCCGTAGCGAACGGTGTTCTCAAAGCCAGTTCATTTGTAGCCAATCCGGGCGGAGCGGCCATCGGTTTTAACGTCTTCCCGATCGGCAACGCCCGTCTAAAAGGCGACAGCGCAACATCGGTTGACATCAAGGTTTTTCATGGCGTAACCGATGTAGGCCAGGTTGACATCTATGCCGGAAGTAATAAGCTGCTCACAAACGTCGGTTACGGCGAATCGTCGAATTACCTTACAGTACCGGCAGCATCATACGTGATTGGCGTTGCGCCGACTGGTGCACAACCCATCGCGCGCTTTACGGCCGATGTGTCGAAGCTTGGCGGACAGGCCATTACCGTGCTGGCATCTGGCTTCCTAACGCCGTCAGCAAACAACAACGGTGCGGCATTTGGACTCTTTGCCGTAACAGCTGCCGGTGGTCCGTTCATCGCCCTGCCTGCCGCACCGGCAGTTGAGAAGGCACGCGTACGGATCGTGCACAATGCTGCTGACCCAGCAGCCGCAAAGGTGGATGTGTACGTAAATGGTGCAGTAGCAGTTGACGACTTTGCGTTCCGTAGCTCTACACCGGTACTCGAGCTTGATCCAGATAAGACATACGTTATCGGTGTTGCTCCTTCAACGAGTATGTCGGTAGCAGATACGATCAAATCGTTCAGCGTGGCGCTACCAGCAGGCAACTACGTCGTGTTTGCGAACGGCACCATTCAGAAGGGCTTTGCTGCTAACCCATCCGGTTCCGACATCGGATTTACGATCTACCCGATCACGAACGTCCGCACGGCAGCTTCGAACGAAAACAATATTGACTTCGCCGTATTTCACGGTGTGACGGATGCTCCGGCAGTGGATGTGCGTGTCGCAGGTAACAATCTCGTCTCGGCCCTGGCGTATGGTAAGACGTCGGCATATCTTTCGGTGCCTGCGGCAGATTACGTGGTAGATGTTGCCCCTGCCGGAGGAGCTGTTCTGAAGTCGTACAATGTTCCTGGAACTGCCATCAAGGGTCAGAGTGCCATCGTTTTTGCCAGCGGCTTTCTTAACCCCGCAGCAAACCTGAACGGTCCAGCCTTCGGACTCTACGCGCTTATTGGAACAAACGTGGTGGAGCTCACGGAAGCAACCACAAGTGTTCGCGACATTCCACAACTTCCAGAAGCTTCGATTGTTCCAAACCCAGCATCATCAGATGTGATGGCACGTTTTACGATGCCTGCTGATGGATCGGTTTCGATTCGCATCGTCGACATCTCTGGAACGCTCGTTGCCGAAACGACGATGCAGAACCTGGCCAGCGGTACACACGCCCTGCCAGTATCGCTCAATACTCTGAGCTCGGGTGGCTACATGATGGTCATCGACGCTTTCACGCATCGTTCTGTTGTCCCATTCTCGGTCACACGATAAGCGCAAGCCCCCTTACGCTATCATCAATCGCTACAGACGGGCGGTTCACCTTGGGTGAATCGCCCGTTTGCTTTTACGGACTACAGCTCCTTCATGCATTGCTGGATCTGGCGCTTCATGTCGCGTAATTCCTTGATGCGCGTATCCAGAACGATGATCTTATCCGCGAGAATCCGCAGCTTCTGTGTCTTGGTATAGACGTTGCCATACCATGCATCAAGGATCTCGGCGATCTCCTGCAGAGTGAACCCGACACTCTTGGCATCGATCACTAGCTCTAACCGCTGAACGGCTTCCTCGTCGTAATGGAAGTAGTTGTTGCGCGAGCTTTGATTTCGCGTGCCTTTGACGAGGCCATAACGCTCGTAGAATCGAATCGTGTGCACCGATAGTCCAGTCCGTTTTGCAAGTTCATTGATGAGCATGGCAGGGGGCTTGTGTGGATAAACATTTCTCAACCATAGACTATGCTCTACTGTTGATGCTACTTTAATATCATCCTAGTTTGGAATAGAAACAAGGGTCACAACGTTCAACAGAGACTGGAAGATCAAGATGGAACAGAAAGTAGTTCTGATTACAGGCGCCAATAGTGGAATAGGCCGCGCTACTGCGCTGCAGTGTGCAAAGCGTGGTTGGAAAGTAGCCGCTACGATGCGCGATACGAGCAAAGCCGGAGAGTTAGCACACACTACGAACGTTCATGTGTATCCTCTTGATGTTACAGATCGCCAGTCAGTTGAGCATGCCTTCGACGCTACAATACGAGACCTTGGCGCAATCGACGTTGTTGTAAACAACGCCGGCTATGGTCTTTCCGGCGTGTTTGAAGCCATTACCGACGAATCGATACAACGTCAACTAGAAACGAATGTCCTGGGACTGATGCGCGTTACACGTCGAGCAATAACACACATGCGGACCAGACGTAAGGGTGTTATTGTTCAGATCTCGAGTATGGGTGGACGCATCACGTTTCCGTTGTTTGCTCCGTATCATGCTACAAAATGGGCGGTAGAGGGTTTCTCGGAATCACTGCACTATGAGTTGGAGCAGTTCAACATCAGCATGAAGCTGATAGAGCCCGGATTGATTCAGACTGATTTCGCGGGACGAAGCATGGAAATGATTACGTCATCTGATACGACAGACTACGACAAGTACGTCAGCAAGTTTGCGAAGGCCTCTGAGGTGGCCCTCCAAGATTCGGTCGACCCGAATATCGTCGCAGATGCAATCATCGCCGCAGCTACCGATGGCACAAAGCGTCTGATGTATCCTGTTGGCAAACCTGCTCCAGCAATGCTGCGACTTCGCACACTGGTATCCGACAGCATGTTCTTCAAGCTTATCAAAAAAGCTTACGGGATGTAGGAGCGTTGATTCATCGATGCCGCGTCGAACTCCAGTGCCCAGTCCAGTGAGCCCCCTTTCCATCGGACCATGCCCAGATTGTGCACGATGTTACCACTGCCGACGATGACCACGCCTTGCCTGCGCAGTGAGGACAGTTGACGCGCTACCTCGACATGCTGAAGGGGGCTCTTCATCACATCAAGGCTGACCTGGATCACAGGAATGTTAGCCGACGGGAACATACGTTTCAGTACGCTCCATGCCCCATGATCGAGCCCCCACTCGTGATCGAGTAGGATTGTTTCATGTGTTAACCGGGCAATATCCTGAGCTAGCTCCAGACTTCCAGGTGCAGGGTACTGCACTCGAAACAACTCGTCAGGGAAGCCACCGAAGTCGTGTATGGTCTTCGGGTGTTGCATTGCCGTGACTCTGCTGCCACGCGTTTCCCAGTGAGCACTCACACAAACAATGGCTCGTGGTTGCAATTCCTTGCCGATACGTTCCCACTCATCAGCAAACCTGTTGGTGGTAATGGCGTTCATCGGATTGCCATGGCCGACGTACAGCACAGGCATGGTCGGCGTTGGAGTGCCAATCAACTCTGATAATACGGAAAGGGGCTGGGTGGCCCCCAAAGCGAATGATGAGCCAAGCATTGTAAGGAGGTGACGTCTGTTCATACCGGCGATTATGTGTTGCAACACGAATATAGCTGTGCTTTGCCAGATTGGGTATCCGTGCATTGAGCGCATTGAATCGTTAGGCATGCAAATCTGGAATGCTCCCACGATCTGAGGTCGTGACGCGCCTAAGAGCACCACCATCGAAACAATAGGTAACTGGAGGTATTCAAAGGATTCCGACTGACCGAGTCAACAACGGCGGACAGAGATAGGTCTATGCCCTGACTGATGTAGTAGTTTATCTCCCAATTCGATCGATTGCTCACGACTGGCTGGCTAGCGATCTGTACAGAAATGCATTTGTCTCTTGCGGGCAGCCAGTTACGGGATCGTGCCATTGATTCACGAAATAAAGGACAACACATAGAAATGAGAAAAGACCAGATAATCTACCGAACGGCAACTTCGATGATCGCTCTTATTGAGGGAGTAATGCCCATGCTGACGTCGACATCCGAGTTGGCAAAAGAAGGTATTCGACACTTGGGTTATCCGGAGTACTTCGCAAACGCATTGGTCGTTTTCAAGATCTTAGGAGTGTTAGCACTGGTGATACCACGCGTACCAGCACGGCTGAAGGAATGGGCCTATGCAGGATTCGCTTTCAACTTCACTTTCGCCACGATCAGCCACGCCACAGTAGACGGAATCAACGGCCAAACGTTCTTCCCCGTAGTTGTCCTGGGGATCTTAGGCACCTCATATGTTTACTACCACAAGCTACAGTCGATCAAAGACTAGTTTCGACATTACTCTCTTTGGAAAACAAAATCGGAGTCCTCGGTGCATGCATCAAGGACTCCGAAACATTTATCTGCTATCTATCGACAGAGCTTACTTCATACTGTCGAACCACGGTTTCGTCTCGATCGGCGCAGCGTCTATATCCAGTCACTGGTCGACATAAAGACATGGTTTGATAGCATGAAGTAGGCTGGGGTGAGTGACATTCTCCCATTAGTACCTAGCGTGCTGTCTTGAGCGATCCCGGCAGCCCCCTGACCCACGGGCGAGATACTTCCGATTCCGGGACAACAAACGGAGTGAAAACGCATGTTGGTATTGAGACGAAACTTTGCCACTTTTGTCATGCTGTTGCGCAGGCAGCAGCATATGTTGTTAATCGAAGGGTTCATGAATGCGCCACCTTTACACACTCTGCACAATCGTGTGCACACTTGCCTGTTACGTTGCGGTTGTTTCAGTGATGTCAATACAAGCTCTCGGACAAGAATCTGAACACTCGGATCCGTATACACTGGATGATTCGAAAGAATGGCACGAAGCCTTTGTGCCGGCTCCATTTGGTGTCATAGGGTATGGTAACCTAGCATTGACGGGTAGGCCGGAAGATGGATCGACTTACCAGAATCCCATGCGTGCCGGATTGATGGTCTACTATGACGCGTGGCAGGCAGCTTTTGAGGTGCGTCCAGAAGCGACGTATTTGCGGCTCATGCCACGTACAGTTGGACGCGACGGATTCATAGCCGGCGTGATCGAGTATGGTTGGGCTGCAGCAACAGGCGAAGAGTCGAATTATTACTCTGGCACGACACCTGTAACGATCAATGAGACACGCACTGGAATGGGGCTGTCCGTTCGGTCAGGATCGTCGGAGAATCTGGGCGCACGATTCCTGTTTGATGCGATGATTGGGTTGTTGCGTCAAGAACGAAGAGGTGCTGATTATACGTACACGGAATCCGGCCGCATATACTACACACTGCAGATCGGCATACTCGCACGTGTGCCGCTGGGATCGTTGGTTGTAAACGCTGGACCCTACTTCGAGCTCGGTTCAGGTATGCAAACAAGTTCTGGGATACCCGCTACGATCTTGTTAGACGAAATCTATTCGAGGCTGGGGCTTCAGTTCGAAGTGGCCCTCAATCTGAACCGTCCAAGTTATTTGACAGGTGCACAATGAAGAACACAGCAACGATGAAGTTCGCACTGGCGTCGATCTATGCGACGGTTGCCCTCGCGCTCAGTGGATGCTACGGGCTAGCATTGCATGAAAAGGGCGTGCACTACCAGACAGAGAAGGTTTCCAACCTCGATGAAATGAAATTCAAGAAGATCGGAGTCTATTCACTCTCCGATGGCAAGGCCCAATCGCTCAATGGCGTGCAAATGGACGGACTATATTTCGCTGGTGTATGGGTGTTTAACTTTCTGCCGTTTCCATACGCAGGTTCAATGATAACGCGTCCTAATGCGACAGATCCTTACGGATTTACGCCAAGCAATTTCCCAGACAAGATCGAAATACCGTTCAAGATCAAAACAGACTCTTCGAATGCAGGTCCAAGCTTTGAGCTTGCTCTTGCAATGACGAAGCAGCTTGAAGAGCGCGGATATGAAGCAGAGGCCGCAACAGACGCACCACACAGGGGCTATGTGTCAAGCGACCAGATTATGACGCATGCAAAGAATGCAGGGTACGATGCTGTCTTCATGATGACGTACACTCTGTACAAGCGTTGGCAAGAATTGGCCGGTACAGCAACATCACAGTCATTTAACACGCGTACCACAATCATCAACGTCAAGTATACCGAAGGCTATCTGTACATTCCGAGTGTTGCTCTTGTGGACGTACAGACGGGAAAGATTCTCTGGAGTTCGTCGTACTATGGCATCGTATCGAATGCACACACGCCGAATATCTCCAATCAAGCTCCTAGCATTGCTGTCAATACGGCGATTACAGAGACTGGGCGTGATACCTATGTTGCAGCTGCAAAGTCTGCTGTTGAGAACATCTTTAATCCACATTACTGGAAGGGCTCATACAAGCCATTCCCAGAACCAAAGCAGCGTAAAAAAGGTGAGAAGTTTGACTACTAAGTCAGGGTTGATGGTGTTTGTAGTGCTCCTGATCATTGTTGAGCAGGCAGCTTCACAGACAAGTGATGGCACGGCGTTGAGCTCTTCATATGCAGCAGCGGCTGATAAGTGCAAGAAGTCGGTTGTGAGTATCAACGTCGGACTTAGTAAGGTTACGCGTAAGCGACTAAAGCACTTTGAGGAATATGTCAACCGGTCGGGTGGCTCAATAAGTCCAGGCGAACTGCCCGAAGGCAGTGTTGGCTCTGGCGTTATCGTAAGTACCGATGGGTATGTCCTCACCAATGACCACGTTATTGATGACGTTGACAAAGATTCAATTCTCGTTACCCTGTATGACGGTAGGCGATACTTCGCGGATCTCATTGGTTCTGATCCATCATCAGATCTTGCTCTCCTCCGCATCTATACAAAGAACCTGAAGGCAGCTACAATTGCGAAGCCAGAGTCGGTGCGTCTCGGCGAGCTCGTCATCGCTATCGGCAGTCCACTGGGTCTGAAGTTCACCGTCACATCCGGTGTTGTTTCGGCACTTGTTCGAGACGATATCGACGATGAAGGGTACTCTGTGAAGAAGTACATCCAAACAGACGCCGCAATCAACCCCGGAAATTCAGGGGGCGGACTGTTCAGTATACAGGGCGACTTGGTCGGGATCAATACGGCCATACTTTCAAAGACAGGTTTCAACATTGGCTATGGCCTCGCGTTGTCGACAGATCTCGTGGAAGCCGTTTATGCCGATCTCCGCGAAGACGGTAAGATCTCTCGTCCAAGTCTCGGTGTGTCAGCACGGTCGGAAAGTCTTGATTCATCCCTTGCGATCGACAGGCACAGCGTTGATGAAACTGTGATCATCGACAAGATCAAGCCAGGGTGCGCAGCTGAAAAAGCAGGACTCAAGGTAGGCGACATCATTCGATCATTTAACGGACTAACTATCCGCACACGTGAGAACATCTTACAGCATATGGCCATGTTCCGTCCCGGTCAGACGATTACTGTTAGTCTCGGAAGAAATGGCGACACCATCTCGCTACCGGTAAAGCTCGATACCTTGCAACTCCCGTTTGCACAACGTGAGCGTGATACACCGCGTCGTCCACACATCGGAATGAGCCTCCGAAGCGACGGTGCTACTCTTCTTCTCGAGAAGGTTAAGCGATACGGACCGGCTGATAACGCTGGACTTCAGGACGGTGATGTTCTTGTGTCAATCAACGGTACCGAGGTTACATCGGCCGCCGAACTAACGCGGGCTGTTGCATCTACGAAGCCAGGTGATTTGGTAACCGTCGTCTGCACTCGACGCGATAAAATGATCACAAGCGCGGTGGTTGTTGGGGTTCATTAGGTTGCTTTCTTATTCGTAGAAGATATCTCTACCCCAACTGGACGAGTAACAAAACGATCTTCCCCGTTTCGATTGTCAGTAAGGGTGCAGGTAGGCGCGATCCTGGTAGCCCCCTGATCTCGGGCTAGATGCTTGCGATTCCCAGACAAGAGACTCAGCAAAACGAAAAAGTCCCATCTCACAGCGTGAAATGGGACTTTGCGTGTACACCGTACGGGAATTGAACCCGTGTTACCGCTGTGAAAGAGCGGTGTCCTAACCCCTAGACGAACGGTGCATTCTGGAAATCAGAGCGACAAATATATGAAGAATGGGGAATACAGTAGCTTTGCGCCATGGTACTCATTGGAATAACCGGCGGAATCGGCACGGGCAAGTCCTCCGTCACCAAGATTCTCAAGGAAAGGGGCTGGACGGTCTATGCCTCTGATGAGACGGCCAAGGCCATCATGGCCGCCGATGCGGATGTGCGCCGGGAGCTGTCCGAGGCGTTCGGAGAGCAGGTGCTGACCCCGAACGGTGTGAACGCCCCCTTGCTCTCGACGCTGGTGTTTGGCGAAGACCCGGAATGCGGTAAGCGCCTGGCAACGCTCAACGG
>JBEIIK010000067.1:0-12461 GCA_040380835.1 Ignavibacteria bacterium | reverse complement strand
TCTTCCCATTCCGAACAGAGTCGTTAAGCCCCGTTGCGCCGATGGTACTGCATCTGAACTGGTGTGGAAGAGTAGGTAATCGCCAAGTCTTCTTGCTTCGCAAAGCCCCCTGACTTCATCGTCTCGGGGCTTTGTGCGTTTACAGGACCTACGGGGAGCTAGCGGGTGCCACCAGATGGTATGCGCTGTACGATCACCGAGCGTGATAGGTAGCGAATCTCCGGTAGATCAATGGCCGGCAGTCCAAGTGGCGGACGCCGAGACGGGTTCATGTTCAGCAAGCTTATGCGACAATCCGGACGCTGCTGACGGGTCAGGGCTGCAACGCCGAGCGCGCGCTGAGCACCCAGAGCCGGGCCGCTCTCACTCCTGCCGATAACGTCCGTGTGACCCGTTACACGCAACTCGGAATCTACGGGCAGCTGATCAAGAAACTGCGACAGATCAGCACGCTGCGACTTTCGGATGTATTCGCTGCGCAGGTCAAACAAGACTATCGCAGCATCACGAAACATAGAGGTGACTGCCTGCCGGGGCGAGGTTCGCAAAGTAATCGGGAACGGACGTCGCTCTGGTGTTAGGATCTCGACGCGACGGTATTCGCAGGAGAGACCTGAGCCCCCTTTCATCGTGATCTCGGGTGGAATGCAGTCGATGTTCGAGTGATTTACCCGGATGCGCCAGGCCTGTATACCCCGATCATGTACGAGGTAGTTCTTGATACGCTCGGCCCGTGCTCTGGCCAGATAACACTCGTCAATGCTCCCGGAGCGCTCCTCGTATCCCTGCAGTACAACATGATCGTTACTATGAACAAGCTGTTCGGCAAGTACATCCAGCACCCGAAGGTATGCGTCGTGCAATGTGCGGTATGTGCCCGTTGATGAGCCGCCGGAAAGGGGCTCTACGTCATATCGCTCCGGGATGTCCGATGATGCCGAATCGAAGAATACTACCGGTAGCAGCGGCACCCCGACAATGGTCTCCGCTGATGTGCCGACGCATCTACCATGGTGGAAGGCCCCGCTGATGCCGGACGTACTCCAGCACCAGAGAATGGTAAACAAGAAGATGATGGCGAGTGGTGCTTTTCGTGTGAGGCGCCGTCCGGAATGCATAGATTCTCCATTGCTCAAGCTATAGGGCTCAAACTCGGAGTTGTCTATGATTGCTGTCCTACGGCAAGCATCACGTTCGGGACGTATTCATTGCCCTACGGCCATTCCGGTCTCAATGATTCGTTGCTAGGTTACGTCTGCGAGGATGAGTCTCTTGAAACGTTGGTACATATAGCCAGCTAGCATCAATATGACACCGAGGGTGATGAATGATACGATACGGTAGGGCTGCTGTAGGAATGAAAGGTCGTAGAGGAAGACCTTTAGAATAGTGATGAATAGCAAAATGAGAGCGCCGACGCGGATATGTCTCAACCGCCTAGCAAAGCCGGCGATCATCAACAAGATCGAGTAACCGATCCATGTTCCGGACATCATGAGATGAAATCGATTCCAGCCGTCTCTTACTGAACCCTCGACAACGCCAGCATTGATCAAATGTATTCTGATCACGTCGTGCCACACGGTTTCCATCGTAACGAACACAAACGAAAAGCCGATCGCCAGTGCTCCAAGAATAGACTTGAGACTGACGACGTTAAGAACAGAAGAGGGGCGCTTCACTGCTCTGATGCACATGATCATTGACCCAATGATCAACACGCCAGTCAGAGTTCGAATGCTTGCGAAGGGGGCAAGCTCGGATGGATCAGTAAGTGCCGAAGCATGTGTCAACCACCAGATTGACGCACCGACTACCACCACGATGCCGCCAAGCACAGCAGCATCCTGGCGGTGACGCATGGGTGTCGCTACCAGGAGGCATCCAAGGACGACACTACAGGCGGACGTGATCGCATGACCAAACGCATCGGGCCACGTACGGACAGCTTCGATCATTGGTCTGGCAACATTATCAGTATTGGCAAACAGACCGAACACGTCGAGATGTGCGGCCCAGATCATCATGATGAATCCAACGGCTGCAACAATGCTCGTGGCGAGTTCAGTCAAGCGAAGTGTTGTCTGGACGTATCGCGACGAGAGGATGAGTCCGGTGGCGGCGAACACAAGTGCCGCCGAACGGAAGTTCAGCAATGGTATGGCCGCTGCTGCAGGGAAACTGTGAGATATGGCTTCGAGTATCGCTACCGCAAGGGACTGAATGACAATCAGAATGACTGCGATCACCTCGGGAGTGCGCTCGCGATGACGTACAATCAGCATTGCCGTTAAACTCAGAAGTGATAGGCCGATCGACACGTGATACGTATTCTCAAAGAAGCAACACGCATGGTCCAACGCTACCAATGCGAAGAGCGCGAACATCGACGTTGCATTTGTGTTATCATCACGGTGGTACATCAATGCTGTTGCAACGAAGAGCATTCCAAGCAGCGCCGCCGTCCCTCCATTGATCCAAGGTGAGTCAGACATCATGGCGCGGTTGATCATGGTGTACATGATGAACGAGTGAAACCCGATGAAGACCCTGCGAGCAGAGATGAGTTGATCTAGCGGCTGTTGTTCCATCAGATAGTGGTACACCAAACCCGACACGAGGAAAAGAAATGCAAGCAGTGTTCCTTCGGTCATGTCCGGATCGGACATGCCACTACGCAGTCCCATCCATTGATTCCAATACACCCATACGCCGAGATAACCGATAGGAGGCACGCTCCACCATGACGGTCGTCGGTAGCCGAGCCAAAGCAGTCCAATGAACAGCATAACCAGATAACCGAAAAGTCCCACGGTGTTCACGTCCCCAGTCGAGAGCCATGTCGGTGTGAGCATGCCACCAATCGCCGCCATGGATGCTATGAAGACCGATTCGTGACGTAGACTGGTGAAGACAGCAATCACCGTGACAATGCTCATCAGGCCCAAAGCGACAGGTTGTGAAACCAGGTCGTAGAAGCCATAGCTGGCATAAACAGCGAGGTAGAGGACAGGTATGCCGGCGCCAGCCAGACCCTGTGCAAACATCTGCAGGCCCTTTGTGCGCCATCGCTCAGAACCAGCAACCAATCCGAAACCGACGACTGCTCCGATCAGCACCCGCATGGGTTCCGTGATCCATCCATTATCAAACGCGAACTTTAAGAAGAATAGTGCGCCCAGAACGATCGCAACCGCGCCGATGCGCGAAAGCCACGTACCGCCGATGGCCATTTCCAGTTCGTCGCGCGTCGGTGAGGGGGCGTGAGCAGGTGGCGGCGTTATATCTACGTTCAGCGTATGATCTATGGCAGGCTCTACGTCAGCACTGACCGCAGGGGCGTGTGCCGTTACAGAAAAAACGTCGGCAGCGTCAGCCCCATTTGCTGGCTGCGGTGCAAGTGGAGCTGTCTGAAGCTCGGCAAGCCTATTGCTAAGGCTTGTGATGATCGCCTCATGTAATTGTAGTCTCTGACGAAGCCTGCGAATCTGAACCAGGGAAACAATGGCAGACACATAGGGTACAAGTCCAAGGAGGCCGAGGATGAAGACGATGCTCTCCATGTCAATCCTTCTCAACGATAAGTTGAAATCAATCTACGTGAGAATCGACCCAATCATACTGATCGCCATCTCGATGGCCAGCTTCGTGCTGGCAGAGTCAATGTCCGGGCTGTTAACGCGGTCGTATGCCGTACCGTGATCTGGCGATGTACGAATGACGGATAGTCCGGCGGTGACGTTCACACCCGCCCCTTTCGCAAGAAGTTTCAGCGGGATAAGTCCCTGGTCGTGGTACATCGCCAGCACGCCGTCAAACTGTTCATAAGCACCGAAGGCAAAGAATCCGTCAGCCGGAAAGGGGCCAGTGGCTGCGATGCCTTGGGCCTGTGCAAGCTCAATGGCCGGACGTATCACGAGGTCTTCTTCATGACCGATACGGCCGTTCTCTCCCGCATGGGGGTTGAGTCCCAACACGGCGATACGGGGCTCGGCAATGCCAATGCGACTGCGCAGGTGCCGATGCAGCTGGTGCAGACGTCCGACAATGCCGTCGGTGGTAAGTGACTGCGCAACGTCCCTGATCGGGATATGCACGCTGGTCAGCGCTACTTGCAGATGTGTCGTGCAGAGGACCATCAGCGGCTTACCTCCGGCATAGGCAGCGATCATCTCTGTCTGACCCGGATACGTCCAGCCCACGCGGTCCAGAGCATGCTTGTTGATCGGCAGAGTTACCATCGCCTGATAGCGTCCGGCTACGGTCTCGGTGCAGGCTGTCTCGAGAGCGACAACGGCAAGTCGTGCTGCATCGTCATGGGGTGCACCCGGACGCAGCACCACGGGAACATCCAGGCTCACAATGCGGATTTTGTTTTCACCAACGCACCAGTGGACGCTATCGATGGTTCCGCCGAGCGCATACGCCTCGATTGCCTGACACAGTACGTCGTGTGGTATCAGAAGGTCAAATGAGGCATTGTAGGGGGCTTTGCCCAGCGCACCGGCAAGACACCGCAGGCCGATGCCGTTGACGTCGCCACAGGTGATGACGATGTTCGGCATCATGCTGCCCGACGACGTCGCTGCCGGTGCATGTTCAGCAGCAGGCCCACGATGGCAATGTTGGCGATCAGTGCCGTGCCCCCTGCACTGAGAAATGGCAGAGGAATACCCATAACCGGGAAGAGACCCACGGCCATGCCGATGTTCACCATCGTGTGGAAGAGCAGCAGGCTGGCAAATCCGATGGCGATCACGCTGCTGAACGAAGTCTTGGCCGAAGCGGCGATCCCGGCACTTCGTACGGCAACAAAGCCCAGAAGCGTGATGACGACTATGCCGCCGAAAAACCCGAACTCCTCCGTCGGCACGCAGAAGATGAAGTCCGTCCACTGTTCGGGGATGTAGCGCAGCTGCGTCTGTGTACCCTTGAGGAAGCCCTTGCCGGTAATGCCGCCGGATCCGACGGCGAGAATTGACTGGATGACGTGGTAGCCTTCGCCCCGGGGGTTTCGCTCGGGTTCGAAGAGCGTGATGAGTCGCTTCTTCTGATACGACTCCAGCTTGTTGAACGCCGGCTGCACTGCAAAGCCGATGCCGACCACGATCAGGCATGCAACGATCGAAGCAGTTAGTGTGCGACGGAACAGGTACGTGCCCAGACAGAAGAGTGCGGATATGGCAGCAAACCAGAGCATGTTGTCAAAGAGAAGACCATAGAGCGAGGCAATGGCCACAAAGGGCATTGCGATCAGCGAATAAATGACAAACAGGTCGCCCCCTGACCAGAGGAACACGCCAAGCGCGATGGCAAAGAACACGGTAGCCGAGCCCGTGTCGGGCTGCATCATGATCAGACCCACGGGCAAGAGAAACAGCATAGCGACCCAGGCAAGATCACGTATGGTGCGGATGGAGAAGCCCTTGCGGTCTGTGTACTTCGCAACGGCGATCAGCGTCGTGATCTTGGCCAGCTCTGAGGGCTGGAAGGAGAAGGACCCGATCTGAATCCAACATCGCTGACCGTTCACAACGTGACCCAGCGGCGTGAGAACGGCGGCCAGCAGGAGAATACCGACAGCATAGAGCGGGTAGGCGAGGTCGTTCATCCAACGCTCGGGAATGAAGAACATTCCCACACCGCCGGCAATGCCAACAATGGCGTAGAGAATCTGACGGCGGAAGATCGCATCCGACCCCAGACCGTAGGCGGCGCTGTAGATCGACGTCAGACCAATTCCAAGAAGCCCGATCACGGCCAGCAGCAGGCCCCAATCGAGCATGTCGTTAATGCGACGCTGCATGGCAACGTCGTCTTCATCCAGCTGAAAGGGCCTTATTGCCATTGGAGACCGGTAATGCGTTCGTAGGCCTCAATATACTTTACGCGGGTGGCCTGCACCACCTCGCTGGGCAGGGCAGGGGGCGGCGGGGTTTTGTCCCACGATGTGGTCTCCAGCCAGTCGCGCAGCACCTGTTTATCGAAGTTCATTTGGGAGGTACCCTCAGCGTAGGACGAGGCCAGCCAGTAACGCGATGAATCGGGTGTGAGCGCTTCGTCGATGAGGATGATCTGGCCGCTGTCGTCAATGCCGAATTCGAACTTCGTGTCGGCCAGGATAAGCCCCTTGCCTGCAACATCTTCTGCGGCGGCATTGTAGAGGGCAATGCTGACTTCGCGCACGCGCTCGGCAACGTCGGTGCCAAGGATCTCGGCCGCCCGCTCGAATGAAATGTTCTCGTCGTGACCTTCTTCGGCCTTGGTAGCCGGCGTGAAGATGGGCGTTGTAAGGCGTGATGATTCGCTGTAACCGGACGGTAGGTGTATGCCGCAGACGGTCTGCGAGGTCTGGTATTCCTTCCAGCCGGAGCCGGCAAGGTAGCCGCGTACGACGCATTCGACGGGAAGGGGGCGCGTCTTGCGTACGATCATGGAACGTCCGGCAAGCATGGAGCGCTCGGAATCCGTCAGACCCGGGAGCGTTGAGACATCGGTGCTGAGGAGATGATTCGGGATCAAATGTCCGAGATGCTCGCACCAGTACAGTGAGATCGACGTCAGAACAGCCCCTTTATCAGGGATGCCCTCTGTCATCACCACATCGAAGGCCGAGATGCGGTCGGTGGCAACCATCAGCAGACGGTCTCCCAGATCATAAACGTCGCGCACCTTGCCGCGTCGGAACAGCGGGTATGCCGTAAGCGATGTTGATTGAACGGTGGACATCAGGCTCCCGCGATGGCGCGTTTGATGAGCGACACACCAAGAAGGACCAGAGCCAGCGAGCCGACAAGCATCAGCAGGGTGTTGCGTGTGCCAACCGAATCGCCGCGACGGATAAACCGTGGCGTGAGGTGTACCATCGTCAGTGCCACCAGCATTAACGTGCCGTGCTCCAGTCGATGACGCAGACCATCACCAAGGTCGCTCCAACGCATTGCGAGCTGCAACAGTCCGACTGTCACCTGCAGCGTCAGCACGATCGAATAAATGCGGATGATCCACAGCCCCGTGCCCGTGATGGTCTGCTTGCGCAGCATCGCAATGAGGGCCACGGCCACCGACATACCTGATAGAAGGTACAGTCCGTGATGCATCTTGGTATGAAGGTAAAACAGCGTTTCCATAGGGCTGTCCGGTTGATGAGAGGAATGCGAAAATACATGCTTCTGGAATGCACGGCGCGTCTTGTTGTCTGCCGTAACAATCGTCACATCTACGAAACATGCGTCACGATTATACAATTCAGACTTAACGATTACACGAAACGCCACCCGATATGTTCGCGCTACGAACCGACTACTGGGAGTCGTTCATTTTTTCGCAAACGTTTTACAGGGGAATCTAATGCGAGCGTGGTACCTGGTTGCTTCGTCGGCAGCCACATTTGGACGATTGGTTTTCGGGGCCCTTCTGCTCTGCTGCCTCACGGTAGCAGCGGCGGCGCAGTCTCAGCAGGTAAATGGTACGGTTCGCGACAAGGACGGTTTGGCACTGCGTGGCGTGGTCGTTCGTGTCAAGGGAACGAAGTACGGAGCATATACGAGTGCTGATGGTTCGTTTCGCATCGGTATCGAGGGACAGGCTGACTCTGTGAGCTTTTCACTCGTTGGATACAGGCAGGTAACGGTGTCGATACCTGATCAGGGCGATCTGTCTATCACGATGGAATCTCAGGCAGTAAGTGGGCGGGAGGTTGTTGTAACAGCTCTCGGAATTGAGAAGGATACTCGCAGTCTTGGATATGCCACGCAGTCGATTGACAACAGTCAGATCACCGTTGCGCGTGAGTCAAACGTCGTCAATCAACTCGCAGGTAAGGTCGCTGGCGTAACCGTCATCGGTTCACCATCAGGGGTCGGTGGTTCAGCTCGCGTTTCAATTCGGGGAGAGCGCTCACTGAACATTGGTAACAATCAGCCGCTTTATGTGGTAGACGGTGTGCCGATCTCGAATCAGCAGGTGGGATCGGCGGGCCGCTCATTCCTTGAAGCCGACTACGGCAACGGGGCAGCATACATCAATCCCGATGATATAGAAACGATGAACGTGCTGAAGGGACCGAGTGCAACGGCTCTGTATGGATCGCGCGCCAACAACGGTGTGATCTTAATCACAACGCGCAACGGAAAGGGAACGCAGGGAATCGGTGTAAGCGTCAATAGCAACGTTACATTTGAGTCGGCTCTGCGCCTTCCCGAATATCAGAACGTCTACGGTCAGGGCCTAAACGGCCAGTTCGAGTACAAGGACGGCAACGGTGGTGGACTTAACGATGGTGTTGATGAGAGCTGGGGGCCGAAGTACGACCCTAATCTCAAGATCCGCCAGTTCGATTCTCCACGGACTCTGAATGGTCAGCCTATCAACTTTAGAGGCGGCGATCTGAGCGCTCCGGCAGGGTCGGAGATCGTTCCAACTCCATGGATTGCGGCTCCGGACAATGTTGCGAACTTCTTCGAAACTGGGCGCACCATAACGAACAATGTCGCAGTTTCGGGCTCGAATGCCAACGGCGATTTCCGTTTGTCACTGACAAACCTTGATCAAACCGGCATCGTCCCCAACACGGACCTTCAGCGTAACACACTCGCCTTCGCAGGGGGCTATCAACTAAGTAAGCAGCTCTCTGCACGGGCAGTAGTCAACTACGTCAAGACAACGAGCGGTAACCGCCCGAACCTTTCGTACGGAACCGAAAACATCATGTATCTCTTCTCCTGCTGGCTTGGACGTCAGGTGAACCTCGAAAACAGCAAAGACTACTGGCAGCGGAATCGTGAAGGCCTATCCCAGTTCGGCTTCAACTACAACTATCATGACAATCCCTATTTCAATCTTTATGAAAACACCAATGGCATGGATCAGAACCGTGTCTTTGGTAACGCGCTGCTTAAGTACGATATAAACGAAAACATCAATGTCCAACTCCGGACAGGGCTGGACTTCAGTGATGAAGGCCGCGACCGTAGAAGAGCATTCAGCACGCAGCGTTTCAAGTTTGGTACGTACCGCAATGAAGCAATCAGCTTCACCGAGTGGAACACTGACCTTCTCGTAAACGCAAACATTCCTCTGAATGATGACATGTCCCTTCGCATTACTGCGGGTGCCAACAGCTTGGATCAGCGCAACGACAACCTCGAGATTACGGCGCCTCAGCTTCTGATTCCTGACGTATACAACCTTAGTAATACAAAGGTTGAACTTCAACAGTCGCAATTCCGCTCGAAGAAGTTGATCAACTCCGTGTACGGAAACGCGTCATACTCCTACAAGAATATGCTGTTTGCTGAGCTGACAGCCCGCAACGACTGGTCTTCGACGCTTCCATCACAGAATAACTCGTACTTCTATCCATCTGCGAACTTCAGTGCAATCATCTCTGACATGGTCAAACTGCCGTCATTCATCAACTTCGCCAAGGTCCGTGTTGGTGCGGCTCAAGTTGGAAACGACACCGACCCGTATCAGCTTCAAGCGGTCTATCTCGCACAGAATCCATACGGTGATGCACGGACCTTTGCGCAGTCTAGTCGACTAGCGAATGCAGATTTGAAGCCGGAGATCTCAACGTCGCTCGAGGCAGGTTTCAACCTGCAGTTCCTGGAAAGTCGCATCGGTCTTGACGTAACGTTCTATGACGTTACGTCCAAGAACCAGATCCTGCCTATCCCATTGTCGACGTCAACAGGATACTCCGAGAAGGTGATCAATGCCGGTGAGATCCGTAACTACGGAGTCGAGATCATGGCAAACGCTATCCCGGTCAAGACCGATGATTTCCGTTGGGATCTGAATGTGAATGCTTCGAGAAACCTTTCCGAGGTGGTTTCCCTTGCCGATGGCATTAAGAGCTACGTCATGGCCGCAAAGAACAACGTGTTTGTAGAAGCACGAGTAGGCGAGCGAATGGGCGCGATGTACGGCATTGGCTACGAGCGTGTATCAGACCCGAACAGCCCCTTCTTTGGCCGTGTGATCAACAACGTGCGCTCACAGATTGTCAAAGATGCCAATGGTAACGCGATCGATACGCTCTTCGTAGCCCGTCCGCGTGAAACATCGTCGCGTAAACTCCTTGGTAATTACAATCCAGACTGGCTGTTCGGCATCAACAACAACTTTACGGTGGGTCGGTTCACCTTTGGCTTCTTGCTTGACATCCGAGTAGGCGGCCAGGTCTATTCGCACACGCAGACGGTAGGACGCGAAGGGGGTCAGATTATCGAGACACTCGAAGGTCGTGCTGATGGGTATGACCTCACAAAGGATGGAAATGGTGTGTATGCTCCGGGTGTTGTCGAAGTCTATCGCGACAAGACGACGGGTGCAAAAACATACACCAAGGGGAGTAACACGGACTTCGTTGGATACGAAGAGAATACAGATGCCAACGGCATGAGCAAGCTGACAGCGCGTGAGTGGCACACAGCGATCACTAACGGTCGGCGTATTGTCGAACCGAGCATTTTCGATGCTTCGTTCCTGAAGCTTCGTGAATTGCGCATCGGTTATACATTCCCGAATTCGATGTGGGCAGACATGGGCTGGACGCTTCGTAACGTATCCGTCACGCTGGTTGGCCGCAATCTTTGGCTTCAGACTGAAGTGCCGCACATCGATCCAGAGACGATGGGCTTCAACGGCGGTCAGGCCATTCCCGGCATCGAGGCGATGCAGATCCCTACTGCCCGGAGCTACGGTATCAATGTCAGTCTTTCGCTCTAATTCACAGCAACTACCACTGGTGAAACAACAATGAAAACGCTACACGTAATCGCGACAATTCTCACCGTAGTGCTGCTGGGTTGCACATCGGATTTCGATGTTACGAATACAAACCCGAACGCGCCTACGGCGGTAACGCCCGGCCTACTGCTAACGAATATCATTCGTACTCCGGTCAATTCAATGATGGATCATGCTTGGTCATATGGCAACATCGTGATCCAGCATAACGCAAAGCGCCAGTTTGTGAACGAGGACCGTTACCTATGGGGTGACGTCAGCGGTCCTTGGGATGCCTGCTATTCGACGCTGCGTGACGTAAACAACATGATGGATGCAGCCGAGAAGTTGGGTCAAAGTAACTATGTCGGTATTGGTTTGGTGATGCGCTCGTGGATCATGCTTCAGCTAACAGACATCTACGGTGATGTTCCGTTCACACAGGCGACAAAGGCTGCTGACGGAGTGGTACTGCCGTCGTACGACCGACAGGAAGCGATCTACACACAGCTACTCGAAGATCTGAAGTCCGCCAATACCAAGATCGGTAGCTCAACTGAGGCGGTCGAGGGAGACATTCTCTTCGCAGGGAACATTTCTAAGTGGAAGAAGTTCGCAAACTCGCTGCGCGTTCGGATGCTTCTGCGAATCTCCGGCAAGAAGAATGTAACTGCTGATCTAAATGCCATCATCTCCGATCAGGCTGCAAATCCGCTTTTCGCGAGCAATGCAGACAATGCATCGCTGACCTACCTCTCTGCTTTTCCGAATCAGTTTCCACTTGCCATTGCGAGAGTTGGCTCGTTCAGAGAGTTCACGCTGTCGAAAACGCTCGCTGATACGCTTCTGAATCTGAAGGATCCGCGTATCCAGGTGTACGGACGTCCAACAGAGGAAAGTGCATCGACGACTACGCCTGCCTATGCCGGACTGCCGAATGGCTTGAGTGATGTTGATGCTCTGAACTACGGGAACAACGGCCGTGGCATCTCGTACGTGGGCACGCTCTGGTTCGAGGATGCCAGCACGCCCCGGGGTATCAAGGTGGCCAAAGGTGTATTGATGACCTACGCCGAATTGCAGTTCAACCTTGCAGAGGCAGCTGAGCGCGGTCTTGTTGCTGGGTCGGCTAAAGACTACTATGAAGCTGGGGTGAAGGCAGCATTCGATCATGTGGACACGAAGATGCCCGATGACTATCTGACGCAGCCGAGCGTGGATCTCGGTGTCAGTAACAGGCTCGAGAAGATTGCTACACAGAAGTGGATCTCGCTGTATTTCCATGGAATGGAAGCATGGGCAGACTGGCGCAGGTCGGGCCTGCCAGTGCTTCAGCCCGGAGCTTCCAACCTGAACGGCAATCGAATTCCATCACGATTCGCCTATCCACTCTCTGAGCAGGCACTCAATTCGGCTAACCGGGCCGATGCCGTTAGCAAGCAGGGGGCTGATGATATCAATACCAAGCTCTGGTGGGACGCACAATGAGCATGCTCATGATGGCATTGGTCCTGCTGATTGTGGTGAGTCAGCATGGATCTGCCCAGTCGACGGAGGCCCTTCGCACGGGCAAGGGCCTCGTCGCGACCGGAATCCGGCAGCCCGATCAGTCGAAGCTGATTCGGCGTATCGCCATGGGATCGTGTGGGTATTAGGACCTGCCACAGCCTATCCTGCACATTGCCGGTGATTGGAATCCGGATGTGTTTCTCTTTCTCGGTGACAAC
>JBEIIK010000066.1:0-12473 GCA_040380835.1 Ignavibacteria bacterium | reverse complement strand
TAAACTGGTCATGAAGCTCACCTGCCGCAATGCGGTCACACGCCGCACAGATTGCGTCGGCCACGAGTGGCTCGATCACGCCGAGATCCCTATTGGCAAGCGCTGCGGCTTTCTTAACATGTGCAAAGGCTACGATAAACGACGTGGCATGCGCGATCGGAATCCCGGTGATGTGAAAGTTCTCGCGCCCACGTAATGTCTGCACGCCATAGTACGCATCGTCGGCAAGCTCACGTCCACCAAGAAAGTCGTGTTCGATCCGCATGAAGGTCGTCCTTAGATAACTAAACGTTCAGAATAGGCCGGCAGATAAGCGTTGACGTTGTACAGCTCGCTCAACTTGTCCTTCAACGCGGTGCGGGCATCCTGCTCACCGTGGGTAAGAAAGGTAAGGGGCGTGCCATTTGCGGCAACCTTTGCGAACCAGCTGACAAGGTCTGTCTGCCCCGCATGAGCACTGAAGCCGCCGAGCGTATGGATCTTGGCCCTGACAAATCGGCGCTCGCCATGGATCATCACCTCCGAAGCGCCATCTACAAGGCGGCGGCCCAGCGAGCCCCGTGCCTGGTATCCGGCGATAATAAAGTGCGAACGCTGGTCTTCGAGATTGTTGCGCAGATGGTGCATGATGCGTCCGGCCGTGCACATCCCCGAACCGGCAATGACAATAAACGGCCCCTGCGCCTGATTGATTTGCTTTGAATCCTGCGCTGATGTGCAGAGCACCAGTGATCGCAGGTCATGGTCCATCTGACCATGCTCGTTGAGCTTCGTGCTTTCGGCATCGAAGAGATCACGATGCATGCGATACACATTCACCGCCTTGATAGCCATTGGACTGTCGAGAAAGATCGGCAGTGCCGGAAGACGCTGCTCACGGATGAGCTCGGCAATGTGAAAGAGCATTTGCTGAGCGCGTCCGATTGCAAAGGCCGGAATGAAGACCTTGCCGTTGGAGTTTACGGCTTCGGTCAGGATCGACTCAAACTCATCGATTGTCTCATTGAGGGACTTGTGATCACGGTCACCGTAGGTTGACTCAAGGAACAGCACATCGGCCTTGGAAGGGGGCTCAGGGTCACGCAGGTACGGGAAGTTCGGTGGTCCGACGTCTCCGCTGAACACCATGATACGTTCGACACCTTCCTGGTCCTGAATCCGAAGCTCTACCGTTGCCGAGCCGAGCATGTGCCCTGCATCGTGAAAGATTGCAGTGCAGTCCTTCGTAACACGCGTCGGCACGGTATAGTCAGTCTCCTCGATGAGCTCCAGGGTCTGCGTCACATCCTCGGTGTCATACAATGGCTGATCGTAGCGAGTAAGCTTACGTCCGCGCTGATCCGAGCGCCGACGACGTCGCTCAAAGTCTGACTCCATGATGTGCGCCGCATCAAGGAGAATGATCTCGGCAAGGTCGCGTGCCGCCGGAGTGCAGTAGATCGGACCGCGGTAGCCCTCACGTATCAGCAGCGGCAGACGTCCGCAATGGTCAAGGTGTGCGTGTGTCAGGACAACGGCATCAATATCCATGCGATGGATCCGACCCGGGATGACGTTGCGGGCATCGTCGTCCTTGTCACCTTGAAACATCCCGAAATCAACCAGCACGGTCGACGAACCGGTTTCGACGAGATAGGCAGAACCGGTGACTTCGCCGGCCGCCCCGTATGGAGTGATTGTGATCATGTGCAAAAGTACGATGTGTAACTTTGCGGGATGTCCGCCGCCAAAACCGAAGCTGGAACCGATGAGCGCAAGGTCGATTATCGGCTCCTTCGCAGGCTCCTGTCTTTTCTCGCCCCCTACCGCCTGTATATCGTCGGGGCTGTTGCCCTGACGCTTGCCTCGTCGGCTTTGGGCCCTCTACGACCCTACCTGACACGCATTGCCGTTGATGAGCATATCGTCAAGGGAGACGTTCCGGGCCTGATGACGTTCATCGTCATCATCATCGGCCTGGTAATCCTGCAGGGGGCGACGCAGTACGCCCTTTCTCTGCTGATGACATGGGTTGGCCAACGCGTGCTTCTGGACATCCGCAACACGCTCTACCGCCATGTTGAACGCATGGCACTTCGATTCTACGATACGACGCCCGTCGGACGCATCGTTACGCGCGTGACGAGTGATGTTGAAGTGCTCAACGAACTCTTCTCGTCAGGCGTTGTGCTGATGATCTCCGACATCATGGTGATCGCATGGATCCTGACGTTCATGTGGAACACCTCCACCACTCTCACCTTGCTCACGATCGTGATCCTGCCGTTCCTGCTTGTTGCATCGTTCATCTTCCGGCGTAAAGTTCGCGTTGTCTATGACCTGATCAGGCGCCAGGTGGCGCGCATGAATTCGTTCATGAATGAGTACGTGACCGGGATGGGCGTGATCCAGCTGTTCCGTCAGGAAGAACGCATGACGAGGCAGTTTGCCGAGATCAATGCCGAGCACCGGCAGCTGCAGGACCGGTCGATCATGTACTACGCCACGTTCTTTCCGGTGGTTGAGCTACTCTCGGCAGTGGCCCTTGCAATCATCGTATGGTATGCAGCCGGACACATCGGCACGGGCGAGATGACCATCGGTATGCTGATCGCCTTTGCTCAGTTCACGGAGATGTTCTTCCGTCCGGTGCGTGACCTGACAGAGAAATACAATACTCTGCAGTCAAGCGTGGTTGCCTCTGAGCGGATCTTCAATCTGCTGGACACAAAGCAAACGGTGGACGATGCCGAGGGCGCCACGTCATTTCCCTCACTGGGTCAGAGTATCGAGTTCCGGAACGTCAGCTTCTCCTACGACGGTACGACACCAGTTCTGCAGGACGTCAGCTTCACGGTGCGAAAGGGCGAAACCGTGGCTATCGTAGGTGCTACAGGCGCCGGTAAGAGCTCGATCATCAACCTCCTTTGCAGGTTCTATGAGTTTCAAGGGGGCGAGATCCTGATCGACGGACGTAGTATCCGCAAGATCGAACAGGAGTCGCTGCGCCGACGGCTAGCAGTGGTGCTGCAGGATGTATTCCTGTTTTCACGTTCGGTGGAAGAGAACATCACTCTCGGACGGGAGGATATCACGCGCGAGCACGTTGAAGGCGTGGCCCGGGCCCTCGGCGCGCATGGATTCATTTCGCGGCTTCCACACGGCTATGACACGAACGTTCGTGAGCGCGGCGCCGTGCTGAGCGTGGGCCAGAAACAGCTCATTTCGTTTTGCCGCGCACTTGCAACCAATCCCGACCTTCTGATACTTGACGAAGCGACCTCGAGCATCGACACCGAAACCGAGCAATTGATCGAGCAGTCTATTTCGACCATGCTCAAAGGACGAACCTCCATTGTGATCGCGCACCGCCTCTCGACCATCCAGCGGGCCGATCGCATCATTGTGCTCCATCGCGGAAACGTTGCCGAACAAGGCACGCACCAGGAGCTTATCGATGCCGACGGACTTTACGCCAAGCTTCACCGGCTGCAGTTTGGCCAGGGGGCGGGCGCGATCAACGACCGATGACGACGCGGACGTGCGCCGCGCGATGACGAGATTCCGCGCGGATGCAGTACACACCAGGAGCGAATGCATCCGTGGAAAGCGTTATGTGATGCTCGTTCAGCGGTAGCGCTTGCACTACCATACCCGATAAATCACAGACGTTCAGCGTCAGTGGGCCTTCATCCAGCATGCACTGATCAACCGCTATGCTGAGCCTGTCCCCGGCCGGCTGAGGATAGGCCATCAGCAACGTTGAATCATCCGTGTCTGCCTGATGGACAGCGGTTGATGTACTGGCAGTGACTGCGTGGATCAACCCCTGGGCATACCATCGAGCGAGATAGTCGTTCGGATGCAGAGAATTCGACGTGCAGTGTGCAGCCCCTTTGCGCTGATAGATCTTCTGGCTCATACTCGTCATATCGAGAACAGCCACACCGGTGCGCTGCAGTGAAAGAAGCTCGTCTCGAAACTGCTTCATGATCGTAGCGCCATCCGGCGGAGCTCCGGGTGCGGTGACATCAGGCAGCATATTGGCAATCAAAAGGAACTCAGCATCCGGCAGCACCGCCGAAAGCTGTCGCATACACGATTCGATGCTCTGTCGAAAGGCAGATGGAGTTGTCGTTCCCCAGATATCATTCATTCCCATGTCAAGGATGATCAGATCAGGTGCGTTGGCAGCAGCCAGCGGGATGCAATACTTCTCCGCCCATACAACCGTCTTGCCTCCACACGAGCTGTTGAATACGTCCACCGAACAGCGTTGAGCCGTCCTCAGATAGTCAGCAAACAGTTCAATGTAGCTGCGCATATAGGGGGCGGTAGGTGGAAAGTTTCGCTCGTCACCGATGAATCCGCTGACGTTTAAGCCCGCGGTGATGCTCATTCCGATGGCCTGCACGGTGATGTGGCTGCGCTTGGCGATCATGGATCGAAGGCGTGGAAGCTCGCTCCTCTGCTCCGGCCATCGGAACTCATTACCGGCACGCTCCGGTATATACGTGACATAGGTCCACGACGAGGCCCTTGTATTCATCAGGCCATTGGAGGAGCCATTGCCACGCTGACCCGGCCGACGAGATACAGATGCCGATACCCGCGCCGAAAGCTGCCGAATCTGGTCACCGTTCACCGAGAAGTCATCGCCAGCAACGAAGGTGGTCGCAAGCGAATGATCACGCACAGCCAGCACACTCTTCGCAGAGTAGAGGAGTTGCGCCGTCGAACCAACGCCATCCAGCAAAACGGCCTCATGGTAAATCGTATCGGCAAGATTAAAGGGTGCCAGTATATCGGCCAGCTTGTACATCGGCTGCTGCGGGCCGTAGTTCGGGAACTCATAGTATCCCCCACTGGCAGGCGAGACCGTGACCCAAGCAGCCTTGGCTGGACTGCATGACCATACGGCTTCGAGTGCATCGACACTCAGGATCGGTCGGTATTGGGCATCAAAGAACTGACATGCTCCACCGGCGTAATAGATCGTGTTTGGAGTAACGCGCACCTCGCCACCAATCTGCGCGAACGCCGGCTCGCGATGCAAACCCAGAATGAGCAACACCGTTGCTGCAAGCGTTAGAAAGTGATGTTTCATATTCGACCGTTACACACGGATTGCAAGAAGGTTCCCACGCCGCAGTATGCGCAATAGAACCGTAAATTTCAATGCACACCGTGTAAGTCATCGCACAAACAACTCCAGCCAAGTTGCCGAACAAGCGCTCGCCAAATCGATCCTTGAGGCGGATCATGCTCATGCTGAGCTTGATCTTTATCCTGCCGTGTGCATCCCTAGCACAGCGTACATCGACCAAAGGAACGGACTTCTGGCTCACTTTCATGCAGAATTCGTTCACTCCACGACTGTATCTGTTCTTCGGAGCAGATTCAGCAGCTACGGCCACCGTACGAATCGGCTCAACAGCTCTCGCCACCATCACAGTACCCGCCAGGAGTAATGTGGCCTATGAAGTGACTGACCTCAACGCCTACATCCGTGGAAGCGACCAGGTAGCTGCAGGCAAGGGAGTTCATGTGACGTCGGACAAGCCGATAACAGTGTGCGCCTTCAACACTGAAAACCAGAGCACCGATGCAACGATCGTCTATCCGACGATGTCGCTTGGTGACGAGTACTACCTGGCATCCTATCAGCACTTCCAACGCGACGACTGGGCCAGCCAGGGGGCCATCGTAGGTACCAAGGATGGCACGATGGTTGAGATCATCCCCAAAGCAGCTGTTGCCCGTGCAGCCGGAGCGGCACGTCCGGCAGGAGTGGCCTACACGATTACGCTAAATCGGGGAGATGTGTATCAGTTTCAATCGGAGTTCCCCAATGAAGATCTTTCAGGCACACGCATCCGGGTTGTTTCAGGAGCTGGTGATTGCGGCTCCATCGCAGTCTTTGGCGGTCATCAGCGAACACCCGTGCCGTCAACATCAAGCTTCTCCCGCGATCATCTCATTGAGCAGATGCCACCTTGGTGGTCTCTCGGGAAGACCTTCGTTGTTCCTCCCATGGCCTCTGCAATTCGGTACGTCATCAGGGTGATCTCCACGGAACCATCAACAACGGTAACGCTTGCCGGTGTGCCGACGCTGCTGACACAGGCAGGATCCGTTCTCGAGCGAACCGTGCCGGCCAATGCTGCTTATCTCATCACAGCCGATAAGCCCGTAGTTACAACCTGGCTCGGCATGACGTGGACTGATGGTTTTGACCTCGTCAGAGGTGTCGGAGATCCTTTCATGATGGTTGTGCCTCCGGTCGAACAGCGCATCAAGACCTTTACGTTTACTGCTTTCGTTCCACCAACGACAACAGTGCAGCCATTTATTGATCAGTGGAAGAACAATCTCTATTTGACGTTGATTGGTGAGCCCAGCGAGTTGGAGGCGATAACCGTCGACGACATCACGGTAGCCGGCATTCGTGGTCGCACAACTGCTCCTGTGGTCGTCACAAGCACGAACGTAAACCCTCAGCTGTCGTGCGTTGTGCTTCGCGTTGATGAAGGCGTCCACGCCGTTGATGCATCAAAGGGCTCCGGTGCGATAGGACTCATGTACGGACTGTCCGCTCTTGATTCATACGGTTTCGTCGCCGGAGCGCAGGTCGAAAATCTGCGAACAAAGATCCTGGTGTACACGCCCCCTATCTGTCCGGGCAAACCCGTGACAATCCGTGGGTACAGTCTCGATTCGGCGGAGGTAAACTCTTGGGACTGGTTCTTTCCGCATGATGGTACTACCGACACCGGAACGTTCATTCGGCGGACGTTTCGTGATACCGGAACATACGTCGTCAGGCTAGTGACAACGCGTCGTGGGTGCGTCCGAGATACGATCTCGACAACGATCGAGGTTCGACAGCCGTTTACCGTCAGGGGGCGGGCCATCCCGGAGATCATCTGCTCGGGTTCCACAGCTGACCTCGTCGTAACGGACTCTTCATCAACACGAGGCCTTCGATATCGATGGCGATGTTTGACGGATACTGGAACATTTGTTGCCGGCGACACGGGTTCTCGCGTTCGCGTGCGTCATGGAAGGTCTGGGCTACATCGATACGTCCTGCTGGCAACCGATACAAGTGGCTGTCGCGATAAGGATACAGTCATCCTGAATGTGATCGATGCTCCGCGAATCGTTCGGTCAGCCGATACCACACTGTGCGTCGGAGACAGTATCACGTGTAATGCATCGGCTGCCGATTCACTTGCCGTGAGGTTCAATTGGAGGCAGTTGTCAGGAACCGGGGTCGTGCGGTTTATCTCCGACAGCCAATCATCCAATGTACGTATTCGTGGCGTCCGGCCTGGCATGGCAAGTATCATCGTCGAAGCTCTCAACACTCGTGGGTGTCGAAGATCTGACACCATCCGTCTTCGTGTTGTCGAAGTACCCAGCATCGTTATCAGTGGGCCCCGTGTGATCAGGACGTGTCTTGATTCAGCGCAAACGCCGATAGTTCTGGGGACGAACATCACCGTTTCAGGAGCATCCCCTCCGTATCGTTTCATCTGGTCTGAGGTTGATGGATCACTGACGAGTATCGTCGGGAGGAACGACCAACGAACGGTCGCCGTTCGGCCCGCAAGAACAACAAGATATCGCATCCGGGTGAGCGACTCCGGGACACCTAGCTCATGCTCGGCTGAGGAAACCCTCACAGTTGAAGTTTCCAGGCAACCTGTTCTAACCCTGACGGCCGATACGACGATCTGCGTCTGCTCGGATACAACCCTGCTCATCGGCTCGGCAGCCCGCTGTGGAATTCCTCCCTATCGATACTCATGGCAACCGCAGACCGGTCTAAGCAACCCAAGCTCCGCGCAGACTGGTGTGACGCGAGCGCGGCCGGACAGCTCCACGTTGTATGTTCTGACAGTCATCGATTCAACAGGCGCTACCGAGCGCGATAGCGTGCTCATTCGCGTTGCCCCCTGTCCGAACGTATCACCGATGGACACTCTACGGGTTTGCGACAGCGTTGGCATCTTCAATTTGAGACCCGTCGTATCGGTCCTGCCCAGTGGCAGCAGGTTTCTCTGGACTCCTTCGACGTACCTTTCGGACCCTACGTCTTCGAACCCGACAGCAACACTCGACGGTCCTGACTCGGTAATGACCTATCGTTTAGTTGTAACAACACCCGACGGTTGCAAGGGCTGGGCAGAGGTCACCGTCATTCGCCACACTCCATTCCAGGTTCGTGCCCGAAGCACATCGGCTCAGACCTCCGTATGCCGTGGTGACACGGTGCGACTGGTGGCCGTTGAACAGGGCGGTACGGCCCCGTTCAGATATCGCTGGACTGCCCCGGCTGGCCTATCAGTGTGGGTTTCCGACAGCGCCAGTCCCGCACTTCGCGTAGACTCAAGCACGCGAATAGTGCTCACGGTCACTGACGCTCGCGGATGCTCGGCTCTCGACACGCTCACCGTGACTATCCGTCGTTCGCCTGATGTTCTGCTGGGCTCGGATACGACCATATGCGCATCTGATTCCGCCGTCGGGCTCTTCGTGTCACGTCCGTCCGAATGCGGTATTCGTCCGTTTGTTTACAACTGGCAACCGGCCGAGCGCGTAACGATTCCCGACGCGCAGAGGCCATGGAATGCGATTCTTCGACCTTCCGGTTCCACACTCTTCACGCTGTCAGTCACGGACGACGGCGGAAGGGGGCAAACCACAGCCGACTCGATGCTTGTCTCCGTCAGCCCGTCGCTAACCGTGGATGGTGCGCTGCGGCTGGTCAAGACCTGCCTACCGGACAGCATTCCGGAGATAGTCTTCTCTATCGCCGGAGGATCGGGTCCGTATGACGTGCGTTGGTATGGGGACAGTTCGCTGATCACATCGCAGCGGACATCCGACACTGCACGGTTTGACTTCAAACGCTACCGAAAGGGCGCAATGGTTCGGCTGATCCGCGTGGTCATCACGGACATCTACGGCTGTGAGACATCGGACTCGGTCGTCATCGACCTGTCGGATCAGCCCCTTTGTCAGATTACTGGTCCGGCTGTGATCTGTGTATGTGATAGTGCAGAGCTACGCAGCACCGTCCGCGGGGGTACTCCGTTTCCGGACGGCTCGTACATCCGCAGCTGGTCTATTATGCGTCCGGGTGGTGACACAGTCCTGGGTGGCCTTTCAACTGTTCGCGTCGAGGGACGCGCGGGCGATTCGATCACACTGCAGCTAAGCGTGACCGATGCACGCGGATGCGTCGGCATACACACGCACACTGTCCGGTTCGCTGAACCACCGGCTGAGCTGAAGCTCACTGCACCATCGATCACGGCCGATCCGCGCTCGGACAACGTACAGATTCCGTTTTCGCTCTCTGGTGATATTGCGTCGCTTCAAGAATGTCGACCTGACTCGTTGCGCACGGTGATCGAATACAATGAGAATCTCTACGATCCTTTTCCGCTGATCACGCCCGGTCGAATCACACTCAACACAACGGTTGCAACCGGAGGCCTCACGCTTCGTCAGCTCGGCATCGTTGTGCCACTGGATACGTATGTCGACAGTGCCCAACCGATCTTCTCGCTCAATGGTAAAGCACTCGTTGGTTTTCCCGGCTTCAGCAGTATCAGTGTGCGACAGTCCAAGCTTGTTTGGGCCTGCGAGCAACGAGACGTTGCTGGGGAAGGTGGAGAACTATCGCTGGACTCTCTGTGCATCTCTCCGGACGGTACACGCCGGATGCTCGACTTCAACGCCCTGACGATTTTGGGAATCACGCCGCATCCGAACAACGGCACGTTCTCTGTGCTGTTAAACGTAGTGAGACAGGCCAGTGTCGACCTGCAAGTCTTCTCGGCCCTGGGCACAATGTTGTGTTCCACCATGGTAGCATCGACCGGTGCCGGAGCGTCTCAACTGAGGGCGAACTTGAGCTGCCCCCTCTCCTCGGGTCATTATCTGTTGATCGCGCGCAGTGGCAATACGGTAACCTCGACATCACTTCTGGTGATTGAATGACCGGGCCTTTCATTCCCAGCATCAATGGACGAATTCGACGACTATCGGCTGTATGCCTTGGCTGCGTATGGATGCTTCTGATCTTGCACAGTGCGCAATCGCAATCGGCAGCACGCGATAGCGTTGCTCGATGGGGCATCGGCAGCCACTTTCGCTGGCTCGATCCTCGTTCGACGATCGCCGCGTTTCCCTCCATCCCCACGTGTTGTTCCCTGCTGGATGCGCAAGGGGGCTGGGCATACGGTGCATCTGCTGTGCGCGAGATCATCCCCCGAGACCGCTTTGGTCTCGAAGGATCCATCGGAGTCACATCGTCATCGATCAACCTTGCGTCCGGATCTATCGTAGGGTACGCGCTGGAAGGCACCGGGCCTGATGCACGTGTCGTGCGCGCTGAATCGCTGACCGAGGTCGATCTGCATGCTACAACGGTCGAGACATCAATCACAGCTACATGGTCGCCTCGATCAATCCCCTCCTTTGTCCATCTGTACGCAAGTTTTCGTTCGAACTGGAACCTGGCGGTCTCCTTGCGTCAGACCGAACGGCTGCTCTCACCAGCATCATCCGTGTTTTCCGATACTCGAGAGCAAACACGCCTCAACTTCGACCTACCGGTAACCGATCGAATGCGTCATCTGCATCTTCTCGGTGTTGGCGCTGGCGGCGAGACATCGCTCTCATCAAGCGTTGCCGTGAACGCGAGGCTCGGTCTTGAGATCCCACTCAACGGAATGTTGCAAGAAGGCATTGGTACAATTCTGGCAGGTCGCCTACGGTTGGATCTGATACTATTCTTCAAAGAGCAGTCAGTTATGACGACACCGGACACGGTTACTCAGGCACCTCCGGATCCGCCCAAGAATGCTGATCCAAACTGCATGGTCAGGCTCGACAGTGTGGTCGGCAATGTGACATGGAATACACGACAGCGCATTTTCTCACTACTTCCATATGTGTTCTTCGACAAAGGGTCATCGTTGGTGACGGGACAACGCTACAACGTAGTTGACACTTCCGCTGCTGTTGGGTTCGACGAGCGACGCATGATCAGCTCTTCTGCCGACAGTCTTTCGGAAATCACCAATACTCTGAACCTATACTACAACGTGCTGAATATTGTTGGCAGACGCATGAGGGACGACTTTCCACGGGCGATACTTCGCGTATCGGGATACACCGATGACGCCGAGGTTGAGAGCAATAACGTCGCTCTTGCAAGGCGCCGTGCTATTGAGGTCGCCAAATACCTCCGCACGGTCTGGCGCATTGATTCGACGCGATTGATCATCACGGCCGGACGCCTTTCGCCGACCGCGGCGATCACAACGATGCTATCCGAGCAGGACCGTATTGATGGACACCAGGAGAATCGCCGTGTTGAGTTGCAATCATCGATTGCCGAAGTTCTAGATCCCGTCGTTGTGCGCGATACAACCTTGCTAAGATCCTCACTACAGGCCTGGGGGATCACCGAGGCCCTTGTTGCCGATTCGGGGTATAGAGTCCTGTTTTATGCGGGCAACGACTCGTATCTACACCTTTGCACATCGGAGACCGTTGGCCAAACCGGTCCGATGAAATTCACAACCGAGCTATCAGGAATGTGCGGCACCTCCTCCCGACAGCCTACCTATGTTAAAGCTATCATAGAATCACCGCTTACTCAAAACACACCGTGCGTTGATTCATGTGTCGTTACGATTCGCAAGACGTATCAAAGTGCTCATCGCGATGCTTTGGGTACCGAGATTGACCGTTTTCGACTGACGCAGTTTCAGTATGATGCCGGAGAGCCTCTCGAAGCCCAGAAGTCGCTCATCGAACGATACATCCTGCCATCGGTCAGGCCGTCATCGTCGATCGAGTTGCTTGGATTTACCGACCGTAAAGGGCCAGCTGATGCTAATCAACGTCTTTCGGAACAACGTGCTGAGATGCTTACTCGATTGTTGCGCGATCGGTCCAGTGTTAGCCTGCGAGCCTATGGAGAGGGGTCGACAAATGCTTCAGCCCCCTTCCCGAATGACACGCCGGAAGGACGTCTGTACAATCGCACGGTCGAAGTGATCATTCGGACACCTTCGGTCTCACCGTGAGTACGCCACGTGCGAGATTGTAAAGAGCAGCAACTACCGACCGACAACAACTGGAGTGGTGATGATCGAAAGTTTGTCTTTCGCAGCGGCGCGAACGAAATACACGCCGCTGGCGGGAACAAGGAACTCCACACTGGTTTGGCCGGAACCAGCGGCTGATCGATCAACCAATATGCCTCTCGCATCATAAAGTGTGAAGTGCCATTCCACAGGCATCGGCTCAAACGCAACAGTGATCAGTCCGCCGGGAGCAACTGTCGCATGCACTGCCGGTAGAGTCTGCCTTTCGGTCACGGAGACCGTTCCGGGAGATTCAAATGCTCCAATGTCAAATGCGCCATCCATCGGGATACGATTGCCGCGTATGTCAGTTCGTCCGGC
>JBEIIK010000065.1:0-12475 GCA_040380835.1 Ignavibacteria bacterium | reverse complement strand
CTCTACGGCGAAGCCGTCCCTCTACGGCGAAGCCGTCCCTCTACGGCGAAGCCGTCCCTCTACGGCGAAGCCGTCCCTCTACGGCGAAGCCGTCCCTCTACGGCGAAGCTGCCTAATCTTTCGGCGGCAGCGGCAGCGAGCCTGGTATTCCCATCAGCGGGAAGTCTTTGCGGAGCGGGTAGAGCGGGGTCCCGTCTTCATCCATGAAGTCTTCAGGCATGAAGAAACGGCGCAGGTCTGGGTGACCGTCGAAGATGATGCCGTACATGTCATACGTTTCGCGTTCGTACCAGTTGGCACTTTCGTATACATTTACGGCAGTCGGAGCATGAGGATGATCCTCGCGTACGGCGATCTTGACGCGGACGTGTGTGGCGTGTGGAATCGAGTAGAGGAAGTACACCACTTCGAACCGGTCACCGGGGCGTGCCCAGTCGACGGCCGTTATGTCAAGCAGCTGGTTGAACTGCGTCGAAGGGTTTTCTTTCAGTTCGGCAAGGACTTCAGTGATCTCCCCTGCGGAAACGTGGATCGTAACATCGCCATGATGTTCGATCAGGCGACAGTCGGGAGCAACGGCCTTAACAACACTCAGGACGTCGGTGCTGGCAAGTGGCATACGGTTTATCCTTAACGAATTCGCGAAAGGGGGCGAACCATTCGGCGATCAGCAAGCCCCTTTCGAAGCTTCACTTTCCTCTCCCTGGTCCTTTGGCGTGGTCGCAAAGATAACGTCCCACAGCGGATTACTCACGCCAAAGGCCGTATCATCATCCACGAAGTGATGGTTCATGTGGTAGCGGCGCAGGGCCCGGCCAATGCGGCTGCGCATTGGCAGGTGGTGGGTTGCATAGTGGATCATGTCGTAGCACACGTAGCCGAACAGAAACCCGGCAAAGACCCCGCAACGCCAGGGGCCGAAAATGATTCCAAACAGACCCCAGAACATGACGGCCAATGGAGCGCTGACCATCAACGGCATGACCAGACGCGTTGAATCGCGCGGATAGGCATGGTGAATGCCGTGCACGAGAAAGTGCACCCGTCGTCCGAGACGCGATGTGGGCTGGTAATGAAACACCCAGCGGTGCAGGGCATACTCTGTGAATGTCCAGAGCAATACCCCCAACCAGAAGGTGATGCCGGAGATGGTAAGGGACAGGTCCCGAAAGGACGCATAGCCGACAACTCCGATCACCGGCAGATATGCTGCAAGCGGCGTGACCGGGTGAATGTGGGATAGGTACTCGAGTACCGGGTTGGCAAACAGCCGCGTGGTCTCATCGCGTTTAGAGACGATCTCGACGCTCATGGGGCTTCCTGTGATGCATAGGTGGGTGATAGACGAGTCACTCTCACCCGTATACGTTACAGGCCGAGCGCTCGATGCATTTCCTCACCGTAGTCGGTAAGGATCTCCTCCCCTGATCTGATGCGCCGTGTGGCGACGATCCATACGCGACCCCCAACGTTCACGTACTCGGCATTCGGCTTCTTGCCCGAACCATGATAGTCGCAGGCATAGCGCGCCACACCGGCGTCGGTGCGACGTGCATCGATGACGTACTTTTCGGAAAGAGCAAGACCGTACGAGCCGAGCTGTTCGGACTTGTAACGACGCTCATACTGTTCGGTTGTCAGCTTCTCGCCGGAATACTCGACGATCCGCTGATCAACTTCAAAGTCGCGCTCGGCAAAGAGCCCCTTCCCAGCTTTCGGAATGCCGCTCTTTCGCACCGACACACCCAGCACGGCACGCGTATGCGCTCCGCAGAAGGGGTGCGTCGATGTGGTCATTCTCTTGCATCGACCCCGGTCACCGGTGTGCGCACACCGTTTTGTGACCTTCACCACGTGATGTTGCATGGGCGCGAATATATGTTTCGAAGAAGCGGTTTTGCACTACGTCAAAACTTCCACCGGAAGCTCACCAGGAAATTCCGACCGGCCTGCACAAAGTATGTCGGTACGGGGCTCCCCTGATAAGAGCCTGACCCGCCATTGGTTACAATGAATGCATCGGTCAGGTTATTGAATGACGCCACGACCTCGGAATAGTCCCTGATCTGATAGCGCACCTGCATATCAAGCCGCACGAAGCTCGGAAGCACCATGCTTGGGTCATTATTGAGGTCCACGAATGACTCGCTGACATAGCGAGCGTCGGTCGTGACCGACAGATCAGAACTCAGATGCCAGGTAGCCGACAGTCGAGCCATCAGTTCCGGCGTCAGCACAGGCACCACATTGGTAAACACCGTGTCACGTCCGATGTTATCAGGACGGTACTCTGATATCGTCGCTGACATGGCTGTTGCCGAGGCCGAAATGTCCAACGATGGCAGCACCCTTACCGAGGCCTCCAGCTCTAGACCCAGCCGGCGGCTTGATGGCACATTCTTGCGGAGCTGCACGAACTGCTGCTCGATAAAGGGACCGATCGGCGCTATCTCATCGGTCATGAACATGCCAAAGGCATTGGCGGAAAAGCCCACATCAACACCGGTATAGCGGTAACCGAGCTCGATGTTGTCAACCACTTCCGGACGTACCGTGTTGGGATTGCGAAGGATATCGACGTTGGCCGATGTGATCTGCGTCCCCCCTAGCAGATCAAACCTCGTCGGTTCGCGACTGGTACGTCCGTAGGACGCATACAGCTGCGTGGCTTCAGACAGGTCGTACGTCGCACCTAGCCGTGGATTGACAAAGAGCCACGAGTGAATCGGAAGGGGCTCGGCAATACCTGTGCGAGGATCTTGCGAAAAGATCAGATCGACCTGACGCACCTGAACATCGGCACGTGCAGTTAACGCTCCTTGCGTGTAGTCTGCCCGAACAAAACCACTTAGCTCGTTCTTCTGGGTTCGATCGTCGTAATACGGGGCATCGCTTGCCGGCAAGATCGTTTCCCAGTTCCGTCGGCGGAACTGATACGCATGCACTCCGATCGTGGCGTTCAACCCTGATGCCAGGTCATTGACCTGCAGTGATGAAATCACACCGATGTGGCGGTTCATCAGCGGGTAGTTGATCTGCGTCAGCGTGCCAACGCTGTCACGGAAACCGGAGAAGTAATCGCCCCCTGCCAAGCCTCCATAGATGCTGGTCTCCCATGTGATATCGTCGGAGAGTGAGCGTGCATAGGTCAGTTTCAGCAGACTCTGTCCAAAGTCGTCACGGTCGGTTGAATCGTTGATGTTCGTTCGTGGATCAGCTTCGGCAAGGGGCTTAGGGACAGCGTAGTAACCAAGTTGATTGTCCGTACGACCCCAGAGAGCAAGCACGCGAACCATATCCCGATCTCGCACCCAGGAGCCGGAGACCATCAGCGAGGTTGCATCCGTGCCCGTGTTCCGCCGAAATCCTTCCGAGGAGAGACGTGTAACGCGGGCCATCACACTTACTCCGTTGCTAAGCTTCCCCGTAGAGATCGTAGCGCTGCCGCGCGACTGGTTGAACGAACCAAGGTCGAGGGAAGCTTCGACTGTCGGGGTCTTCGGTTGCACGGCCGGCGTCTCGAAATTCACGGCGCCGGCGAAGGCGGCCGTGCCGTTGCTGCTCATGCCCACGCCACGCTGAACCTGGATAGACGACATGCCATTGACCAGGTCTCCGATGTTCGAGAAGAACACGCCCTGGTCGATCATGTCATTGAGCGGCACACCGTCGATGGTCACGTTCACCCGTGTCTGGTCAATCCCCCGCAGCCGGAACGAACCGTAATTCGTCACGCTGGTACCAGACTCGGAAAAGGACAGCACAGAAGGTGTTGCCCGCTCGATCAGAAACTGAGGATCCTGACCAAGGTGCCACTGCCGGATGTTCTCCCGCGTGATTGTGGTATGCGTCACCGGATCGGTTCGTCCGATGCGATAGCTCGAAACCTCCAGGGTACGACCCTTCACGATTCGGAGCGAATCACCGGCGGCGGTGGAATCGGATCCGGCCGTCAGTGCTATTGATGGAAGGAGGCAACCTGCGCACAGCAGGGAAAGCAGAGCAGACATGGACGACCCTCATCAGTGATGAAACAGAAGAGTAACGTCCGTTATGAGGGTGATCGCCGTTTCCCTGCGCCGGCATTATCCGGATCAGGTACCAAGAGTGTGATCTCAGCCGCACATGCCTGTGCAGCACCTCTAACGGGAGTGCGAAGATACGGCCGGGGAAGATTCTATCTTTGCACATGGACAAGTTCATCGTGCACGGCAACACGCGCCTTCAAGGAACCGTGGCCATTTCCGGGGCAAAGAATGCCTCGCTAGCGCTAATGCCGGCATGCCTGTTAACGGGCGGCACGCTAACGCTTACCAACACCCCGAACAACCGCGACCTCGGGACGATGAGTCGGCTTCTCAACTCAATGGGTGTGGGGATGCATCTCGATGGCAACGTACTCAGCCTCGACGCATCAAACGTTACGAGCCATGAAGCCCCCTACGAGCACGTCAAGCAAATGCGGGCGTCGATCTATGTGCTGGGACCGCTGGTGGCCCGCTACGGAAAGGCCCGCGTCTCGCTGCCAGGCGGATGCAACTTCGGCCCACGTCCGGTGGATCTTCATCTTAAGGGGCTTGAGAAACTAGGAGCGACGATCGAACTCAGCGAAGGATACATCAACGCCACCTGCCCCCGGCTGCAGGGAACACATTTTCACTTCAACATCTCCAGCGTGGGTGCTTCGGTGAACGTTCTGACGGCGGCAGTTCTTGCCAAAGGACATACGACGCTGACGAACGTGGCCATCGAACCCGAGGTAACGGCCGTGGCCCATATGCTAGTCCGGATGGGCGCTAAGATCGACGGAATCGGAACGACAACGCTTGAGATCGACGGAGTTGACGAACTACATCCCGTGACCGAGGCCACAATCCCGGACCGGATCGAGGCAGCAACATTCATGCTGGCAGCGGCGATGACGCGAGGCGACGTCACGCTGACCAATGTCGAGCCATCCCACCTGAGTGCCGTCACGCAGAGCATGGAGGAGACAGGCTGTTCGGTGCAGATCGACGGATCGACCATGAGGGTTTGCCTGGACCACACGCCGGAGGCTGTTGACGTCACTGCGGCGATCTACCCCGGCTTTCCTACTGACACCCAGGCCCAGTGGGCCGCTTATATGCTGACGGCTCAAGGGGCTTCCCGGATCAAGGACACGATCTATCCCACACGCTTCGGGTACGTCCCGGAACTGCATCGCCTAGGTGCCACGATCGAGACCGGCGAGGGCTACTGCGTCGTCAGGGGCGGTGCCCATCTGACCGGTGCAACCGTCATGTCCAGTGACCTGCGTGCCAGCGTAAGTCTAGTCATGGCCGGACTTGTGGCCGATGGCAAGACCGAGATATTGCGCGTGTATCACCTCGATCGAGGCTATGAGGCTCTCGAGCACAAGCTGGGCGGGCTCGGTGCTCACATCGAACGTCAAAGCACCGAGGTCTATTGATGCCTCGCGCGGTGATCGTCTGCATCGGTGTATTGTTGCCTCTGATGCTGACCGCCGTTGCGGCACAACCATCGGTCAAGGACGGTAGCGAAGAGCTTCGTAAGCTGCGCATGTCCATCGAACAGACACGAGCTCGTATCAAGGAGCTGTCCGGCAAGGAGCGCAGTGCCAGACGTTCGCTTACACTGTCGCAGCGGCAACGTTCACAGCTACGCCAGCAGATCGTCCGGCTTGAGGGTTCACTGCGCATGCTGCAGGATTCGGTGAGTGCTATCCAGTCAATGGTGAGTCAGACGCAAAGCTCCATTCGACGCTCCGAGCAGCGCTGGCAGTTGCTGACCCGTTCGGTATTCGAACATCAGCGTCGGCGGCAAATGTCCAGAGAACCCTCACGACTCAATGCACTGGTCTATCAACGTGCCACAGCGGCTGTGAGCAGCTTTCGGGATCGCATGACGATGGTGGCCGATTCCCTCCAGAGCCGCGCCATCGAGGTCGGCTCGCTTGCACAGCAGCAGCAACAGATGCTGCAGATCAACCAGTCCCGACGCATGCAGGTCGATAAGACCATCCGCTCCGGCGAGCGTGATCTGCAAAAGGTCGTACAATCAAAAACCGAGCTTCTCGAAGAGCTGCGTGCAAAACAGGCCAGTGCCCGGAGGATCGCATCAATGATCCGCAATCTGGTGCGCAAGGACCAGCTACGACGTCAGGCAGAGGCACGTTCGAGAGCTCCGCGAGCAGGTGGCTCTGCAGTGCCTGACCGCACGCGCGTCGATCTCGGCCCCCTTCCGGAACGGGGAGCATTCTCACGCAACTCTTTGCCCTGGCCGACCTCGTCGCGATCGATCGCGCAGGGGTACGGGATGTATCGCAACCCGCAGACCGGAACAACGCTGGAAAATCCCGGAATTGATATTCGCGCGTCCAAGGGTAGCGGTGTCGATGCCGTGGCCCCCGGCAGGGTCAGCACCGTTACATGGCTGCCGGGCTTTGGCTCGCTCGTGATCGTTGACCACCAGAACGGATTCCGTACGGTGTATGCGAATCTGGCCAGCGTCCGTGTGGCATCGGGTTCATCTGTCCAAGCCGGAACGTTGCTGGGAAGCAGTGGCACCAGCATTGATGGCGAGGTTGTTCACTTCGAAGTATGGAATGGGAGCTCGCGACTTAATCCGCTTTCATACCTGCGTTGACCGACCGGTCCAGTGCCAGGAATTCTTCCACCTGCTTGGCGTCTGCCTGGCGTCCAACACGCCGGTATGAAGTGATCAGTAGCGTGCATATCCGGTCGCGCTGAGCATTGCGCCGAGCCCGGTCGGGCAGCTGCATCCAGGCTCGCTGCCTGTAAGGACGCTGCAAGATGCGGATCACGGATGCCGCACTGCGTGCGCTGTCGGTCGATGCTCTGGCGATCATTCCTGCCAAACGCCGCTCGACCGATTGCGACGTCACGCGGGCAGTGTCTGGAATGGTATGATCAACACGGTTAGAGATCTGCTTGTCCAGCGCTGCGACCTTGGTGCTGTCGAAATCAAAGACCTGGAAGTGTGATACTTCCTCGGGTTTGACGCGGACCCAGACGCGGTCTTTGGACTGCGACGAGAACCCGTGCCTGCGGAGATCTTCCAGCAGTCCGTGCGTGGTCTCGTAGGTCAGATTCGTTTCGACGATGGCAAGGGCGGCTCGCATGGCCAGCTGACCCAGGAAGTCGTCGGTCTTGTCGAAGGTCCGCAGCAGCGCCTGACGGATGAACTGCCCCTGATTGTAGGTCCGCTGATAGTCACCAGTGGCGTAGGCCTTGCGAGATCGCAGCACACGAAGTGTCGATGACGCGTTATCCCGATACCCCATCAGTTCCAGAAGGCCCAGAGCCTGCGAGAAGCCGAACTCGACCCAGTAATCAACCTTTGGAACGCCGGCGATCTCGGCCACAGCCTTGATGTATCCGCTTTGACCTTTTGCTGTGCGAACATTCGCCAGCATGTTGAACGTGGAGGTGTCGGGGAACCCGGCGTCGGCCGCAGTGCCACGCGGTATGGAAATGATCTCCACGCAGCCGGAGTCGAGAAAGAATCGCACCAGATGATTTGCATCGGCACGTCCGCCCCCTTCACCCATGCGGGCATCAACACCGGTGACAAGCATATTCACGACGCGTCCCCGGGGACGTGGGAACGAGTCGGCATGTACTCGCACGGTGCTGTCGATCAGACTCAGACGCGTTGTGTCAACACCCTCAGAACTGAGCTTTGCAGGGGGCTTGGCAGCGGCCGTATCGGCAGGCTGCTGTTCGGCTGGTTCGGAATCAGACGAGCCGCAACCGGCAACAACACAGACAAGAAGTACCGCAGTTGTCAGCGCTAAAGGAAACTGCTTCACTTCTCGAGCCCCTTGGCCTCGTTCCAGTAGGCATCCATTTCTCCGAGCGTCATGCTGCGGAGTTCACGTCCAATCTCTGCGGCCCGGCGTTCGATATGCTGGAATCGACTGATAAACGTGTTGGTGGTGGCCTGCAGGGACTCTTCGGCGATGATACCTTCGTGGCGGGCAGCGTTGACAAGTGCAAAGAGCACGTCACCGAACTCGCGCGAGGCACCGGGTTTGTTACCAGCGTTGATTTCCTGCTGCATCTCGGCGATCTCTTCATGCACCTTCGCCCATACGTCGCGCCGATCATGCCAGTCAAACCCGACATTGGCAGCCTTTTCCTGAACACGCTGGGCGCGCAGAGCGGCCGGCAGGGTCTTCGGTACACCATCGAGAACCGACGTGCGCCCTTCCTTCATCTTCAGGCGTTCCCAGTTCTGAAGCACGGTGGCGGTGTCCTCGGTCTTCTCGTCTCCGAAGATGTGCGGATGCCGATTCACGAGCTTGGCAAACTCACCTGCCACCAGTTCCCGAAGTGTGAATGCTCCGCGACCCTCGGCGATCACAGCGTGCATGACAACGTGCAGGAGAAGGTCTCCCAGCTCCTTGCGGAGTTCGTCATCATTGCCCTGCTGGATCGCATCCAGGGTCTCGTAGACCTCTTCGATCAGAAGATGAGAGATGCTCTCGTGGGTCTGCTCACGATCCCATGGACAGTCTGCGCGAAGAATCTTCACCAACCGTATGAATGACTCGAGCTGAGAGAGCGTGTCATTCGGGTCAGTAGGTACGGGAACAGGCCGAAGTGGCGGCACGGTGCATCCTGCCGGTGGTGAGAGAATCTAACGTGTACCGAAGTCCGATTCGGTCAGGCCAGTGGAGCAACGTACTCTTCCGACGGACGCGCCAGCGCCTGGCGCACCCAGCGTCCGTTCTCCTCGGCCTTGCGGCGCACGGCGAGGCGTTCAGCGTTGCATGGTCCATGACCATTAATGACGCGCTTGAACTCGTCCCAATCCGGGTCGCCATAGGACCATTTGCCCGTTTCCGGATCTTTCTTCAGCTCCGGATCAGGAATGCTAAGGCCAAGCTCCCAGATCTTCGGCACGTACTGGTTGAAGAACTGCTGACGCATATCGTCATTGGTGGCCATCTTCACCTTCCAGCGCATGAGCTTTTCGGTGTGCTGGCTAGCCACATCAGGCGGACCGAAGAAGTGCATGATCGGACGCCACCAGCGGTTAAGGGCTTCCTGCAGCATCTCACGCTGTTTAGGGGTACCTGTTGCCAGAGCCACGACGTTGTCATAACCGTACTTTAGGTGGAAGGACTCTTCCTGACAGATGCGCTCAAGCGCACGGCAATACGGCGCGTAGGACCCCTTTGAGTTCGCCACCTGGTTGATGATGGCAGATGCGTCAATGAGCCAGGCAATGACGGCTGTATCAGCCCACGTGATCGCGGGGTAGTTGAAGACGTTGGAGTACTTGGACTTTCCAGTGAGCAGATCATCGATCATCTTCTCACGGGGCTTGCCGAGCGTCTCGGCTGCGCTGTAGAGTAGCTGAGCATGGCCAACTTCATCCTGGACCTTTGCCATCAGTGCCAGCTTGCGCTTGAAGCCGGGTGCGCGCGTGATCCACGTGCCTTCGGGCAGAGCACCGATGATCTCCGAATGCGCGTGCTGCTCGATCATTCGGATGAGCTGGCGACGATACTCCGTTGGCATCCAGTCATGGGGCTCGATCTTCTCACCCCGAGCTATGCGGGCTTCAAATTCGGCAAGCTTCTGCGGATCGTCCTGCGGCTGTTCGCCGGATGCCGGGGCATCAATGACGGTAATGTTTCCGTACATGGTTTTGGTCCTACTGTTTTAGTCTGGCAATGCGAAAATGGTAAAATCCGAGCGGAGTAGCCATGGTCGGCTTTGCTGCGGCATCCTTGTAGAGGCTGGTGATGGCCAGCTTGAAGAGCTTTCCAGTGCCAGACTTGACGATCAGCGTGCGGTCCGGGCTGCAGCGGATTGTACGCGTGGCGCCGTCATACACGAAGAGCGTATTGGTCGGCCCACCGGAAAGAGCCGTGGAGACGACGGGATTGGACGTATCATCGGTGCGCAGAACGGTACCTGCAGGAACTGCCGTAAGGCTCTCAAAACGGCTGGAAACAACAGCTCCGGCAACGGCACCCGGACCATTCGTACCCGAATTGAGCTGAACGGGGATAGACCGCGTGCGTCCGTCAGGAAAGATGTACGGAAGGCGAACATCCCAGTTCGGATTGTCCGGGTCGGTCACCTTCATACTGTCGAGTGAGACGTACAGCCAGCGTACAACACTGTCGGTAGTCACGTTCGAGAATGCAAATGTTGTGGTGTCAACATTATCGGGCGTTGGCTCGGTTGTCGACGAATCCGAACATCCGGGCAGCGCAATGAGCCATACTGCCAGAGCCGTCAGCGTGAGTTGTGTGGTGAGCTTCATAAAGTGCGATAGAGTGATGATGTTCATGGACGTACGCGGACACGGTCGAGAATTGCTTTTCCGATGCGTGCCCCATGCTCGCTTCCGGCATCACACCCTCGACGGTAATGAATGCCGCCGTAGAGACGGCTGATCGAGGCCTCAAGCGCAGCATCACGGAAGCTGGTAAAGCTCCTGACGCCGAATCCGAAGCGGGCTTCGGTGCTATCGGTAAAGGCCATATCGCCAAAAAATGACGTAAGAACCTCTGCCGCTGCCGCCGTGATCGTCGAGTGGCCGCTGGCGTGTTCGGGAAACGGTGGAGTCTGTAGCAAAGGTTCCCAGGCTATGTCGATGTATTGATTGATGTACGTCACAGGACGGATCAGATTTCCACGGAACTTTTCTGCCCAGCAGGCGGTGAAACCGTCAAACAGGCCAAACGCCAGCATCGAATAGATCTCCATTGACGCCACCATGGGAGTTTTTTGGGCAACCATGATCTGCTCGGCGATGTTCATCCAGTGTCCGCCGGGTGAGATCTGCCGGGAATTAAAGATAAAGTGGCCATGGTAGCTGGTCACAACCGGATTGTCGTTCCAGAAGTTTGCAATGGCTCGTTGCTCCGCTGTCAAGTTCTGGGCTATCTCACGAACCTCCTCGGCAGCTTTGAAAAAAGCCGAGCCACGCTTCGTGCTGAACGGGACACTTGGCGGCACGGGGAATTCCGAAGCATTCTTCAGGACGATCGTTCTGACGCGCCCGCAATAAGGAGAAAGGGGCTTGGCAAAGTTTGGCGGGGTTGGCATCCAGCAGGAGTCGCAACGGGGCCATTCATAGTCCGGCAGGCCCTGCGTGCGCGCGTAGCCATCGGCCTTGGCGTAGGCCAGAATGGCGGTGCCGACGCTGTGACCGTACTTCTTGGATCGGGCAAAGACGTCTGCCGGCACTTCCTTGACCAATTGCTCGAACTGCACCCGGGCCAGACTATCAGAGAATGAAATGCGATAGAGGAGCTTGCTGCATGAGGTTTGATAGGCGGCGACAATAGCCACGCGCCAGTCGTAGGTGGAGTCAGCTGCCGGCTGGGGCACCCCCGTGAAGCCGTTGAGCATCCCGGCCATGGACTTATACCCGGGCTGTGCGTGACGCCCGGCCTCGTATCCTGCAAGATTGGAATAGGAGTGGATGCGGGCCGCCACCGGCGGACCGAAGCCATCTTCCATAATAACCTCGATCACGAGACGATTCCACTCGTGAACGATAGCGGTGCCGTCAAGTGACCAGGCGTGCAATGTCGGCGCAGTGATGAGCACCACCGCCATGAGCAGGCGACGCAAATGATTCATGTTCAAAATTACGGGATTCTTACTTGCCTGGTGGCAGGGCAAACAGACGGGTAGTGGAGGAATTACGTGCAACGATGAGCAGGCGGGCTGCTGGCGTCCGGACTATGCCAAGGTCACGTCCCTCGTCATAGACCACGAATCCACTTTCCAATGCTGTAAGGGGCTTGAGTTTTCCGCTCCCTTCATTTCGCATGATAAGCCCCATGCCGGCATCATAACCGATGACATCGGCATCGGACGTCCGCGTGTTTCCCGTCATGATCAAATCAGGGTCACCATCCCGGTCGATGTCATCGATCAGCATTTCGGTGATCGGAGCGATCTGCGCCAGATCATCAAACGGCGTGAAGGTGAAGCGTCCCGATGTGTTGATCAGCACACCAGAGGCGAATTCATCGACCTGCATCGTCGTCATTGCTGCCGTATCACGGCCGGCAAGAAGGTCTGCGGTCGATGCTTTGGCGTAGGCATCGAAGGTTGTGAATGTGCGCGTCATGGTCGGGATGTGCTGCGTCATGAGCTGACGTCCGCGCAGTGGCACGTCCTTGCCCTCAAGGTCCTGAGAGATAATCTGCTCAAGCGATCCGTTCTCGTCGATATCGGCCGTACGGCAGAGGATGGGTTTGCCAGGCAGAGGCACAAAACGGCAGTTCAGCCCGACGTTGCCAAGTAGCAGGTCCTGGTCTCCGTCGCCGTCGATATCAGCCGCACGAACGCACAACCACCAGCCGCTGAGGCTTGCCGGCATAGCCGAGGCAGTCACGTTCGTAAAACGCCCCTTGTTGTTGAGCCAGAGCGACGGCGTCATCCACTCCCCTGCTACCACAAGGTCGAGGTCACGG
>JBEIIK010000064.1:0-12505 GCA_040380835.1 Ignavibacteria bacterium | reverse complement strand
TCAGGCCAGCCGTTAGACCGATCCGTGCCGTCGGGATGACCTGGGCAGAGACAAGGGCGGAGGCGAGCACTAGTGTTGCCAGCGCTCCGAAAACGGTTTTGTTCATGAGTGCAAGTTACGTGTGGCAAGGGGCTTGGGGGTTGTTAGGGACCTCCTGCAGACCAAGAAGTTTTCGACATGAACCACGAGACCCTAACTTGAATCGTTCGTATAGCGGTTGCCGAATCATCAAACCTTGACGGAGAGAACCACGATGCACGAATCACGAATAGCAGCTCTGTTTGTTGTCATGATGCTTTGGCTGAGCGCTTGCTTGCAAAGCATGGCCCAGGGGTCGAAGGAGACGTTTTCTCTCGGGGTCAGCTTCGGGCCGTCGGTTCCCTCAGACGCCGTATCGGCAGTCTATAGCGCTCTGGACACGCTGGGTGTGGCGTCGGCCTATGACCATACGTCAAAACTCGGCTTCCATGCCGGTGCACGGGTGCGATTTGGACTGGGCGATAAACTCAGCTTTTCCGGCAGTGCCTCGGCGGTTCGGTTTGCCGGACAGGATCAGACGGCCACGCTTGATAACGGTCAGGTGCTGAAGCTTCAGACCGCCACGACATTGGTGCCAATCACAGCCGGAGTCACAGCGTTTGCTTTCAAGGGGCTGCTTGCCCCCTACATCACTGCCGAAGCCTCCTATACCTATCGAACCGTCTCGGTGGCAACCGGGAACTCGCTTCTTCAGGACATTATCATCAACTCGGCCTTGATCGAACTCGAGCCCTCAACGTCGCGCGTTGGCGCTGCCGCTGCCGCCGGGGTGCAGTTCGATCTCGGAGGACTCAGACCGTTTGTGGAGTTCAAGTATCACTGGACAAACCTCATCGGGGCCGACCCCGCGGAGGCTTCACTCGGATTCCTCAACATCTCCCTGGGGCTTCTTTTTTGAGAAGTACAGGTAAAATGGAACTCCGGTCAGGAGCAGGATAATGCCCCACACGGAGTTGACCACTGGAGCGGCACCGGCGTAGTAGTTCGTGAAATCCGATACCACCGTGTATGCGAGAAACACGATCGCAAAAAGGATGAAGACCACGGGCACCACGGGATAGCCCCACGTGCGGTAGGGGCGAGGTGCGTCCGGCATTTTCCGGCGCAGGATAAAAACTCCTGCAGCACCGAGCGCATAGAATCCCCAGCTGACGAAGATCAGCATGTCCGTGAGCATGTCGAAGGTCCCGGAAAACACCAGCACAGACGTCCAGACGAACTGCATGGCCAGTGACACCGTGGGCGTGTGATGGCGTTCGTTGATGCGTCCGGCCGAGCGGAAGAACATCTGCTCACGAGCCATGGCATAATACACGCGTGAGCTTGCCAGGATGGTGCCGTTGGACGTGCCGATCGTGGAGATGATGACAGCCAGACTGACGAATGTTGCACCTGCAGGCCCCATCATCACATAGGCCGCATCGCGAGCCACGGCGGTCGACGCCGCCAGGGCGTCGATCGGAAGAATGAGCAGATAGGCGATGTTGATCGCTACATAAACGGCGATGCAGATGACCGTTCCGAGCATGAGCGACTGAGGGACCGTGCGCTGCGGATCGCGCACCTCTCCGCTGACGTACGTCAGATTGTTCCAACCATCATAAGACCAAAGTGCCTTGTTCATGGCCATGGCCAGGGCCAGCATAAGTGCCGAACCTGCAGGTACGCCGACCGAGGAGGCCTGTGTCAGATTGGCTACCGACCCGATCGGGCCGAAGACGGCCAAAACGACAAGCGCAACGATGGCAGCGACCTTGGCTACCGTGAACATGACCTGCACGCGACCGCCCTCGCGCACGCCATAGGCGTTGATGAGCGTCAGCACTCCGACGGCGGCAACGGTCATGAGTTTGATCCCGATCGACTGCAGCGGATATATCGTCCCGAAGGGCAGATTCAGCGCAAACGACTGCACGGTGGCATCATCAAGCGTCCACAGCGGCACGAGCGTATTCAGGTATTCCGAGAAGACGAAGGTGATCGAGGCGATCGATCCTGCCTGGATGACGATGAACAGTGCCCAGCCATAAAGGAAGGCCATGAACTCACCGTACATGGCGCGGAAGTACTGGTACTGTCCGCCGGTGATCGGAATCAGTCCGGCCACCTCGGCATTGGTCAATGCACCGAAGAGCGTGACGATGCCAGCCACCACCCAAACGCCGATCAACAGCTCCGGTGAATGCAGAAAACCGGCCATGGCCGATGGGTTGCGGAAGACTCCGGATCCGATCATGCCGCCGACGACCATGGACGTCGTTGTAACCAGACCCAGACGTGGCAGCAGACTGCCCTTGGCGGAGGATGTCGTTGAAGGATTCTTCATTACAATGCGGCAAAATAGCACGGTCACGAGCCCATCACTACGGCAAATCGTAGCTTGCATCCTCATCACGGGTAATCATGGCACTTCTGACAGGTCTGATCGTCGGGTATGTTCTGGCCATTCCACCGGGTCCCATCGGTATGGCTGCGATCCGGCTGGGGCTGCGCGGTCGAATGACCGACGTCTCTCAGCTGGCCATCGGTGCCGGGCTTCTGGACCTTGCATACTGCCTGGTGGCTATGTGGGCGTCGGCCGGGATCATAGACCTCGTGCTTGCCGAGGGGGCACGCGAACAGTACTCCGGATTGATTACCACCGCGCAGGCCATGATCGCGCTAGCCATGGTTGCTGCCGGCATCGTCGTCCTGGCTACGGCCCGCCGGCACGACATCGACGAGGCCTCCGCGCCAGCCCCGGCTCTGCCAGGGAGCGTCAACCGCTGGCGAGCGCTCGCTCCATTCGCAACCGGCGTGGCTTTTGCGATCACGAACCTTGCCAATCCCACGTTCATCCCGTCGCTGATGATCATGTCAGGAACGATTCGCAGTGCCGGTCTGGTAGGGTACTCAACTCCGGACGTCCTTCAGTTTAGTTTTGGCTTCGGCACTGGTAATGCTCTGTGGCTCGTCACGTTAGGGGGCATCATGCAGCGTATGCGGCATCGACTTTCCGAGCGATTACTGGTCGGCATCCGGACGATCACGGCGTTGCTGTTGATCGGAGCAGGCACATACTACGGGATCCGCATCGGTATGAGTATCGCGGCATCATAGCGTCGCGGTGGTTTTTCTGATGGTTTCCACGTACTTTGCTGCCGTTGATGGTCGTACTTATGCCGTGTGCAATCGCGCAACGACATCCGATGGCCAGAGGGGTTGTAACAAGCGGGGAGCATACATGCGTTCGGTCGCTGCGGCGATGCTGCTGGTAGTTGCGTCGGTGATGCCCATGTACTCACAGGTCGGTTCTATTGGCCTGCGTGGTGGATACCTGTCGGTGATGAATTCCACGGCGATTCCGATTCTCTTCTCAGACGGAGCATGCGGGTCATTCTCGAACGGCACATCGTCGGGGATCTACGCCTCGATATCCGGTGATTATTCGCTCTTCGGTGACGCCCTCGAGATTGGGGGCGGTTTGGTCTATTCCAAACGTCCGGCTCTTCTGTCGACCACAACGCAGGACGGATTTGAGGTTCTGGATCCGGTGGACCTCGTCTACAAGCCCCTTGTCCAGGAACATGTCTTCGAGAGTAACCTGGGTTACGTTAGCGTCGAAGTGAGTCTGCGATCCCGACCATTGCAGGACCTGCCGATCTACATCCGCGCTGCGTTCGATGCCGGCAATCCGGTGGTTTCGGCTGACTACACGCAGACCGAGGAGATCACCAGTCCTGAGTCGATCCTATACAGTGACGGTTTGCGCCGGCGCACCACAGCCTCAGGCGAGTTTGCCGGACTCGGCACGTCGATGGGAATCTCAGGTGGAATCGGGCTAGTGCTGCCGCTGAGCGATAACGTAGAGCTTTCACCGGAGGTGTTCTATCGCCACGGCTTGGGATCGATCTCCACATCTGCTACGTGGAATCAAAACATGATAGGAGCCGGTATTCATCTGCGATACCGGATGGTTGACAACGACGAACCGCCTGCACCACCTGCGCCACCTCCTCCGCCACCACCTCCTGCGGTGGTTGTCGAAACCCCGGTTGTTCCGGAGCCTGCCGTAATCGCCTCGCTGACAACCGTGCCGCTGGAGATCCGCGAGACCGTGGTCACGCAGACCTATCCTCTTCTGCCGTACGTGTTCTTTGACAGCGCATCGGCGGCCCTGCGGCCGGCCTACCGTCAGGGTTCAGACGTCGGCGCATTCAATGAACAGGAACTGCCGCGCGAGACGTTGCCCATCTACTATCGCATCCTCGACGTTATTGGTTCGCGCATGAAATCCCTTTCGGGGGCAACGCTCGAAATCAATGGCACCAGTGACGGCGTCGAGGGAACATCGGCGGACTGGCGCGGCACTCTGGCCCGCGACCGTGCCGAGAGCGTTGCCAGCTATCTGCGAATGCGTTGGGGAATTGAGCCGAGGCGCTTGCGCGTTCGCGTCAGTGAACGTCCAGCCATTGCCTCCAATGAAGATTACGCTGAGGGGGCTGAGGAAAACCGCCGTGTCGAGATCGCGTCCAATGATGCGAGACTACTCGACCCGATCGTTCATACGCGATTCAAAGAGTACGTTCCCGTACAAGGTCATCACGACTTCACCACGGATGTGACGAATCCCGAGCGGGCCGACGGATGGAGACTTGATGTTAAGCGGGGCTCGACGCAGCTCGCCCGGCGTACGGGTCCGTTGATGCCCCCTTCGAAGATTTCGTTTGACCTGACACAGGAAATGACCGACAAACTCGGTCCTATCATCGGCAGGGTCGACACGCTAGCTGCCAATCTGTTTGTTCAGCAGCCGCGCTACAGCGACGCAGAGGCGGAAACAAAGTTCACGATCATCAAGACCGTGAGCAATTATGAGGTGAGCAGGCTGAGCCTTATCGTCTTCGATTATGACCGGGCTGATATTTCTCTCCAAAATCAGGAAATGATGCGTCGCGTCGTGACCACCGCCGCGTCCAACGGAAGCACGGCCACCATTATCGGCTCAACCGATCGCCTCGGAGAACTCGATCACAACATGGAACTTTCTGTTTCCCGTGCGAAATCTGTCGAAAACTTCGTACGTTCGATTGCCCCGCAGTTGCAAATCAGAGAGGTCAAGGGTGTCGGGCCTAACCCATCTCTGTTCGACAACTCTCTGCCCGAGGGGCGATTCTACTGCCGAACAGTAACACTGCAAATCACTACACCGTTGAGAGAGCCATGAAACGACGTGACCTCTTTCGAAGCATAGGCCAGCGTTCGCTCCGCCAGCAATCGCCGTTTGAATTAGAACTGCAGGTGGAAGGGGGCATTGAAGAACATACCGATCCGTTGACGCTGGACGATGTGCTCCATCTCTACCGTCGGCTGAGCTACGGCGTGTCAATGCCGGAGGCCCAGAAACACGTAGGAAAGACCGCGCGTCAGGTGGTCAACGAACTTCTCGGTCCCAAAGATCCTCCAGCTCCTCAGCGTGATGTCAACTTCGTCAAGTGGCGGGACCCCGTCTCGGGCCAGATGGTTGACTATACCGAGAATCCCGAGGGCGCCGATCTCCAGGCAGCGTTCGCGATCCGCAGCTGGTGGGGGACGAATTACAAGCGAATGTCAGCGTGGCATACGTTCGAAGCGCTGCGTGACCCGCTCTCGGTTGAGCGCCTTGCAAGCTTCTGGTCGGGTCACTGGACGACAGAATTTGCCTTCGATGACCAGTACACACAGCCGCATACGCTCTATAACCAGTACATGATGCTGCGCAAGGACCGCCTCGGGAACTTCCGCGATATGGCCCTTGATGTGACGCTTGACCATGCGATGTTGTTCTATCTCGGTGGCTGGCTAAATGATGCTGGACGGCCGAATGAGAACTACGCCCGTGAACTGCTCGAGCTTTATACGACTGGTATAGGCTGGTATACAGAAGGAGACGTAGAACAGGCCGCACGTGTTCTCACGGGGTGGAAGGTAGCGCGGTTTAATGACCAGCCCGCACCAAAGGGAATCTACAAGACCTGGTTTGACGCACGCCGGCATGATACCGGAGCGAAGGAGTTCATGGGTGTGACCATCGCGGCGCGTACAGCTGACAACAACACCGAGTTTCAGGTTCGAAATGAAGAGGTTCGCGAGCTGGTCAACATTATCTTCCGCGCCCGACCGGATGCAGTCTCGCGATTCATTGCCGGCAAGGTGTATATGCACTTTGTTTTCAGTTCGCCTGGCGAGATCGATAAGCAGTTCGTGGCTGATCTTGCCAAGAAGTTCCGTGACGCCGACTTCGAGCTTAGAGATCTGTTCCTGAATCTGTTTATCAGCAAGCACTTCTTCGATCCGGCACTTCGTGGCGCACAGATCAAAACACCGATCGAGTACGTCGTGGGTCTGCTCAAAGCACTGAGGTTTAACGATACAGAAGTGGCTCCGATCGATGGTGCTGCCTGGACAGGTTTGATGGATCAGGCTCTGTTCGACCCACCGAATGTGGCTGGGTGGCCGGGATACCGTTCCTGGATCTCGACCAATACGTATCCACGTCGTCGGGATTTCGCTCGTAAAATGATCGACCTGCTCACCGACGAGAGGGCCATGCAGCTGATTCAGGAGATGCCTGAACACGAAGATGCTGCCAAGTTTGTTTCGGGTATCGTCCGGTACATGCTGCCCGTGGCGGTGAGTGAAACACGTCTGACGTACTACAAGAACACGCTACTCGAAGGCCAGCCCGACTACACGTGGGGCGAAAAACTTAAGCAACCGGCCTCGGCAGCGCGCTCACTGCGCGCGCTGCTTAAGGCCATTGCAGTGGCTCCGGACTTTCAACTCTGCTAAGCCTTCAACCGTGAATTGCACAGAAAAGGATCAACGATGAAACGCCGTTCCTTCCTCGCAACCACAGCCGCCGCCGCTGTGGGTACACAAGTCCTCGGTGGCATTCCCTTGAAGGCGTTCACACCGATGAATATGCCCGTCCCGATGCAGCCGGACGATGATCGGGTATTAATCGTGGTTCAGCTCTTCGGTGGAAATGATGGCCTTAATACCATCATCCCGGTCGATGACCCGAACTATTACGCGATCCGTCCGACGATCGCCGTTCCGAAAGAGAAGGCCATCAGCGTTCTTTCTCGCGTCTATATGCACCCGGCGCTGGCACCCAAGGACCAATACGGTTTCCCGCAGATGTTTGAGGACGGCCGTCTGGCTGTCATCCAGGATATTGGGTACGAGAATCCGAACCTGTCTCACTTCCGCTCGACGGACATCTGGTTGAGTGGCTTCAATTCGTCGGATCCAGACGTTCGTTTGCTTGACGGCTGGCTCGGCCGCTACTGGTCGAATCACATTCCCGGATTCCCCGAATTTCTCCCTCCTGACCCTATCGCTGTTCAGATAGGAGGCTCGCTGTCAATGGTCCTTCAAAGTCCGAAGGGTGACATCGGCATCGCCTTAACCGATCCAAAGAGCTTTTTTGAGCTCGGTCAGGGACTCTCTCCCGACATGACGCCAATGTCCGACGAAACACGCTACGGTCGCGAGTTCAATTTCGTTCGCACCGTTGCCGAGCAATGTGATCGGTATTCGTCAGTCGTGAAGAACTCCTTCGACAAGGGGAAGAACGTGGCAACCTATACCGACGGGGGATTCGTCCAGCAGATGAAACTCGTTGCGCGGCTCATCAGTGGTGGCTTGAAGTCGAAGATCTTTCTCGTATACATGGGAGGGTTCGACACGCACGTGCAGCAGCAGGACGAGTACCAGAATGGTCTCCACCCATACCTTCTTGGTCAGCTGGCCTCTGGTATTGGCAGCTTCATGCAGGATGCTCTGGCCCAGGGCTTCGCCGATCGTGTAGTCGGTATGACTGTCTCGGAGTTCGGACGTACACCGTTCGAGAATGGAAGCCGAGGAACCGACCACGGTGCTGCTTCAGCACAGTTTGTTTTCGGTAATGGTGTGCGCGCAGGTGTCTATGGGCAGAGTCCAGACTTGACAAACTTTGACGGGAATGGTGACGTCCGGTATCAATGGGATTACCGTCGTGTCTATGCCGATGTGCTCGAGAACTGGTTCGGTGGTACGCCACAGGAGACGGAAGATGTTCTGCAGGATCGTGTGCTGCCACTTGGCGTTCTGCAGCGGGCCACAAGCGTTGACGATGCCTACGAAGGTCGCGTGGAGGTCAATATCCGCGTATCTCCCTATCCTTCAGCCGAACACGTCTCGGTGGAATGGTATCAGCCCGTCAACGCCGTCACTACTGTCGATGTCTTCGGCACTGACGGCCGCCACGTCAAGACCCTGCTCACTGATCGTCTGGCACCGGGTACACACAGCGTGGCCGCCACAGGTCTCCAGAGCGGTTCGTACTTGTGCGCCGTCATGATCAATGGCCGTCGCTCAGTTGCCCCTCTGACGGTCATCCGTTAAGATTCGAAAAAGGTGTCTGCGTTTTGCCGTCTCTGATCGGGTGAGTATCTTCGCATCCCTCTGCGGAAGTGGCGAAATTGGCAGACGCACCATCTTGAGGGGGTGGCGCTCGCAAGGGCGTACGGGTTCAAGTCCCGTCTTCCGCACAGTAGAGATTAGTGACACGGCTACCCACGGGTAGCCGTCGTCGTTTCCGGCCTACCGCGTCACGGCAAACTTGGTCACGGCCGCTGTGCCGGCACTGGCGCTCGAAGCACTGACGATATACACGCCTGGAGCAACGGTGTTCCCCCAGGCATCGGTACCGTCCCATACAGCCTGACGTCCGCGAACTTGCAGTGCTGTAACCATTGTGCCGGAAACGTTCATAATCTTGATGTCGCTGTCAGGAGCCAGACCGTCGATGACAAACGTCCGGTCATTTGATGGAGAGAATGGCTGAGGGTAGCAGGAAAGATCAAATGCCGACAGTGGACGGATAGAGGAACTCCGTGCGACGCTGCATCCGCCGATCGTACCGAAGTATACGAGACCGGATCGATCATCAATGGCGATCGAACGCACATTATCGTCAAGCAGGGGGCTTGAAGACGAAGTGATCGTGGCCAAAACCTCAGTTCCTGACGGGTCAAGCACGTAGACGCCGCTGGTCGAGGCAATCCATTTATAGTTCAGCGCATCAACGGTGATGTCTGAAATCACCGTCGCCGATGATAGAGCCGACACACGACGAACGAACGGAATCGTAGAGTTGGTGACGGATCCGGTTGATGTGATCACGGCCAGCCCTTTCGAAGTTCCGATCCAGAGCGCTCCGTTAAGGTCCACAGCAAGTGCGGAGATCGCATTATCCGGTAGCTGCGAGTTGCTCGATGTCAGCTTGTTGCAGAGATCATCCTCCGTGGCGGGCGTATTGCGGTCATTGAAGGCGATAAGACCTAGTCCCTGGTGTCCGCCCAGCCACACCGTACCATTGAGGTCAATGGCCATGTGACGCACGACATTTTCACGGGAATTTGTGCAATTGGTCCGCGCACTCCATGTATTGTCAGTCCGCACAGACAACAACTGATTGGCCGCCTGCTCATTCAGTAGCCACGTACGGCCATATCTGTCAACACGGGCACCAGAGACGAGTACATAGGTCGAATCGCCGGATACTCCACGCAGCGAGGAGTTGTTGAATGTGAACGCTTCGACGCTCAGGCCCGTGTCCGACGGAGTGCAGCGCAGAACACCACGTCCCCATGTTCCAACCCACGTTGATCCATCAGGTAATGATGACACGCTGTAACAGTTGTTTGATGCCAGAAGGGGCTGGCTGGACGTAGAGATGGTTCTCCACGTCAGGCCGTCAAACCATGACACCCCCTGACCTCCAAAGCCACGCCCCGGATTATCATCTGTGGCAACCCAGAGGTTGCCGCGAGTGTCGATTGAAAGATCGGCGAACTGATTCGAAGATGGGCAGGCGATCGGAGCCATCTCAACAGTGCCGCCGGAACTGACAACTCCAAACCCGAGGCCCTCGACGGCAGCAAGCCGGACGATTCCGGTGCCGACGATCCTGCCGATGTATCCAAGCACTGCAGCACCGGCGGTGAACATCGTCGTATCACTTCCACGATACAGTGCCGTTGGAGTTGAAACTTCAAAAGCGCCATCGAGATAGCAAAGCCCGTTGATGTTCTCGCGCGTTTCAAGCGAAGAGACGAATCTGGAACCATTCCACAGAAAGAGACGGCGCTGAGTGGAAACTGCCAATGCACTGCTGCTTGCAGCACAAAACGTCACATCGTCAACGTCAAGTCCTTCTGAGCTGGTCAGAACCCGCCAGACTGACGGCAAACGTAGCGTCGGCACGTTCAGGGGTGCAACCGCAAGCCCCTTTGCCGTAGCTGCCCAGATAGAATCCTTACGGATGACGATCGAACGCACCGGCGTGTTCTCCTCTAAGTTGCCGATGCGATCGATGGTAGCAATGAATACTTCCGATCGACTATCCCAGAGGACGATGCCGAACTCTGTGGCAATCAGAAGCGTATCTCCGCGCCGGGAAAAACCAAGGATGCTGCGCCTGGTATACTGCGTTGCCCTTCTAATGTCGCGGATGCTTGTCCATGTTCCGTTCGAACGAAGGATGTCCAGTGCGCCGTCCCGTTGTCCCACATAGACCGTCCCTGCCTGCCGATCGCAATAGATTGCCGAGCAGTCCAGAGACTGCAACGCACCGACATTACGGTACTCGGTTATCATCCGTGATGCTGGCAGGTAGCGCACCACTCCGCCGGTCGTGGCAGCCCAGCATGCACCATTGGCATCAACGTCCATCGACCTGACTGTGTAGAGCGATGAGATCGTCTGCCAGTCGCTAAGACGTAATTCCTGTGCCATGGCCGGTGTAGCCGATAGCACTGACAGAAGGACTATACAGGTGATCAGGGGGCGTCGCATGGGCGTCACTGGTGTATGGAAATCGGGACGCAAGTACAACGTGTGCAGGACGAATTTATGATTGAGCCGTGTTGGACGCATCAAAACGAGACAATAGATGAAGCGCACCCCAGGCGGCTTCGCGTCCCTTATGTCCGTGAATGCCACCACAACGTTGCCGGGCCTGCTCAAGTGTATCGGTAGTCAGCACGCCAAACATACACGGTACGCCGGTGGAAGTGGAAAGATTCATCAGCCCATGGGCTAGCGGCGAGGAGACGTATTCGAAGTGGGCCGTTTCGCCTCGTACGACAACTCCCAGAGCGATGACTGCATCAACTTTGCAGTCGTGGATCAGACGGTAGGCAGCCACTGGAAGTTCATAGCTTCCGGGACAATCGATCACGATGATGTCATGCTCGGAAACACCGTGGGAGAGGAGCGTCTGGCGTGCACCGCGCTGTAGCTCTTCGACGAGCTCACGATGCCACAGGGCTGCGCAGATCCCGATGCGACGTCCGGCACCGGCATTCGGAGCAAGGTCCGCCATGGCTGATGTACTCTCGGTCATGACATACCACCGGCCAGCTGTCGGCGGCGTGACTGCATGGCATTGGTGATGGTCTCAAGAACTGGGCGGGTTACGCCAAAGACGCCGAAGTTCGATTCGTCGTAATCACGTGAGCCATGGAAGTCAGAGCCTCCGGTGATGAGCCTGCCATGCTGTTCACACAGAACGCGATAGTATTCCCGCGTTACGTGCCAGTGGGACGGGTGGAAGACCTCTATGCCGTCAATACCGGTTTCAAGCAATGGCAGGAACAGGTGAGGATCGGTGAAATGACGTCCGGGATGAGCTACCGAGAGAATACCCCCGGCGGCATGTATCATTTCCACCGCCTGGGCGATTGGAAACGGGGTCTTGGCCGCATAGCCTGGCTTTCCGATGTCGAGATAAATGTCGAAGGCATGCTGGATGGACGACGCAAGGCCCCTTCGCACAAGAACCGTTGCAACATGCGGACGGCCAATAGGTGCGCCGGCGGCTTCATCGACAACTTCCTGATACGAGATCGGGGCGCGGGCCTGCGCCAGATTCTCAACCATTTCCTGTCCGCGCCTTGCCCGGTCCTCCCGATAGAACTTCTCGTACTCCTGCACACGGGCATTTTCCGTGTCGACGTTATACGCCAAAACGTGCACCTCGCGGCCGAAGTCATAGCACGAGATCTCCACCCCGACGATGACCTTCAATGGACCATTGTATCCGAGTTGCCGAAGTACACGATGTGCATCGAGATTATCGTGATCCGTGATAGCCAGCGCTTGCAGTCCACGCTGCTCTGCCTTCGTTACGAGCTCGATTGGCGTGAGCACGCCGTCTGAACACGTCGTGTGGGTGTGCAGGTCAGCGACGATCTCGACTGGAAGCGTGTTCACTGGGTAACCTCACGCAGAAACCAAGCACGGCAGATCAAACCATCGCGGCATTCGTAAGTAGCAACCGCATGCACGTGACCATCGAGGCTGAGTCCAGTTACGTGCTCCTCGTCGATGACAAACGGAGGACAGACGATGCGGCTTATCAGCTGGCAGTGTAACTGTGTTTTCTCTTCAAACTGAC
>JBEIIK010000063.1:0-12873 GCA_040380835.1 Ignavibacteria bacterium | reverse complement strand
GTCCATCAACGATCCGCCCAACCAAAAGGTTAGCGCCGAAATGGCCGGGGCCCTTCTTTGCGCCTCTGATCATCTGCCGATCTACGTTGACGTGATCCTTGGAGATATTCCAGCTTCGGTCACCGATACCGACGGCAGCCGTTGGTGGACCTGCGACGGACACACCATCACAATAGCTCCCGGCACGCCGGACGTGTCGGTGTACTCGTCACACGGCCGTCGGGTAGCGTTTCTGCCAACGTCCAGCGCGACGCAGCGTCTGGAGGACCTTCCCACAGGGGCCTACCTCCTGCTGCAGAACCAGCAGAATGCACGCGCCGTTATCGTGCGATAACCGGTAGAAAGGGGCTCATCAGTCCCCTTCACTACTGACCCAGAAGCCAGGCGAAGATCAGCGGCGCAACGATCGTTGCGTCCGATTCGATGATAAACTTCGGTGTGGTAATGTCCAGCTTGCCCCAGGTGATCTTTTCGTTCGGGACGGCGCCCGAGTAGGATCCGTAGGAGGTTGTGCTGTCGGAGATCTGACAGAAGTACGACCAGAACGGCACGTCGTGCCACTCGAGGTCCTGATACATCATCGGCACAACGCAGATCGGGAAGTCACCGGCAATGCCCCCGCCGATCTGGAAGAAGCCCACGCCCTTGCCTTCGGAGTTCTTGCGGTACCAGTCAGAGAGCCACACCATGTAGTCGATGCCGCTCTTCATCGTCGTGGATGTGAGCTCGCCTTTGATACAGTAGGAGGCGAAGATGTTGCCCATCGTCGAGTCTTCCCATCCCGGAACTACGATCGGCAGATTCTTCTCTGCAGCAGCGATCATCCAGGAGTTCTTCGGGTCGATCTCGTAGTACTGCTCCATCTCGCCGCTCAGGAGCATCTTGTACATGTACTCGTGCGGAAAGTACCGCTCGCCGGCATCTTCGGCCATTTTCCATTGCTTGTGGATGTGCTTCTGGATACGCCGAAATGCTTCCTCTTCCGGAATGCAGGTATCGGTGACGCGGTTAAAGCCCCCTTCAAGGAGTTGCCATTCATCTTGTGGCGACAGGTCACGGTAGTTCGGCACGCGCTTGTAGTGCGAATGCGCCACGAGGTTCATGATGTCTTCCTCGAGGTTCGCACCTGTGCAGGAGATAATCTGCACCTTGTCCTGACGGATCATCTCGGCAAGACTGATGCCCAGCTCTGCCGTGCTCATGGCTCCGGCAAGAGTCACCATCATCTTGCCGCCTTCAGCAAGATGCGTTTCATAGCCCTTAGCGGCATCAACCAGCGCCGCGGCATTGAAGTGCAGGTAGTTCGACTCGATAAACTGTGATATGGGTCCGCGCTGCATGACGCCTCCGTGGAGTGGCGATGGGAAATAGGGACGGCAAAAATACCATGCCGCCGCTTCCGCGACGCACGCAACGTCCTATATTGCCGCCATGGTTCAACACACACCATGGTCACGTGTGACGGGGTTTTCTGCCGCACTGCTCGCAGTGATCGCCTCCGGCATCGTTCTGAAGAATCTCGGCGGCATCCTGATTCCCTTTGTGCTGGCAGGCTTTCTGGCCATTCTCTTCAAGCCCGTCGTGCAGAGCCTGCGTGCCCGGCGCGTCCCGATGGCCATCTGCCTGTTCATCGTCCTGGTTATCTCGGGTTCAGCCCTGTGGATCGCCTCGCTCATCGTCACCGCCGGCGTCGAGGCCGTTCAGGAACGTGCACCGTACTACTCGCAGCAGCTGCAACGTGTGATGGCGTCATTCAGCGAGAGCATCTCTCCATTATTGCGGCGGGCCAGGATCAAGTCACTCACATGGGGCGATGTTGTCTCGGCACAGCATGTGACAACCTTCGCCACGCAGCAGCTATCTGCCGTGGTAACGGTTCTGAGTGACGGGTTGATGGTGCTTCTGTATCTGCTTTTCATGGTCGCCGGACACGAGGCCTTTCCTTCCAAAGTGCGCACAGCATTCCCTGATGAGCGTGGCACGATGGTCCTGTCACTCTTCCGGACGCTGAACACCAAGGTCCGCAAGTATCTCGTTGTAAAGACAGCGTTCAACATCCTGAACGGCATCGTCACGTGGGCGATCCTTGTCGTCTTTGGTGTCGATTTTGCCCCCTTGATCGGTCTGCTGGCCTTTGTATTCCATTACATACCCAACATCGGGTCGATCGTCTCGACGCTTATTCCGGCAGGACTGTTTCTACTGCAGACACAGGATGTTCCAAACGTTCTTCTTCTGACAGCGGTGTTAACGGTCGCTCATAACCTCATCGGCAATGCCATTGAACCCAAGGTCATGGGAGACCGGCTTGATCTGAGTCCGGTGGTTGTGTTGTTTTCTCTCATCTTCTGGGGATGGATGTGGGGCATCGTGGGGATGATCCTATCGATCCCGATCATGGCCGTTGCCAAGGCACTTCTGGCAAGTGTGGATTCGACACGTCCGATCGCCGTGCTGATGGGCAGTGGCGAGCCCCCTGTCAGAGTTCCGGACAACGACGCAACACCCTAACTTTGCGCCATGCGCATCGAGCTCATCGACGTCAGCTACCAGTCATCTCATGGAGCCCTTCTTTCGGGGGTGAGCCTTTGTCTTGAGAGTCCTTCGGTTGCCGTCATATTCGGACCGACGGCTGCCGGCAAATCCCTCCTCCACGGTCTGGTCCTTGGCCACGTGATGCCAACCTCGGGCGAGGTATTGATCGATGGTGAGTCGCTTACTTCACTGTCTTCACGCCGCCTAAGGTCGCTGCGCCAGCGTCTTGGCAGCATTGGTGCGCCCGTGTTTCATGAGGATCTCAACCTCTTCGACAACACTCTTCTTGCCGGTGCCGCGCGTGGCATGGATCGCGAGTCTGCCCTGAGCATGGCCCTGGAGCTTCTGGCCGATGTTGGACTGAGTCATCGCCGTACTTCCATGCCCAGTGAGCTGTCCTCGGGTGAACGCCTTCAGGCGGCCGTAGCATCGGCGTTGATGGGCCCCGTAGAGGCCGTCCTTGTTGACGATCCTTTTTCCTCGATGGACGAGGCGTCGTTCCGTTCGCTCTTTGATGTGCTAACCACATACGTCACACGACGTGAGCTTGGCCTGCTGATAACCACGTCCGACCCACTCCTTGCCGATCTCCTGCCCGGATGCGCCCGCCTAGAACTGCGCGAGGGCGTCCTTTCTCCGCTAACGGAGGTCGTATGACGCGCATAGCGATCATTGGTCATGGGGCTATGGGCCGCGAAGTAGAGCGTCTTGCAGAGCCCCTTGGCATTCACGTTTCCATGGTCTGTGACGTCGATCGTCCCTTCAGCGACGTCGCATCGCCAGACTTCGATGTAGCGATCGATTTTTCGTGGCCCGATGCCGTGATCGATAACGTCCGGGCAGCAGCCCGACTTCAGCGTCCGATCGTGATCGGTACAACCGGATGGTATGACCGCATGGACGAGATCCGGACGATCGTCTCACAGTCCGGCATCGGCTGCGTCTGGGGATCGAACTTCAACATCGGAACGCACCTTTTTCTTCGCCTGGTACGACAGGCAGCAGAGCTCATCGACCGTCACCCGGGATTTGACATTGCTGTTCACGAGACGCATCATCGGCGCAAGCGTGACAGCCCGAGCGGCACGGCGATCACGGCAGCACAGACCATCCTGTCGGCCCTGCCGCGCAAGACTCACACGGAATTGGAAACCCAGCACGGCGCCATCGATCCCGCCGCACTGCATGTGACCTCGTCGCGGGTCGGCGACGTTATCGGGCGTCATCAGGTAACCATCGACAGTCCGTTTGAGAGTATTGAGATCACTCACTCGGCCAAGAACCGCCAGGGATTTGCTCAGGGGGCTTTGCTGGCCGCCTCGTGGATCCAACACCGAACGGGCATGTTTGACGTCAGCGAGATCATCGATTCTTTGTAAATGAACCGTGAGCTATCCATGACCCGACATTTGATCCGCTTTGTGGCGCCCCTTACCGGCATTATGCTCATCGCCCTTGCCTGCGTGACCCTGCTGGGTCATGCGCCGCACGGCGGAGTGCGGTTCGATCCTCCTACGCTGATCGTGGACCGTGACAGCACTGGATTCGTGCAGTCGATGATCAAGCTCTATAGCGACCACGGCGATTCGATTCGACTCACCGGTGTAAGTGGTTCGTGCGGCTGTGCCTCAGGCTCGGTACAGCGTCCGCTGATGCACGACACAACACCGGCCAAGATCTTTGTACAGATCAATGCCAAGCATTTCAAGGACAGCGTCAACACGGTGCTGTATACAGTAAGCCACACCGGCAGTGCAAAGCCGGCCGTGTTCAGCGTCATTGTCCGGTGCAAACCCTAACGGAGTTCACGTATGAAGTACTGGCTCGTCAAGTCCGAACCAGAGGTCTATTCCTGGGAGCAGTTTGTCAAGGACAAGCGCACCTTCTGGGATGGCGTGCGCAACTATCAGGCACGCAATAACATGCAGGCCATGGAAAAGGGAGATCAGGTGATCTTCTATCACTCCAGCGACGTCAAGGCTGCCGTCGGCATTGCCGAGGTTGTCAAGACCGCATATCCGGATCCCACCACGGATGAAACCGCATGGGTTGTGGTGGATCTCAAGCCTGTTCGCCCCCTGACCGCACCCGTAACGCTTGCACAGATCAAGGCCATGCCCGGCATGAACAATGTGGCCCTTGTGCGTCAGGCACGGCTGAGCGTCCTGCCACTGACGTCGCAGGAGTTTGAGATGATCGTCGAGGGGCGTTAACCGCGCAGGCGCTTCTTAAGCACGTCAACATCGTGACGGATCTTCTTGTCCGTGTCGATGTAGTTCAGGATTTGCTGGCACGAATGCAGTACCGTCGTGTGGTCCCGACCGCCAAAGTGCAGTCCGATACTCTTGAGTGATGTCTGAGTAAGCTGCTTGGCAAGGAACATGCACATCTGGCGAGCAAGAACGATCTCGTGCTTGCGGGTCTTGGCAGATAGCAGAGCCGGCTCGATCGTATAGTACTCCGAGACCTCTTTCTTGATCTCGTCGATCGTCAGCGTACGCGCACCGAATGAGTTCGACACACCACGTACGACTTCCTTGGCAAGCTCCAGCGTCAGTTCCCGGCTATCAAGCGACACTTTGGCCAGCAACGAGATCAGGCAACCTTCAAGTTCACGCACGCTACTGGTAACGTGACGTCCCAGATACTCTAGAACATCGCCCGGAAGGTCCATGCCCTCTTCCATGCTCTTCTGCTGCAGGATCGCAATACGCGTCTCCAGGTCAGGGGGCTGAATATCCGTGGTAAGACCCCATTGGAATCGCGAGATCAACCGTTCATCAAGGTCTGCTAGGTCCTTCGGCTGTTTATCCGAAGTTAGAATCAGCTGTTTGCCTTCCTGATGCAGCGCATTGAAGGTGTGGAAAAACATATCCTGAGTCTTCTCTTTACCGCCCAGAAACTGGATGTCATCGACGATCAGAACGTCCACACTTCGATAGAAACTCGTGAAGTCCGGTACCTTATTCGTTTGGATAGCGTTGATGTACTCCATCGTGAACTTCTCGGAGTTCGTGTAGAGCACCTTCGCTGAAGGATTGCGCTGAAGAATTCGATTGCCGACAGCCTGCACAAGGTGCGTCTTGCCAAGCCCCGTCGGACCATAGATCACCAGAGGGTTGAACTTGGTGCGGCCCGGATTATCGGACACGGCAATGCTGGCCGATGTTGCCAGCTGGTTGTTCTCGCCGCGAATGAAATTCTCAAACGTGTAGCGCGGATTGAAGTACGTTGGGAAGTGCGTTGTACGCACTTGCGTCTGTGTTTGCGGACGAGCCTCGGCGAACGGCAGCGATGGCTGGATGTTAGCTCGCATGGCCGGCAGCTTTATGGTCCGCTGCTCTGTCGGGGCGGCACTTTCATCAACAACGACTTCGAACTGTACGCGCGCCTTGGAACCAAGCACGCGCTGCACTGTTTTCTGAAGCAGGTTGGCATAGTGCTGTTCGATCCACTCAAAAAAGAAGTGACTCGGAAGTTCGAGCGTCAGATTTGATCCATCCCATTTCGTGGGGTTCATCTTCTCGAACCACGTCTTATAGACCTGATCGGAAACGTTATCACGAACGATGGCGAGGCACTGGTTCCAGAGACCAACCGCATCGGCAGACGCAACTTTTAAGGTGCGTGCGGACTTACCCGAAACGGGAGATGGCGAACCCGAGGAACGGTCCGCGGAGAATAGCTTGAGTGCGTCGTCGTTTTTCACTAGTCGGTATCCCTTCGATTGCAGGAGCTGTTATACGAATCCCCCGTAAAACAACTAACCGTACGTACTTCAGACAACTGACGCTCCTCCATGCTGCTGCGCCTGCTACCCCTCAATGAACTACGCCGGGCTGCGAATATGAGGTGTGGATAACCTGCGTCAAAGTGAAATATTCGGTTCGTGTGAACTTTTTTCGTTTGGCACAAACGCTGAAATTTATTAACAAAATCAGCGCATGACAGCCGGCCTGGATCAACTCAGCGATCCGACGCTACGAATCGGCGCGTCGGGCGTCCGTATCTTCGCACGTTCAACAGACGTTTAACTGATTTCGGTGATTGTACGTGGACGATGCCAACCACAATTCAGCGGCAGAGATGGGGTTCATGGATCATCTCGAGGAGCTCCGGCGGCGTCTGACGCATGCCCTGACGGGGGTCCTGGTGGTGTGCTGCGTTGTAGGGTACTTTGGCGATGACGTCATGAATTTGGTTCTACTGCGTCCGGCCATCCAGGCCAGGATGAAGCTCCAGAACATTGAGCCGTTTGGTCAGACATTTCTGTACTTCAAGGTCATTGTTCTATGCGGCATCATTGGCGCGTTCCCTTGGATACTCTATCAGGCCTGGAAGTTCGTGGCGCCAGGCCTGTATATGACCGAGAGGAAATGGGCCCTTCGCATCACGGTCATCACCAGCCTGTGTTTTCTGTTCGGAGTGTCGTTCGGGTACTACTTCCTCATCCCCAGCATGCTTGGCTATGTGACTGATTTTGCCAATCCCAATATTGAAAACAACATCGCCATCGGTGGGTACTTCAGCTTTCTGGTCAATATGCTCCTGGCGTCAGGCCTGATCTTTGAACTTCCTATGGTCACTTGGGTGTTAGCGCGCGTAGGCATGGTTTCGCACGTCGGAATGGCGAAGTACCGACGCCATGCAATCGTTGTAATCCTGGTTCTAGCTGCCGTCATTACGCCGTCACCCGATCCGGTCACTCAGTTAATGGTTGCTGTTCCCTTGTGGGTTCTCTACGAGATCAGCACCGTCATCGCCCGGGTGTCGTATCCGAAGACGGCTCATCTCCCCCCTACCTCATGAGCAATCACTCCATTTCGTCCATCAGCGCCCCCGTACGCGAGCAGCTTGAGCACTTCGACGGGTACCTACGCGAGCAGGTGCGCTCGCAAACGGCTCTGCTGGACACGGTGGTTCGATACATGATGCGTCAGCGTGGCAAGCGGGTTCGCCCCGTACTTGTATTCCTGGCTGCCGGAGCGTGCGGAACGATCAATGACCGATCCTACATCGGCGCTGCCATGGTTGAGCTACTCCACACGGCTACACTCGTGCACGATGATGTTGTCGATCAGGCCGATGAACGGCGCGGCGTTGCCTCGATCAATGCCGTATGGAAAAACAAGGTTGCCGTTCTGGTTGGAGACTACTTCCTGTCAAGGGGCTTGCTGATCGCGGTGAACAATAGCGAGTTCGACTACCTTCGTGTGACAAGCGACGCCGTGCGGCGCATGAGCGAGGGTGAACTGCTGCAGATCCAGAAGAGCCGGCAGAAGACCATCGACGAAGAGACCTACTTCCGGATCATTTCTGACAAAACGGCATCGCTGATCTCCACATGCTGTGCCGTCGGTGCGATCAGCTCCACCGATGATGCCGATCGTCGCAATGCACTGACCCAGTTCGGCGAGCTCGTCGGTTTGGCCTTTCAGATCCGTGATGATGTTCTGGACTACACATCGAGGACGTTCATCCTGGGTAAGCCCGTCGGTAATGATATTCGCGAGGGTAAAGTCACTCTTCCGCTTCTGTATGCATTGCAGAAGGCCGACAAGAGCGAGGCGAAATCGATCCTCGGGATTGTCAAGTCCAAGCGTGCCGGCACGAAAGACGTCGCCCGGGTGGTCAGCTTTGTGGAACGCCACGGGGGAATTGATGCTGCTCAGGCCAAGGCCGAAAGCCTTTCCCTGCAGGCGGTTGAGATGCTGGCCCCCTTTGAGATGTCTCCCTACAGGAGTGCCCTGTTAGACTTTGCTAATTTTGTCGTCACACGTACGTCATAATCGCGCACCCTTTTTTTAGGAGTCACGACAGTATGTCCCAGAACGTCATGAACAGCTTTTCCCAGGCCATATCGGCCGATGTCATCCGCACCTACGTTCAGCGCGTCTATGCCTGGATGGTCGGGGGTCTGCTCCTTACCACCGCCAGCGCCGTGCTTGTGGCGTCTAGCGAAACACTCCAGAGCGCCATCTTCGGAACACCCCTTGTATGGGTTGTACTATTGGCTCCGCTGGCCATGGTCTTCTTTCTCTCGGCCCGCATCGACAGGATGAAGCCAAGTACGGCAGCCGGAACCTTCATTGCCTATGCTCTGACAAATGGTCTTTCGTTTGGATCGATCTTTCTCGTGTACGACCTCGGGAGCATCTTTCAGGTCTTTTTCATCGCCGCGGGGATGTACGCCGGCGCAGCCATTTTTGGCTACACAACCAAGCGCGATCTCACAGGGATGGGTTCGTTCTTGTTCATGGGGCTCATCGGGCTCATTCTGGCATCGATCGTAAACATCTTCCTCGGTAGTAGCGTACTGGAGTTTGCCGTCAGCATCATCGGCGTCCTGATCTTCACGGGGCTTACTGCCTTTGAAATGAATAAGATCAAGGAACAGGCCATCGTGATGTATGCCGGTGAAGGTCTGGCGCACAAGCGCGCCATCATCGGTGCGTTGTCGCTGTATCTGAACTTCATCAACCTGTTCCTCTACCTGCTGCGCCTGTTCGGCAATCGTGACTGATCCGTCTCGAAAGCGGACTACATCTGATGGACATTTCGCCCAGCCCCGAGTTTGCTGTTGAGGCTGCCGAGCACCTGGCGGCATCTCGCGCGCTCGAGTCCGCCCGCCTGTGTACGGCCGCAATCAACCGCTACCCTGCCTATGCCGGCGGATACGTCATGCTGGCCCGGGCATATTATGCTCTGGGCAGAACAGACGACGCCGCAACAATGGTTCGCGATATTGCCGTCCGGTTTCCATACATCACCGTGTCGTTCCCTGCACCTACGGAAGGTGAACACGCCCCCGAGCCGATTCTCGATTCGACACCCGATGTGCAGCAAGAGCCTGCGCTACCTCAAGGCGCAGAGGATGTCGTTGAGCTCGTCGAGGAAGATGAAGATGTTCATTCGGTCATCGACGCAACCCATGCAGAAGGTCCTCAGGCCACTTCCCAGGTCTTGCGGATTCTGGAATCATTGTCCATTGATGACGGGACGCGCATCATCCGCAGCAGCAGTGTACGGCTGATTCCAGGCTTGGAGTTCACGACCCTTCGGGTTGAAGGGCTTCGCTCGCGCGGACGCCGTGGGATCGCTGTTCTGCCAGACCCGCCGGCGTTTCGCAGCTTCCATCGCGTGCGTCGTCCGCAACGTGCTGCAGAACCGACACCGGCGCGTAAGCCTGTCAGTCTTGAAGAACTGGCCTCTCGCCTTTCTGAGGCAAAGATTCCCCGTCCGAGCGAGCACAACCCCACTTCGACGCCAGCGCAGCCCCCTGCAATCTCGCAGCCGATCATGGTCACCGATACCATTGCCCAGATATACATGCAGCAGGAATCGTACGATCTGGCGATCGAGGCATTCAAGACGCTGATGTCGCGCAAGCCGGAACGCAAAGACCACTACGAGGCTCTCATCCGCGAATGCGAGCGCAAGCGCGGATAACGCCGATGCTGCTTACGCGCTACATTCTGCGGACCCACGCCGCCCCCTTCCTTTTCGGTACCGTCATCATCATGGTGCTGTTTCTTCTGCAGTACGTCATGCGCTGGGTGGACCAGCTTGCCAGTAAGGGGCTTGATGTTGCGACGATAGCGATGTTTCTCGTTCTGAACCTATCGTGGATCGTTGTTCTGGCTGTTCCCGTCGGTGTATTGTTCAGCACGATCATGTCGTTCGGGACACTGACCAACACCCACGAAGTCACGATCATGAAGGCCAGTGGCGTCGGCCTGCTGCGGATGATGATCCCGGTTGCCATTGCCGGCATCATGCTCTGGGGGTTCGTCTTCTGGTACACGGACAATGTGCTGCCGGAGACGAACGTGCGACTGTCGGCGATGATGCGCGATATCGAACGCACCAAGCCGACGTTTGCCGTTGATGAGGGGCAGTTCAGTACGTACCTCGACGGCGTAACGGTGCTTGCCCGGCATATCGACACCAACGGTCGCATGCGCGGCCTGACGATCTACGACCGCACGACGAACGACCGGAAGAACGTCATCTCGGCCGACTCCGGCAGACTGATGTTCTCACCCTCGCTGACGAGACTTGTCGTTCAGCTGCATGACGGAGAGATCCACCAACGAAGCGTGCGGAATCCGAATGAGTATCGTGTGATCCGCTTTGCCGGGTATCAGATGACGCTGCCCGCTGAGAACATGATGTACCAAGCGTCGGATGTCACTGGCACCTCACGGTCTGACCGAGAGATGAGTATTGCCGACATGCGTCAGGTGGTGGACCGCGCCGAGCTGCAGGCCCGGCAGGCCGGAGAGCGCTTCGATTCGTCACTTGCTTTGCACATGAAGTATCTCTTGCGCAGAGCCATGCCCGCCGATTCCGTCCGCGCTGCGCGCGACGTGCAGATCGACCGTGCACGGGCTATCGTTGCCTCTACGCGCTCCATGCTGGAATCCGAGAGTTTCCGCCGGTCAAGCGAACTGAGCATCGCCAACAAGTACCTGGTGGAGATCTACAAGAAGTACGCCATCCCGTTTGCCTGTCTGCTCTTCGTCTTCGTTGGCTGCCCGATGGGGATTCTCTCCAAGGGTGGCAGCTTTGGCAGCGGAGCTCTGATCTCGCTGGGCTTCTATGTACTCTACTGGATCTCGATGATCGGCGGCGAAAAGCTGGCCGACCGGGGAATTCTTTCTCCGGCAGTAGCGATGTGGTCGGGCAACGCCATCATCGGCATCATAGCCGTGGTGATCACGCTGCGGGTGAACTCACGATAAGGGGCTTGCCCCCTACCAGACGAATTTGTTCAATGCCGCGCTGGCGCGTGAAAAGGCGTCGTCCACTGTGGACCCCGTAGACGTCAGATGGCCCATCTTGCGGCCCATGCGGACGTCCTTCTTGCCATAGAGATGCAGAGCAACGTCATCTACCTTCAGCATCTCGATCACACTGTCCGGCACGCCGCTTCCGGTGCGTTCACCAAGCAGGTTGATCATACATGCCGCCGGAACCCTCATAGCAGCTGAGCCAAGGGGCATGTTCGTAACGGCACGAATGCAGTTCTCAAACTGCGAAGTGTAACACGCCTCAATGGTGTAGTGTCCGCTGTTATGCGGACGCGGTGCGATCTCGTTGAACACGATCTCGTCGGCAACCGTCAGAAACATCTCGATGCCGAAAACGCCCACACCGTTAATGGCTTCGACGCACGCAACGGCGATCTCCTGCGCCCGCTTCTGCAGATGCTCCTCGATAGGTGCCGGTGCCAGCACCGTCACGCAGATATGACCCTGCTGAATGGTCTGCACGCACGGATAGACGGCAGTCTCGCCGCGCTTGTTGCGCGCGACCATCACGGCGAGCTCCTTGGTAAACGTCACAAAGGACTCCGCCAGCAGCGGCCGCGGGTCTTCACCTTCCATGAACCGACGCCACACCATGTCGATCTCAGTATCACGCTTGATGGTCGCATTGCCATATCCGTCGTACCCGAACTTGCGCGTCTTGGCCACAAACGGATAGCCGTGCTTCCGCCCGAAAGCATGAAGATCTTCCTTCGTGGCGATCTCGGCGAACTCGGGCGTGGGGATTCCTGCCCCCTTCATCGTCTCTTTCTGCACGAACTTATCCTGCACCAGTCGCATCGTCGCTGGTGACGGAAACACCAGACGTCGCTCGGCGATCGCTTCAAGGATATCCGGATCGATGAACTCGTTCTCCAGCGTGATGATGTCCGATGCCTGGATGAACTTCTCCAACTCCTCGGAGTCTTTCCATCCCCCGGGAAACTCGAGCTTGGTCATCACTCCCGCCGGCGAATCCTCGCCATGCTCAATGATGGCCACGCGCAGCCCCATGCGATAAGCCTCGGACGCCGTCATCTTTGCCAGCTGTCCGCCCCCTAGTATTCCCAGGGTAAGGGGCTTGTTTGGTTGTGTAAGGGAAGGAAGCATGGACGAAGATACGAGTGACGAGTGACGAGTGACGAGTGACCAGTGACGAGTGATCAGTGACCAGTGACCAGTGACGAGTTGTGGGACAGAGCAGTGTCGCCCAGATAAAGCTTAACCTATCTTCATCGGTCATTGGTAATTCTGGATTCCTGCTTCCGCAGGAATGACGATCGGTCACTCGTCACTGGTCACTCGTCACTTGTCTCACTCGTCACTGGTTACTGGTCACTGGTCACCATCAGCATCGTCTCCTCACTATGCCATTGACTGTCATACTGTTTATTTTTCTTGCAATGGACTTATAGCTTGATATACATTCGTAAGCAATCATTGTGTATGGATTAAAAGGGCTAATGAGATGAATGTGTGGGGGGGGGGGGGGCGGGGCGGCGGCGGCGGGGGCGGCGGGGGGCGGGCG
>JBEIIK010000062.1:0-13007 GCA_040380835.1 Ignavibacteria bacterium | reverse complement strand
CGTCCCCCTACGCGAAGCGTCCCCCTACGCGAAGCGTCCCTCCACGCGAAGCGTCCCCCTACGCGAAGCGTCCCCCTACGCGAAGCGTCCCCCTACGCGAAGCGTCCCTCTACGCGAAGCGTCCCTCTACGGCGCTAGCCGTCCGCTAAAGAGCAATCACCCACTGCACAACGGGTATGGGAAGGGGCGACCAGTTCGAGTTGTCCTCAAGGTTGAGAAGGTTCCCCTTGTATCCGGCAAAACCGAATTGCCAGTATGAGCCAGGACTGTGCTCCCAGCGAATTGCCGGTATGACAAAAATGTTGGAGTACGTTGTGTAGCTGCGCGCAAACGACTGTGAAGGATCGTAGTAATTGTAGACATCATCCTTGCGCACCCAGCGGCCATTGGGCAAAAGCACGGATCCGGAGGCAGAGATCATAAACGCGTCAAGGATCAGGCGAATGTTGCGGGCGAGCTTCATAGAAACTCCGAGAGCCAGATAAGCACGGGGCGAGGTCACCTGGCTGGTTTCGGGACGCTCAGAAAAATCCGGTATTGAATACGTCTCCACCGCTAGGGTGGTTACCCCATAGCCACCCGTGAGGGAGAGGCTCGTCGATCCCGTCATCATCGACAGGGTCAGCGTAGGCGCTGCCAGGAAGTTTCGGTCAGCAAGGCTTCCGCCCCATCCCACAATGCCCCCTGCACCGAGCCAGAGATTTTCGCCGAGTGGCATGCGGTACATTGCCGTGGCAACCATCGGCGCACTGAACCATGAGGCAAGCAAACCAACACTGAATCGCTCGGTCGGGAATGCCTCAAGGGCCATGCCGGCAAGATTGAACTGCAACGTCGATGTTCCCTTTGGCATCGGCAGAGCGCTTGACGTGAGCACGTAGGTGGCCGTCTGCACTGCGCCGGCCGCACTTTGACCCGCCGTGGGTTGATCACCGATGGCGGAGATCGATCGGACAAGATGCTTGGGCAAGACCAGACGAGTCTGATCCGTGAGCACAACTGTCAGCTCACGGGCATTCATGCTGATAATGCGCCCGCTGATGATCGAACCGTCATGACGCTCAACGTGATGAATGCTGACGGTGTCCGTCCACTCAGTCTGCTGGGCGATGCTCGGCACACATGTAGCCAAGAGGAAGATCACGGTAAGAAGTGCGATACGCATGCTGATCACATTCTCACAAAGTATCCGACTGTGGGAACCGGTACCATCTGCAGCTCACCGTCGAGGTACACGAACGGAAACGCAACCTGAAAGGCCGAGTTCGATCCGGTTGCGACGCGCAGTCCCGGCATTCCGAAGACCAACATGCTGGTGGTAGATCCAGCCGACAGAATGATCGAATCGAACATCAAAGAGACCTTCGACCAGGCGTGTGTCTGCCCCGCAACGGAGAACAGTGTTCGTCCGCCATCATCTGCGTCATAGGCAACGTATCCATAGCCGGCCGACACGGTAACGTTTGAAGCACGACTGCCGTAGGTAAGTGAGCCGTAGGGCAGGGCAAAGAAGATTGTCTCGGGAATCCAGCCACTCCAGCCGACAAGTGCACCTGCCGCCACATTGACCTTATCCGAAACGTGCGCAGTGGCCTTAATGGATCCGACGATCGGTGAACCTATGTAGGTGGTCAGTATGCCAACGGATAGGTTTTCAGTTGGCGCAAACTGAAAGTCAGGACCAAAGGTCGTGAAGAGTATGTATGCCCCATCATCCCCGATCGGGAAGCCATTGGTCGTGATGAAGTAGCGCGACGAAAAGGGCAACTCGCCAGCGGACACCTCTTGTTGTGCAGCCCGTCCGATTGCGGCATACGTAATCGAACGCACGAGTCCACGAGGGACAATCACCGAGCCAACAGAGGTTGAATCGAGAAGCACTTCTCGCTCATCGGACGACAGCAGCACACCCACATACCGTCCGCCGTCTACCTTCTCAACCGTCACCCACGAACCCGGTCGCAGAGACTCCTGCGCCAATGCGCTCTGTATGAGCATCGAGACGGCAAGACACAACATCAGAATTGTTCCGATGGGTGTCCGTGATAGCGAAGAAGGTGCAGACTTCATTGTGTCGCAAACTAACGAAAATGGCTCCCCAGGGGAGCCATCATCGTAGTTTCTTCGCAGTGAGCAGGGGGCTTACCAGCACTTATCCATTGGCGTGTATTCCATGCCAAAGGCTTCGGCAACAGCTTCATAGACGATCTTTCCGTCGACCACGTTGATGCCGAGCTCAAGCTCCTTGCTGGCCTTGCAGGCGTCCTTCCAGCCGTGGTTGGCAAGCTGAATGGCATACGGCAGCGTTGCGTTGGTCAGCGCAATCGTTGACGTGTACGGAACTGCACCCGGCATGTTGGCCACACCGTAGTGCACAACACCGTCGACCACGTAGGTCGGATTCTCGTGCGTCGTTGGCTTGCAGGTTTCGACGCAGCCCCCTTGATCGACCGACACGTCCACGATCACCGAACCGGGCTTCATGGTCGAAAGCATGTCGCGCGTGATCAGGTGTGGTGCCTTGGCACCGACGATCAGCACGCCGCCCACGACGAGGTCAGCAGTCTTGACGGCTTCGCGGATATTGGCCTTGGTGGACATCTGGGTAATGACATTGGCAGGCATCACGTCATTGAGGTAGCGCAGGCGGTAGAGGTTATTGTCGAACAGCGTGACGCTTGCACCGAGACCTGCAGCCATCTTGGCAGCATTGGTACCGACAACTCCACCACCGAGCACAACGACTTCTGCCGGACGTGTTCCCGGCACACCACCAAGCAGGATGCCGCGTCCGCCCATCGGATGCTCAAGGTACTTTGCGCCCTCCTGCGTGGCCATACGACCGGCCACTTCCGACATTGGGATCAGCAGAGGCAACGAACCATCAGACTTCTGAACGGTCTCATAGGCGATACACGTTGCACCGCTATTGACCATGGCCTCGGTGAGTTCGCGCGATGCAGCGAAGTGGAAATACGTGAAGAGCGTCTGCCCCTTACGAATTAGGCTATACTCGGGAGCGATCGGCTCCTTTACCTTCATGATCATGTCGGCCTTGGCATAGACCTCGGCAGCCGTGTCAATGATGGTCGCACCGGCGGCGATATACGCATCGTTAGAAAAACCGCTGCCGACCCCGGCATTGTTTTCAACGATCACATCATGGCCGTTGGAACGCAGGGCATCAACACCGCCTGGTGTGAGTGCTACACGCTTTTCGTTTGTCTTGATCTCCTTTGGTACACCGATCAGCATAGCCGTCCTCGCTTGTGGGTTGTTGGGGGGAAGAGTTCGCAATTCAGGACTGCAAAACTGCGAAATCGGCGCTCAATTGCCGAACAAAAGCCCCACTATAAGCATCGCCAGTAAGAGCATGAGAAACAGCGCAACGGTACGTGGGGGCATCTTCCTGTGCCAGAAAGGCAACGCAACGAGCAGCCCTCCAAGAAGAACAGCGACGTAGCCGCCCAGTTCACTGCCGAGCCACAGGGACCACGAGCGGAAGGGGGCTATCCCCCACCACGCCGTGACGCGTTCCCAGCCGGCAAGCCCCCTGACGGCATCGCGCATTCCCCAGTCCGGAACTGCTAGGTATGCAACGCCCAAGGCGATGAGAAGACTGATGAACAACAAGGGTGGACGTGAAGCATCACGCAGTGTGCTACGGATATCGGGAGTGATCAACAACAGGCTGAGCACGCCAACAAGAATGGCATGCACCGAATAGGTGCGTGCCAGAAGCAACGCGTCCGGCTCAATGCCAAGAACGGAAATTATGAGACCTCCCAACGGTGCGCTGCCGAGCTCGTGTCCCATGACGCGACGGGATATCTCTGAATACACATCATCGACCAGGATGCGTCCGGTCCAGCCCCCTGCCAGGGCGATCAGCACAAGAGAGAGCGATCGTGGCCATGTCGTACGGTCGGACTCATAGATGCGTAGTGAGCAAAGCACCGTCAGCAGCACCGTGAGCAATACCAGCAGAACATCCGACATCCAGTGATGGATGCGGCGAATGGTGGGCCCGTACGGAGCGTTATGGATGGATACACGGATTGAACTCTGCGCGGCACTCATCACGATGTCACCGGGCAGCGCCGGGGCCAGCAGCGGTCTCTCAGAGGAGGCGGCAACGGTGTCGGTGTAGGGACCGTTTTGCAGGATGCGCGTGGAGGTGACGATGGTTTGAGGAGTTCCGTCGGAGGAACGAAGTGGATCAGAAGACGGGACGTACCACATCGACAGAAGCAAGCCCGTACACACAACGATCAAAAGGGCAAAGGTGCTGAGTCCGACGAGGATCGCGCGGGCCTTCTGCATCGAGGATCTCGCGGCATCCGTCATACGTCACTATGCTGAGTTGTGCGGATGTACAGCCGTCCCTGATCCGTGCGGCATTCGAGCCGGGCAAGGGGCTTGCGGGGCGGTCCGGCCACGGGCTCGCCCGTGAGGGCAAACGCTCCGCCATGACATGCACATCGAATACGCTGAGCCTTTGCATCGAAGGCCAGGGGGCATCCGGCGTGCGTACAGGTAAGATCCAATGCCATCACGATGTCAGCACTGCGATGAAGCAGAACCATTCGGCCCCCGACGTTGACGACCCGGCGAGCCCCCTCCGGGATCACCTCATCGACCGGTCCGAGGTCAACCGTTCGCACGCCTGGGGTGCTCTGCTGCTGCAGGTACTCCACGGTGGCGAGTGTGACCGATGTCAGACCCGCAAACGCAGCAATCGACCGAAGCCATGACCGTCGGTCCATTCTCGCTAGTTTTGTGTTTCCCATCGCACACGAGAAAGTGAACAATGCCCGTACCGTTGCTGGACCTCAAAATACAGTACCGCGCGCTCAAGCCGGAGATCGATGCAGCACTTATCCGCGTTGCCGAATCCCAGGCCTGCATCCTGGGCCCGGAGGTGGATGCTCTCGAGCGCGAGCTAGAGGCCTACCTCGGAGTAAGGCACGCCATCGGTGTCTCCAGCGGCACGGATGCCCTGCTGATGGCCCTGATGGCTCTGGGCGTTGGTCCGGGCGACGAGGTCATCGTACCAACGTTCTCATTCTTCGCCACGGCCGGGTGCGTAGCTCGCCTGAACGCCACGCCGGTGTTTGTTGACGTCGATAACGTCACGTTCAATCTCGACCCAGAGCTCACGCGCAAGGCCATCACGCCCCGCACAAAGGCCATCATCCCGGTCCATCTGTTTGGTCAGGCTGCCGACATGGACGCCTTCATGGCTATCAGCCGTGAGTTCAACATCCCGATCATCGAAGACGCCGCACAGGCCATCGGCACGCAGACAGCCGACGGACGTCGCGTGGGCAGTATTGGCCATATCGGCTGTTTCTCCTTCTATCCAACAAAGAACCTCGGTGCATTCGGCGATGGCGGCCTGGTGACCACCAACGACGATGAGATGGCCGTGCGTCTGAAGCAGATCCGCAACCATGGTATGGAGCCACGGTACTACCACAAAATCATGGGCGGCAACTTCCGCCTTGATGCCATGCAGGGGGCTGTGCTGCGCGTCAAGCTGCCGCACCTTCCATCGTGGCATGCAGGTCGCCGGCGCAACGCCGAGCTCTACGCCAAGCTGTTCATCGAGTCAGGACTAAGCTCTGCTCCGGGCGTGACATCCTTCGGCCCCAATGACGCGATCTTGATTCCCAAGGCCGTGAGTGACGGAACCGCACCCGACCATCACATCTTCAACCAGTTCACGATCCGTTCGTCGCACCGCAATGCTCTGCGCACATACCTGGCAGAGCGCGGCATTGGCAGCGAGATCTATTATCCTGTGCCGTTCCATCGTCAGGAGTGCTTTACCTCATTGAACTGTAATGACGACGCATTTCCGATCTCAAACTGTCTTGCCGCAACAGTTCTCTCGCTGCCGATCTATCCGGAACTCGAGGAGCACCATATCTGTGAAGTCGTGGCCGCCATTGCTGATTTCGAACACGAACACTCTGTGACCGATTCGGAGTGTCCGGACTGTGCCGAGTGCGGCACAACGGCATAACAGGATTTCTGAAAGGTCCACAGCCATGAATCAACAACAGTTCCAGCAGGGGTTCCGCGTCCAGTTCGGACGCACCAAGGAAAGCGTCATCAGCCAGATCCTTCTCGGTCTTGCCGTAGCGCTCTTCGGAATTGCCATGTTGCTCGACCGTCTCGGCATGCCCGAGATGTACAACGTCGTGCAGATGTGGTGGCCAACGGGCATCGTGGTCTATGCCGCTATACGGCTACTTACCGGCACGGGATCGACCTTCTGGTCGGGCCTGACGATCATCATCATCATGACGGTCATCCAACTCAAAAAGCTCGGTGTGGTGGATCAGTTCTGGGGCGTGTTCTGGCCGGTGATCCTGATCATCATCGGCCTGTGGATCATGCTTTCGCGTCTGCGCTCGCGACAGCCGGTAAAGCCCCCTTCCGACATTCCCGGCGCGAGCTACCGCGTCGAAGACGATAGATCCTGAGCGCTGGCATGAAGAATGTCCGAACCGACCGTGTCCGAGTGTTGACGTCGTCTCGTCCAGAGCCGCAGGGTACTGGTCCGGTGGTTTACTGGATCAACCGTGACCGACGCCGCGATGACAACTGGGCCCTGCTCTATGCTCAGCAGGTAGCCCTTGAGCGCAAGGTTCCACTAATCGCCGTGTTCTGTCTGGTGCCAACGTTTCTTGACGCGACGCTGCGTCAGTACGACTTCATGATCAGGGGGCTTGAAGAACTCGAACGCGACCTGGCCGACGTTAACATCGGATGTCGGGTGCTACTAGGCACACCCCAAGATGTCCTGCTGCCGTACCTGGAGTCGACGACTCCGTCACTTCTGGTGACCGACTTCGAGCCGCTGCGGATCAAGAAGCAGTGGATCGACGAAGTCATTACCGGATCCGTTGTGCCCTTCCATCAGGTCGATGCTCACAACATTGTGCCCTGCTGGGTGGCCTCGCCCAAGCTCGAGTTCGCGGCCTATACCATCAGACCCAAGATCACCAAGCTCCTGCCAACCTATCTGGAGGAGTTCCCTTCCGTGGTGCGCCATCCGTTTGATGCTCCGCCAAGCCCCCAGACAGACTGGAATGCCATACGCGCATCGCTGCGAGTCGATACATCGGTTGGTCCAGTTTCATGGCTTGTGCCGGGAGCTCGTGCCGGACGTGATAGACTGGATGCCTTTGTGGCGAAGATCGAGCTGTACGCGGACCGTAACGACCCGACCAAGCCGGGTCAGAGCAACCTCTCGCCGTATTTCCATTTCGGGCAGCTAGCCCCTCAACGTGCCGCCCTTGCCACGCCGCAAGCGGGTGAGCATTCCGACAGCTTCCTCGAGGAGCTCATCATCCGTCGCGAACTCAGCGACAACTTCACGTTTTATAATGACCATTACGACTCATTCGACGGATTAGCCGCATGGGCACAGCAGACTCTGAACGATCACCGAGGCGACCCTCGCGATCACATCTACGGCCCAGACCAATGGGAAGCAGCACGGACGCATGACGAGCTCTGGAACGCGGCGCAGCGTGAGCTCGTCACGACCGGCAAGCTCCACGGATTCATGCGCATGTACTGGGCGAAGAAGATCCTCGAGTGGAGTTCGTCTCCTGATGAGTCTCTTGCTATTGGCATCTACCTCAACGACAAGTATGCTCTTGACGGACGCGACCCCAACGGATATGTGGGCGTGGCCTGGAGCGTGGGTGGCGTGCACGACCGTGCCTGGTTTGAACGTCCGGTCTATGGCAAGATCCGCTACATGAACGCTAACGGTTGTGCCCGCAAGTTTGACGTGAAATCCTACATCCGACGCTATGCACAGTCCACGCTTCTTTAATACCGTTGTTTTCGTCCTGATCCTTGCGGCCTCTGCTACAGCACAGAAGCCGCCGGCCCACACGCTTCTTCTTGGCAGGGGGCTTAAGGAGTTCGATCAGTATCTGCTAAAGTCCAGCTACGAACAACGCTCAGTTACCCGGATCTATAACAACAACATTCTGCTCGGCGATACCACCGATATCGTTAGAGTGATCATCGCAGCTCAGTGCTCCGTTGTGCACGTAACTGTGGACGGCCAGGAGAAGGAAAAGAACCTGGTCATTCGACTGTTTCAGTTACAGACCAACACGGACACCTTTGATATCATGACCACCGGCACCAAGGTGCGCTGCTGGTTCTCCGATTCCGGAAGCGTCTATACCGTTGATGGCATCCCTGTTGCGGACACCGTCGCGGCCTTGCTAAGCAATGTGGTCCTGGGCGAAGGGGGCGCAAAGACGGGCAACGTGCTCGATGCGAAAAAGCCTGTTGCCGTAGGAGCTTCGTGGAAAATGAACATCGCCGCGTTGAAGCGCATTCTTGGTCGTGAGCAGGTTCGCGTGATGAAGAAGCTCACCGGCACCGTTACATTCGACTCCATCGACAGCACCGGTCCGATGCCAACAGCCATCGTAATGGCCAGGGCTGAAGCACCGAAGTTTACGATGCGCATTGATGGCTCTCCAGCTCCGCTGGTGGGTTCGCTCGTGGCTGAATTCCGCTATGTGGTGCCGCTCGACGTTCGCTTCCCACCCGTGGCTCTAACCACCAAAACAACGCAGACCTATTCTGCGAAAATGGGTACGCAGCGTGCCGAGTCATTCGTGACGACAAGCCGTCAGTCCGAATTCATCCGATGAGTCAAAACCGCCACGCCGCTGCCGTTGCGGCGCTGATCGTCTGTGCCATTCTCTGGAGTAGCGGCGGACTTCTCATCAAGCTGCTGCCACTCTCGCCCCTTGCCATAGCGGGCTTTCGAAGTGCGATCGCTGCCGCCGTCATGTTCATCTGGGTGCGTTGCAAGGGGCCGTTGCAGCCAGTCTGGTCACCGGCACAATTCGGGAGCATCATCAGCTACATGTTCACGGTTGTGCTGTTCGTGTGGGCCACCAAACAGACTACGGCCGCCAACGCCATCCTTCTTCAATACACCGCCCCAGTATGGGTGGCCCTGTTCAGCGCGGCCATCACCAAGGAACGTCTTCAGAAGATCGATGTCGTGGTGGTTGCCTGTGTGATGCTCGGCATGGTCGTATTCTTCCTCGACGCATTAACGCCGGGTGCATTGTTCGGGAACCTGCTTGCTGTGGCCAGCGGCATCGCCTTTGCCGGCGTGGCTTTATTCATGCGGGCACAAAACGGAGTTTCCACCACCGAGAGTATCATCCTCGGCAATGTGCTTACAGCTATCGTTTGCATTCCCTTTTCAGGGGGCCTACCCGATGTGTCATTGGGCTGGATCGGCCCACTGCTGGTGCTAGGAGTCTTGCAGCTCGGTGCGTCGTACCTACTCTACTCCTGGGCACTTGCTCATGTTACCGCTCTTGAGGCAGTACTCATCACCGTGCTCGAGCCCCTTCTCAACCCTGTATGGGTTGGACTGGCACTGGGTGAAATGCCATCGTCGACGGCTCTGATCGGCGGTAGTCTGGTGGTGTCCGCCGTGGTGGCTCGGGGTTTGTTAAAGTCCCCTTCCGAATCTGCACACAGGTAAATTCTTCCTTTCGTATCTTCGTGGCCTGCAAGGCCAACTTAGCTCAGCTGGTAGAGCAGCTGATTTGTAATCAGCAGGTCGCCGGTTCAAGTCCGGCAGTTGGCTCACGATCTTTGAGCGGATGTCAGCGAACGTTGACATCCGCTTTTTCGTTTCAGGGCAAGTTGGCCGCATATTCGAGCCGACATCACCAATCCTGACATTCATGGATGCTCTCCTCAGATACTACCTCGGCCAGGCATCGCACCTGTGGTCGCAGATCACACAGCCGTCATCGAGCAGCTTCTTCTGGTGGCTTCTCGGCATTTCGCTGGCCGTATGGGCATTGGAGATTTTTCTCCCGTGGCGAAAGGGTCAGGCCATCATCCGTAAGGACTTCTGGCTCGACACCTGGTACATGCTCTTTAACATGTTCCTCTTCGGTGCAATTGGCTATTCGGGCATCAGCGCGCTGATCCAAGGGTTCGTCCTGGCGGCGATGCCGTTTCTAACCTCACTTCACGGAGCTGTTGCATCCCTGCCCACCTGGCTAGTGCTGGTCATCATCTTCGTGGTGCGAGACTTTACACAGTGGAACATCCACCGGCTACTGCATGCCTCAACCACGCTCTGGGAGTTTCATAAGGTCCACCACAGCGTCGAACAAATGGGCTTTGCCGCCCACCTGCGCTTTCACTTTGCCGAGAACATTATCTACGGAGTGCTGGAGTTCATTCCACTGGCCCTGATCGGGATCGATCTCGTGGACTTCTTTGCCGTTGGCGTCTTTGCCACCGCCGTCGGACACCTCAATCATGCAAACATCATTTTACCAGTAGGCCCCCTGAAGTACATTTTCAATACGCCCCAGATGCATATCTGGCACCATGCCAAGCATCTACCGGCCGGCGTGAAAAGCGTGAATTATGGGCTGACGCTAAGCATATGGGACTGGGTCTTCGGCACCGCGTATATGCCGGCATCCGGACGCGACATTCCTCTCGGGTTCGACGATGTGGAGCACTATCCCCACGGCTTCTTTCGCCAGCTGATTGCCCCGTTTCGACGAATCAAGTAGATCGCATCGCTACCGAAGAGATTTTTCAATCCTCCTCAAAGGAAATCCATGTCAGTAGTCATCGTTACCGGAGCTGCTTCCGGCATTGGCGCAGCAGTTGCTCGCCGATTTGTTCAGCAGGGTGCATCCGTTGTACTGGCAGACATTCAAGATGGCCACGGCCAACAGCTGGCCGATGAGCTTTGCCAAAGTGGCGGAAAGGCCATCTATGTTCACTGCAACGTAGCGGACCCGGATCATCACACGGCATGTGTTGAGGCGACCATGCGGGAGTACGGACGTCTCGATTTTGCCGTAAACAACGCCGGGATTGCCGGCCAAGGGGCTCCCACGGCAGAATTCCCGATCGACGAGTGGAGACGCGTTGTCGACGTTAATCTCTCCGGCGTGTTCTATGGCATGCGCGCTCAACTGCCGGTTATGCTCAAACAGGGTAAGGGATCGATCATCGTTGTCTCGTCCATCCTTGGCGCTGTTGGCTTCGCCGGAGCGCCCGCTTATACTGCATCAAAGCATGGCCTGCTCGGCCTGGTGCGAGCTGCCGCCCTGGATCACTCCTCTCAGGGGGTTCGGGTTAATGCCGTCGGGCCGGCATTCATCGACACTCCAATGATCTCAGGCGTCATGCAAATGCCCGAGATCGCCGGCTCGGTGGTAGCAAGGCACCCGATTGGCCACATCGGCACCCCCGAAGAAGTGGCCTCTGTGGTCACTTTCCTGGCCTCTGACGATGCCTCCTTCATCACTGGCAGCTACATCCCCGTTGATGGTGGATATCTGGCTCAGTGAACCTAACCAGTCGTTTCCATACATTTTTTTTTTGCGCGATGTAACCGAATGGCCCAAACTCAGACTTTGTTGTACTAGATTCCGCTCAACCTTCTGCACAGGAACATATATGATCAGATCGCTCCTTCGTGTCGGCGTCATTTTCGTCGCAACACTGAGTACTGCCCTTTCCCAAACTGCCTTCGAGAAGATGACCGACGCCACCGCGACGGCCCTTCTGAAAAATGGCAATCTCGTCTCCGTCGGCAACACCGGAGAAGCCGCCAAGAGCGACGGTAGTATCGTCATTCACTCGGCGGACCTTGAATCGATCCTCGCATCCGCAAGTTTCGGCGGATCTGGACGCGACGTCATCACTGGAGTAGCCGTTGCTGCTGACGGTTCGGTGTGGATCTGCGGTGAGACAAACTCTACAGACTTACCGCTTCCTGCTTCGCCGATCAAGGGCGCCTTTAAGGGGGCGACGGATGGCTTTGTGGCGCGGTTATCGGCGGACCTTAAGACCGTCCTGGCCGGAATGTACATCGGTGGTACGGGTCCTGACCGTGCCAATGCGATCGCCATTGGGGCTACGGGGGACGTCGTCGTCGTCGGCACGATCGCCTCAGCCAAGGCCCTGCCAACGGTCAATAGCTTTGACGAGACTCAGAATGGCAAAAACGATGGATTCTTCCTTTCGATCGAATCAACCGGCAAGATCGTCAATGCCGCGAGCTACCTCGGGGGTCTGGAGAACGACGAGATGCTGTCGGTCACCGTGGACTCGAAGAACAACGCCATCATCGGAGGGGTAACTTCCTCGAACGACTTCCCAACCTATCCGGTCAAGACACGGGTGTGGGTAGAAGATGGCGGTTGCCCATATTACGGCTGTCGCAGCGGGCGCTGGGAAGAAACCGGCGAGAATTCGTTTGACAACACCTTCGGCGGCGCTCGCGATGCTGTCGTGATCAAGATCCAGCTTGGCGGTTCTATGGTTTTCTCGTCCTTTTTCGGCGGCGAGGGCGAAGATATTGGTACGGCTGTCGCGACAGGACCGGAGGATATCGTCTATCTGCTCGGATATACCAAGAGCAAGGACCTGCCGATCCCGGCCGAGGTCAACTCCACGTATGGCGGCAACTACGATGGTTTCTACGCGGCCGTCTCGGCAACCGGCCTGAAGCTTGTCTCGGCCCAATACATCGGAGGCACAGGTGACGACAAGGTCACAGCAGCCCGCTCGGCAGGCTCGATCGTCACAGCCGTCGGTACGACCACGGCGGCCATTCCCGAGATCGGTCTCGGTGCAAACTCGCAGCCAAGGGGCGAAATGGACGGCTTTCTTGTGCGACTGGCGATGCTCGAACCGAACTACTCAACGATCATCGGAACAACAGGTACGGACCAGCCGATGGCACTAGCCCTCGATTCCTATGGTGATGTCTACAACGTCGGAACGCGGCGGGTTGCCGGCGGCAAGACCTTTTCCGCCTATGTCGATAAATACGCCTACGGCGTTGTTACGTGGAGAACACCAACGACGAGTCCGTACCTGTGTGAAGGCACACCGGTTGCGATCTCCTGGAGCGCCGACGGTATGCTGAGCAGCGACACCTACGCTATTCAGCG
>JBEIIK010000061.1:0-13289 GCA_040380835.1 Ignavibacteria bacterium | reverse complement strand
GTCAGCTGCGCCTCTTGCGGACGTGATGATGACGGGGCATCGACGTTATACCAGAGGTTATTGCGAAGCGTAAACGAGGAGGGGGCTGTGTTAGCGCCGATGTTCACATGTCGGGAGATCGTAGAGCGGAACACAACAAGGTTGTTCTGAAAGACGTTGTCGCCACAAGGCAGAAATCGCGAGGCATCAACTGTTTCCTGAAGGATCCGAAACACCCAGCGCTGCGGATCGATGATCGTGTTGTTGGTTACTGTTACGCGAACAGAGCCCACATAGGCGATTGGCGTGACCGAGCGCACGAAGAGGTTGGCAACGACCGTCAGATCGGCGGCTTCGAACCGTGCGTCCTGCGGACGGAAGAAGGCCAGGCCCGTCGATCCACCGAGGTTCAATGCGCGCTCACCACCATCGATAAACGAGTTCCGCTCGATCCGGATGAACTGCGTTCCGCCCTTGGCTTGAATGCAGTTTGAGCCAAGACGGCGGAAGGTGTTGTTGCGGAAGATGCCTTTATGACATCCCACCATGTCGGCACCGCTTCCACCGGCAGAGCCGTCTTCGAAGATGCAGTCTTCCACCACGAAGTCGTCCAGTCCCGAGAGCTTCAGCTGATCGTTATTCCCCGTTGCACCCATTGTCCCGAAGGTGATACCACGGAAGGTGATGTGATGCGTCGGAGTATCGAACGTGCCACCATCATCGCAGTTCATGCCATTGCTGGTTTGCCCCCTGACCGAGAAGTTCTCGACGATCAGGTAGGAGCATTCCGAGAAGTGCATCGACTCCGAGCCCCCTTCAAAGACGACGCCGGAGCGGTCTGTACCGCGGATGACGATCGGTGCCTCGGCGCTGCCGTTGAGATTCTCGATCCAAAACGTTCCGCGGTACGTTGCCGGATAAATCAGCACCGTGTCGCCCGGCTTTGCCTTCAGACACGCTACTCGTGGGTCGGCAAACTCCTTCTGGGGTCCGACGTTGAGCGTTGTGGCCGCCGCTGGCGCAGCCGATAATGTCATCAAAACCAGTGCTTGCAGAGCGGCATGTCGCAGCGACTGCCGGCAATAAGTGATGTCGAGTTGTTGCATCTGCCAGTCCTGTTGCATCGAATCAGACAACGATTTCGCACAGCGAATGTAACAAACCGTCGCACGGTGGTTTTCAAGCGGGGCCAATCCTCTACTACTCACCATCTCATCGAAAGCAACTTCATGCGTCTGCTACGGGTCTTCTTATGCCGTCTGGCGATTCTGATATGTATCGTGAACCGCCTTTCGGCCCAGGACTTCTCCATCATTCTCGGACGTCCAACAGACAGGTCCATCACGGCTGCCGTGAACTTCATCAAGCCGGCGGAGTACTACCTGGAGTACGGGACGCTGAGCGGCATGTACAGTATGCAGACACCGGCAACAGCCATCAAGGCTGGTGAATCGATCAAGACCGACATCACAGGTCTGACGTCGAATACGCGCTACGGGTATCGGCTTCGTTATCGCGACAATGGCAGCTCGACCTTTGAAGCTTCACCTGAGTATTCGTTCCGGACGCAAAGGGCAAGGGGCGAGTCCTTTACCTTTCTCGTAGAGGCTGACGAGCACCTCTACGACAAGAAGGGCATCCCGGCGATGTATAAGATCACACTCGAAAACATGAAAAAGGACAGCGCCGATTTCTTGCTGTCACTGGGTGACACCTTCGGCGATGACCATACACCCACAACCACGACCAGTCAGGACATGGACGACCTGCACCGTGACTATCTGCAGTACCTCGGTTCGATCTGTCACTCCGTCCCATTCTACTTCTGCCTCGGAAATCACGAAGGTGAGACCGGGTATTATCTCAAGCAGAACGCTCCGAACAACATTGCTGTCTGGGGCACGATATGGCGCAAGTACTACTATCCGAATCCCTTCCCGAACGGGTTCTACACCGGCAACATGACGCGGGAGCCCAATGGCATTGATTACCCCGAGAACTATTATGCATTCGAATGGGGCGATGCACTGTTCGTTGTTCTGGATGTGTATCGCGACTGTGATGTGAACGAAAAGCCGCAGAACTGGGACTGGACGCTTGGAGAGACGCAGTACCGCTTCCTGCGGAATGCACTGGAGAAGAGCAATGCCAAATACAAGTTCGTCTTCGCCCACCACACTCGCGGTCAGGGTCGAGGTGCCGTAGTCACTGCTAAAGGGGCTGAGTGGGGCGGCTACAGTAACAAGGGAACGTACGAGTTCGACAAGTTTCGTCCGGGGTGGGGGCTTCCTATCCACCAGCTCATGGTGAATACCGGCGTCAATATCTTCTTCCAGGGTCATGACCACCTTTATGCCAAGGAAGAACTCGACGGCCTTGTCTATCAGGAGACTCCGATGCCGAGCGACTCGACCTACGAGATCGGCGTGCTGGCAAATGCAGATGCCTACACCGACGTGACCATGCGCGGTACAGGTCACCTACGCGTGAAGGTTTCCGATGCCGGCGTAGTTGTCGACTTTGTGCGCGCCTACATGCCGAAGGATACCGTTGGTGGTGCAAACACGAATGGCTCCGTCGGCCACTCCTACACCGTCAAGCAGCGCCCGGTCTCTGTTGATGACGAAACGTTGGAAGGTGAAGCCGTTATCGCACCCAACCCCGCACGCGAGTCACTGAACATTCTTGCGCCGACCACATCATCCGTCGATGTGACGATCTCCAACGCACTGGGTCAGGTTGTGCTACGCTCGTCATCAACATCCATCAATGTCTCAACGCTTCCACACGGACTCTACGATGTGGTTGCGACCATTGATGGTTCGCCGACGCGACAGACCATCATGATCGGGGTTCGATAATGCGATTCATCGTTGCTCTGGTTCTTACGAGTATCACTGCTGCCACATCACAGACGCTCCAGCACCGCGAGCTGCTGGGACGTCCGACCGACAGGTCCATCACCATTCAGGTCGTGCCCGAGCAGAGCGTCGAGGCACGCGTCAACTACGGCACGGCGGCGGATGCGCTCAATGCGCAGACGCCTTGGACAAGGGTCGATTCCGCTGAGCCGGCAACCTTCGTGATCAACGATCTGCAACCTGATACACGCTACTTCTACCAGGTGGTGTATCGAACGCAGCAGGGAGCCCCGTCTGTTACTCGCCCGACATATTCATTCCATACACAGCGCAGGAAAGGCTCGGGATTCACATTTGTGATCCAGGCTGATCCGCACATGGATGAGCAGAGTGACTCCTCGGTGTACCTGCGAACGCTGCGCAATGAGTTGGAGGATACGCCGGACTTCATGATCGATCTTGGTGACATCTTCATGTCGGATAAGATGACCAACGCCCAGAAGAAGGTCACACATGATACGATCACGTATCGCGTACACATGATGAGATCGTACTACGAAGAAGCGTGTCATTCAACGCCCCTTTTCATCACCCTCGGCAATCATGAAGGCGAGGCAGGATGGCTCAATAACGGGACGGCAGACAACGTACCGGTCTATGGCACCACTGACCGCAAGAAGTACTTTCTTAATCCCGAGCCAGACGGTTTCTATTCAGGCGACACTGCCAGCTATCCATTCGTTGGACGTCGTGGTGCATACTACGCCTGGGAATGGGGCGACGCGCTGTTCTTGGTCATTGATCCGTATTGGTTCACCAAGCCGAAGCCCGACTCACTGAATGGCTGGCGCTGGACGCTGGGTAAGGAACAGTATGAGTGGCTGCGGGTAACGCTCGCCAAATCAACGGCAACCTTCAAGTTCATCTTCTCCCACCAGCTTGTAGGGGGCGACCCCGACGGTCGCGGAGGCGTAGAGTTTGCCGATCGCTATGAATGGGGCGGTAAGAACCTCGATGGCACAGAAGGGTTTTCTAAGAATCGTCCGGGCTGGGAAATGCCGATCAAGGACCTTCTCAAGCGTCACCGTGTGAACGTGTTCTTTCACGGTCACGACCACTTCTTTGGCAAGCAGGAGAAGGACTGCCTGATCTACCAGGAAGTACCGCAGCCAAGCCACGCTCGTTATTCCGGCACAGGACAAGCAACATCCTATGGTTATCTCGAGGGGCTAATTCTGCCGAACTCGGGTCACATCCGCGTAAGCGTCAGTCCCGAAGCCACGAAGATCGAGTACGTGCGCAGCTATCCTCCGAAGAATGAGGCCAGCAACCGAAAGAACAAGGATGTCTCAGCATCCTACATCATCGGCGCAAAGAACTGCTACGACTCGATCTCAACCGGAATCCCGATCCTGTGGAACACGGACTACCTCGACGAGCACGTGTTTCCGAATCCATCGGTCGATAACACCTCGATTGCCTTTACGCTGACCACGGCCGATGTGATCACCATCGATATCGTTGATATGCAGGGCAACCTTGTTCGTTCTCTTCTTCGTGAAACACCAATTGACGAAGGACGCTACACGGTGATCTGGGACGGTATGACCAATGGTGCCGCTGCCGCAGCATCCGGGTCCTACCGCTACATACTGCACGGTCGTACCACCCGCGGCTCATCTGGTATGCTGGTTCGCTCACAGTGATGTGCTCGCGGGTGGTGACGACGGCAGCGAGCTAGAGTCGCACTCTCAGGGTAGTAACAATGTTGCGTCCGGGGGCAGAGATCCCCGAGCCTGCCGGACGGTACTGCAGATCGAAGATGTTCTCTACGGCCAGCTGGGCGGTGAGCATTGATGAGACGTCATACGATGCTCGCACGCCCGCCACGGTCCATGCAGGTAAGCCCCCTTGCGGGATTGTCATGCCGATAAGGGGCTGATCAGCTGGAGAGATCTCCGACACAAGCCATGCGGCTGACCACCGGACATCCGCTGTGAGATCAAGTCCAAGCGCCGGTGACCAATGCACGCGTACAAGACCGAAGGCCGGCGTGACATGCTCGAGAGGGACATTGTTCGTTTCGTCACGACCCCATACACCGGTTGCCGTGGCGTGCAATCGCACGGTGCGGTACTCGACATCGAGTACCATGCTGATTCCCCAGATGCGGGCCGTGCCCACATTTTGAACGGCGATAACCTGACTGGTCTGGCCGTTGAAGTCAATGCTATCCTGTCCATCCAAGCTAAATGGTCGCTTCTCCAATGCATCACTCAACCACGATCTGTAGGCGGTTGCCTGGAACGTTACTCCTTCGAGTGGAGCGATGTGCAAGCCCCCTTCAGCCGTCAGCACGGTAACCGGGCGAACTCCGGGGTTTGGTACGACCACGCGACCCGGCTCGGATTCAAAGACCTTTGCGATGTCATCAACATTGGGTGCTCGAAACCCGGAGGCGAGATTCCCCTGGAACTTCAGAATATCTGTTGCGGCCCATGATCCGCCGATCGAGCCGGTGAGCGCTGACGGATCTGTCTGAATGGTGGAGAACGGCACTCTGAAGACTGACTCCGGCGTGATCTGCGAGCGAAGCTGAATGGCTGTTGCGCGCACGCCGGCGGCAACGGACAGACGAGGATGAAACTCCCAACGCAGCTGAGCATAGGCGGCGACCTGATCAACAGTTGATCCTCCGTCCGGATACCGTGTAACCCCGAGCGTGGTCATATCCGTGTCTATGTTCACATTATTGGCCCGTGAGCGAACATCCTGAAATGTTGCCTCGACGCCGTAGTAGAGATCACGGTCATTCCCCGAATCGTCGAGCTCGATCTTCGCATCAATGTTGGCGCTGATGATCGACACGCGCTCAAACTGATCCCGACGAACCGGGTTGCCGAAGTTTCTGCTATGCCTGGACTCTTCGAACCACTGGTGAGCGATGGTCACCTTCAGTTCATCGGCGATGAAGACGGGACGTCGAACATCAAACGCGAGCGAATTGATCAGCCACGTCTGGGGTCCGTAGTACCACTCTGCCGAACGTGGACGTGTCGATGATCCCACCGTGCGGGTTTCGACCAGTCGATCATAGCGGGGAATGTTGGATGATGTGGTAAACAGCCCGGTATATCTCAGCTCCATCGCATCGTCGAGCTTCCAGCGTAACTTCTGCAGGGCGTTGATCTGATCGTACCCGCTCGAGACCTGACGGTGAGGATCCGGGTTCACCACTACGGTATCCCGACCACCGATCCGCTGCACCGTCCAGGGTCGAAGACCGAACTCCGGCTGCTGCGATGGCATCACGCGTCCGGAGCGAAGGTCACCAAACGAGCTGTACGTTATCGCCGTGTACGACGCGAATGCAGGAAGTGACAGGTCAACCTCAATCGATCCGGTGCGCTCGCCGCTAGCCGAAGCCGTGCGGATAAAACCACCACCAAACATCACCAGAGCAGAGTCGCTCAGAACCGGGTCTTTCGTTTGCATTGCGATCACGCCGCCGAGTGCATCAGAACCGTACTGAACAGAACCGGGACCAAACAGCACCTCGGTCGATGCCAGTGAATTCGCATCTACCTGAATCAGATTCTGAAGGTTGCCCGACCGGTAGATCGCGTTATTCATGCGAACACCGTCAATAACCAGAAGGACGCTGTTCGCAGCAAAGCCCCGAATGCGCGGGCTACCGCCCCCGGCCTGACTGCGCTGCATGTAAACTTCCCCGGTACCTTCGATCAGGTCGGCGGCTGTTCCGGGATTGCGTTCACGGACGTCGTCGGAGCCGATGACGGTGATCTGCCGTGAAACAGTTGAGGCCCGTTCCGCCCAGCGACTTGCGCTGACGACAACGGCCTTCTTTTGCAGTGTTCGCAGAGTATCTGTAGCTGTGAGTGAGTCGACCGCAGCACGTAAGGGTGCAACGGACAACGCCAGACCCCATGCGACAGCACGAATGATGCTGTTCATTGTATCCTCGTTGATGGTTGGAATGATGAAGTGCACCCGAAGGTGCCGAAGGCATCACGCCATCAGCGGAGGTCGATCGATCAATGTTCGGTGGCCGGAGCGCAGCGGCTCTGACTGTCGGATAATGTCACCCCTGAGTGACTTTGTAGGGGGCTCATGGAGGATGATCTCGCTGGTTACGGCCTTCACTGAGGCAAGCTGCGCCAGAAGCCGTTCAACCGGACCGCTAGTTGTCCGCCGGCGTGACTGGCTGTCCTGCTCACGTCCAATGGTGGTATGCCACCATGAGTCGGCACCGTCACGTACGGCCACGATCACGGTCACGTCCGATGAGTCATACCGGTGGAGCACATCGAACATGGACTCGCCGAGGACAAACTCGTTCTCCTCCTTCCATACTATCGTGCCGTGGGCTGTCCGTTGCGTTGCTCGGTTGACGATCACTCTCGTGCAACGCTGCGGTGAGATCGTCGAGCCGACGAGTGCCTTTGCCTCGATCCGCGCAACCATGCGCACGCTTACCAGAATGCAAAGCTGACCGCAGGACTGTAACAGCAACGCAGCGGCAAGGATGAAGGCAACGAATGGGAGGGGGAAACTGATCACAGATCTGACCGACGCGTTCGCGGAGTCGACGCTGGCAAAACTACCAAACGTGCACATCCAACTGGCTATATTGCCGCCGAATCAACCACTGCAAACCCTTCGGATAGCTTCAGGCGCATGGCACGTAATCAAAAGGCAGAACGCCGACAAACCACACCGCCAACGATCTTCGATCTCCTTTCCGGCAACATAGCCGCTGCGGTTACGATCATCATCGTCTCTCTTGCCGTCTATGGTCAGAGCCTGAACTTCACTGTCGGCAAGTTCGACGAGGATGTTATTATCACATTCAACCAGAAGATCCTGTTGAACTCCTCAAATGCGATCGAGGTCCTCAAGCGGGATGCCTTCTTCAACAACCCCGGACGCAACTTCTACCGCCCCTTTCAAAACCTTACATTTTTTGTTGACACTCAGCTAGGCAGAGGCAAGAGCTGGCCGTATTACTTCACAAACATCCTGCTTCATATAGTCAGCTGCTTTCTGCTGTTCCAGCTCCTGAAGGACCTTCGTTTCCGTCCGCGAATCGCGTTCGCCGTCGCGCTGATCTATGCTACATCGCCGCTGTTTGTCCATGCGGTTGCATGGGCGCCCGGACGGGGCGACCTGCTTATCGCAATGTTCACGCTCCTGTGTCTGCGGTCAACGTTCGCGTACCTTGATACCGGCAGTGTTGCTGCCCTGATCAGTCTGCATGTCTGCTTCTTTCTGTCGATGTTTTCCAAGGAGACATCGGTGCTCATTCCCGTCATCATCACCGCGGCCTGGTGGAAGCTGTACCCCAATAGGGCAGGCACCGGCAAGAAGCTCTTTCTCGCTCTGCTGCCATGTGTGATTCCGGTTGCGCTGTGGTTCATCACGCGCAGCATGGTGATCCCGAAGTACCCGGATGCCACCGTTTTCGGTTTGGTCCCGTTCCTGAATAACCTCAGAGCCATTCCCGAGATGATAGGCAAGTTCCTTGTTCCCGTCGGGCTGGCCCCCTTGCCGGCATTCTCGTGGTTGGTCACAGGACTCGGCACCGTCGTGGCCGGAGCCCTGCTCTACGGTGCTTTGCGAGGCGCCAGCCAGAGCACGCGCACACTTGTGCTGTTCGGGGTGCTGTGGTTTGTGCTCTTCTCAGCCCCGGGCGTAGCCTATACAAACGAGCTAGGTGATATTGCCTATGACTATCTCGAGCACCGTTCCTACCTGCCGATGATGGGGTTGGCAATCGTGGTCGCCGTAATTCTTGACCGATTGTACAGTGGACGCACAGCACGATTTGTTACCGGTGCCGTGTTCGCCATCATCCTCGCCTATGGCGGGTTTTCATACAGCCGTGCCCGTAACTACAAGACATCGGCTGATTTTTACGACATGGCCGTCAAGGGCAATCCCCATTCGGGAATGGCGCTGCTGAACAGAGGGTATCTGCGCTATAGCTCCGGAGACCGGCAGGGGGCGATCGAAGACTACACGCAGGCTGCCTCCGAATGTCCTACATATGCCGAGCCCCTGGTCAATCGTGGCGTGCTGTATCAGGACATGCAGCAGATGGTTCAGGCCGGTGATGATTTCCGGAATGCCATTAAACGCAATCCAGAGTTGTTCGCCGCACAGTACAATTTTGCAAACTGGGCTAACAACCAGGACGACTACACGCTTGCCTTGAAGCATTACCATACAGCACTGTCTCTGCGGCCCACGTTCACCGAGGGATGGGCGATGATCGGATCCATCAAGGCCAAGCTTGGGTATCTCGATGACGCCGAGCCTTACTTCCAGCGTGCCATTGAGCTTGATCCGACATTCGCCATAACGTATCTCAACCGGGGCAAGGGTCTTTACAACGCCGGACGGGTTCAGGAAGCCTGTGCCGATTGGAATAGGGCCTCAACACTGGGCAACATGGAAGCTGCCGGACTCTCCCGCGATCTCTGTCGATGAGCCAGGTTCAGAGTGACAGGCGCACACCAAGGAAGATGCTTCGAGGATCAGACGGAATAAGTCCGGGTCCAGGATACGACTCTGCGCGGCGCGTAGCATAACGTGCATTGAACACATTGTTCATGGTTGCTTCGATCGTCACGGGGCTCATCGAATACGATACGGTAAGATCCGCCACGGTATAGGCTGCGATGGCCCCACTGACGGCTGATGAGGAGAACTCGGCGTTGGTTGCATCGGTATACTGCTTGCCGGTGGCTGACACCAGAAACGACCCACGAAACTTGCCGGACCGAATGATCAGCCCGGAGCGAAGCACCACATCCGGCACGTATTCAACCAACTTGCCATCGATCGTGGGGTCACCATCAGAGATGTATCGACCCCTGATCACAGATCCGTTCAGTAGCAGATGGACATCGGCTATCGCCGTTTCGATCGATGCGCCGGCAAGTCGCGTCAGACTTATCTCCGTCATCGCCTCAATACCGGCGGTATAGGCGTCACCGACATTTGTGCGGTAGCGATACGGAAGGTAGAGTGGAGCCTGGTCGCTGCGAAGGACCTCACCGATCTTATTGTTGTATCGCAGATAGAAGACCGACGCATCAAGCGTCAGGAGGTCATCAACGGTTCCTCGCAGCCCCAGATCGAACGTCGCTCCGCGCTCATCCGTGATCATCGGGTCAACCACAAGATTCGGATTGACGATGCGCAGGTCGCTAAATGTGATCGACCGGTAGTTCTGCGTCACGTTCGCATAGAACTCAAGGCTACTGAGCTTGTAGCTAAGACCAATACCGGCAAGCGCAATTGTGCGGTCTCGCTGCCGCGACTCGCTAACAAGACTGTCCACGATGAGGTTGCCCGCAAGATCGCGCAGGCTCATCCCATAGTAGCCATCGGCCCGTGTTGCTATATGCTCAAGCCGGATACCCGGCACGATGCGCAGATGATCCGTCACGGAGATCACGGCCTCTGCAAACACAGCTGCATTGGCGTTAGGAAACGTAAAGTCCGATCCGTCACGCAAGCCCCTTCCCGTGTATCGGAAATCAGCGTCGGTGCCGTTGGATGCTGTTCCCTGACGTTGCATCGTTGTGCCGCTGAATAGTCGAACACCGCTAAGGAACGAAACGTCCATTCCTGAAACTGACAGATCATGCTGCAACGTTGTTTCGTTGCCAACGTTCCGGAACAGACCGTCGATCATGGTTCGCTCGCCACCCAGATCGATCATGTTGATGCGATCGAGATTGCCCAGGGCCACGCGCGAGCTGCTGTTAACGAAGAACATCGAACGCAGCGATGTCGAGGTATCAATGATCCAATCGGCAGTCAGTGAGGCCATGAGCCAGTCCACGGCAAACCAGTTACGCCCGCGCAGTGAGGCCTGCGCATCGATCGCAAACTGACGGTCGGTAAGTCCGCCGGGCTGATGCGCCAGGTAGGACATCACGGTAGCGTCGGCCTTGATACGGACATTTGGAGCCAGCTGCTGCGTCAGAGCTGCGTATCCGAGATGCTGTGAAAAGTTGCTGTTCGGACGCCATCCACCGGCCTGGCGATGCTGATAGAGTGCCGTGTAGGTGGTCTTCCCAATGGTTCCGCCCAGACGCGTCATGGCGCTTAGGAATCCAAACGAGCCCCCTGTGAGCATTACATCGGCCGCAAGGGGCTTATCACGCGGACCCTCCCGCATGATGAAGTTAACCACGCCACCGAACTGCGTGCCGTAGCGTAGCGCACCGGCTCCACGCACGATATCTATGCGCTCCAGAGCTTGCAGAGGGGGCGTGTAGTAACTTTCAGGATAACCAAGCGGGTCTGCCGAAATGTCGTAGCCATTCTGGCGCGTTGTAAAATTCGATGTGCGATTGGGGTTCAGTCCACGCGCGCCGATGCCGAGCTGCAGTCCGGCTGCATCGCTTTCCCAGATCGTCAGTCCTGCCACACCTGAGAACGTCTGCCGCGTGTTATTCGTAGCAGTGTTGGCAATGACATTGGACAGCGTGATACGCTCGGTCTTCTTGCCAGCGAAGATGACGCCAGCCTCGACATCCTCAATCCGTGTGATCTGAAAGGGTGATTCATGAAGCCCGATAACTTCGACGACGCGCATCACAACCGTATCCTTGGCACCTGAACGTGTCAGAACCGCTTCAGATTCAGCTGCGCCGCCGGCCCGCAGAGCGTTTGCGGCAAGCGTCGTGACAAAGAGCATGGCGGCAATGCGAACGTGTCTCATCGCACAAGCACCCATGAACTAGCTCCGGTGCCGATCCGTTCAGCGGCAAGGTCCCTCGTCGGATCTACCATGCGCCGTGCAGAAGCCCCGTTCAGCGTCACCCACACCTCGGCGGTCACGCGCGGACGTGTGACGCCTCGTCGTGTAAACTCGTCGCGAAGAAAGCCGGCATACTGCACGATCATATCAGGCTGCATCGACATCTGCTTTTCCTGATGCGCATTGAGGAACTCACTGTTGTCGACGATTCCACCGCGTCCGGAAGCCCCATCCCACACCGTGAAGGTTGCCGTTCCGGCCTTTTCCATCAGCATCACACGCCACGAGAAACGGTAACCATCCTCGGTCCAGGACAGATCGCCCGGATAGAGCAGAAATCTCCACGGAACAAGGATCTGCACGATGAAGTGGACGGTAAGGATCACGTTCAGGGGGCGAGGCATCCGCACCACCGATGGTCGTGCTGGTTCCGACCGAGCGCCGGGCTCAAAAAACACCAGCGTCATGGCGATCATCACAAGTGGAAAGACGCCGATCTGAAACATCATGCCGGTGATCACATGGAACACCACTACGCTCGCATAGGCAAACGGGCGAGTACGCCTGTTCCACAGAAGAAACGGTACGGAACAGTCGAACAGCATGCCAGCCCAGGAGAACACCCACGGCAGCCACCAAAGCGTCATCAGCGGTCCAATCAGTGGCACGTCGCTCTGCGCCGGCAGCCAGATGCGCAGAGGCATGGCATCGATCAGCCATGCATGATTGATCTTGGCAAGTCCAGCATAGAGATAGACGATGGCGATCTGGAGTTTGAAGATGTCCAGCACCCAGCGCGGCATCACATCAGCACGCAGCTTCGGACGGCGCATCACGTCGAGGCTGAACATCCGGTGCGCAGGAACTAGGCAGAACAGAAAAGCTGCGATACTGACGAAGTAGTAGTGGTTGAGGTAGTACGTCTTGTCGATGAGCTCCACATAGGTGAAGCTCAGGAAGAACACCACACTACTGATCCGATACCACGAGCCAAGGGCAATGCCGGCGGCGGCCAGCGTCATCACACCAAACAGGATATACATCCCGGGGTCACCAAGCGACACAACCCACTCGAACCCGGCATATGGGAAGTGCACAACCGGAGCGATGTACTGCTCATGGATCCACCCCAGGGCAGCGAAGCGCACGCAGGAGATCACCATCACCAGGCCGAAGATGATGCGAAGGATCGCCAAGGGGGCGAGCGACATCGGACGGTGATCGATCATTGACTAGTCGCCGTCACCGCTGCTGTAGGTGATGGAGATCCCAAGCAGAGACGACATCTCACTCTTGATGAAGCGTGTCAGCTTCTGCATCTCTGTGTGCAATGCTACAAGTGCCTGCGGGTTAGTGCGGATGAGCACGTCCATCTGACTCTGACTCACCGTTGCGTAGGCCTCGTCAACGCGTGCCATCTGCGCCTCGGTTTCTTCCACCAGACGTGGTCCGTTGACCACTGCCAGGAGATATTCACGGAAGGAAGGGATGACCGTACCGTCAGAGAGCCTGCCCGACCAGATCTCTTTGATCGAGCGGAAGTGCAGACCGACAAGTTCATATGCCAGTCCGCTGTAGTACGCCTCGATCTTGGTCGGCTCCGTAGAAGTCTGTCCCGCACGCAGGCCAAGGGGCAAACCAAGTTTATAGTT